>NZ_JBSGWV010000058.1:0-39210 GCF_053609105.1 Streptomyces sp. NPDC054975
TCACGTCGCGCGGCTGTCCGAGGTCGTGTCCGGAAAGTCTGGCCTGGCTCGCGACGCCCGGCACGCACGCTCGCCGCGTTGTCGTCAGTCGCCGACGCTCCGCGTCGACTCCCTCCTCCGCCTTGCGATCGCACGCACCGGACGCCGCGAGCCCCGCCCTTCGGGCGGACGACCATACTTTCCGGACACTCCCTAGGCGGACCGGCGGGCGCGGCGGTAGAGCACCGATCCGGCGAGCAGCAGGGCGGCACCGGCCGGGACGGCCACGCCGAGCGGGCCGGAACCGGTCTGCGCCAGCTCCTCGGACGCCGCGGGCTGCGTGATCGTGTGCGTACCAGGCGTGTTCGGCCCGTCCGGCGTGCCGGGTCCTTCGGACTCGCCCGAGTCCCCGGGGTTGCCGGGGGTGCCCGGGTTGCCAGGCTCGCCCGGAGTCCCGGGGTTGCCCGGGTTACCAGGGTTGCCGGGGTTACCCGGCTCACCCGGATTGCCCGGGTTACCGGGGTTGCCGGGGTTTCCGGGGCTCCCCGGGTTTCCGGGGTTGCCCGGGTGCGTCGGCTCGACGCCGTTGCCGCATTCGTTGCCGAACGCCGGGTTGATGGCGCCGACGACCGAGACGCTGTTCCCGCAGGCGTTCACGGGGACGTCGACCGGCACCTGGACGTTGTTGCCGGAGCCGACGCCCGGCGAGTTGCTGGTGCCGGCCTCGGCCGAGGAGCCGCGGTGCTTGCCCGTGCCCGGCTTGGAGACGTTGGCGCACTTGTTGCCGAACGTCGGGTTGAGCAGCCCGACGACGTTGACCGTGTTTCCGCAGACGTTCACCGGCGCGTGCACCGGGACCTGGACGGAATTGCCGGACGCGACGCCCGGGGAGTTCGAGGCCGTGCCGTTCGCGCCCGAATCGGCATTCGCATAACCACCGCCGAGGGCGATGACGCCGCCCGCGGCCGCAACGGTGATCAGGCCCTTGCGCGTGACCTGTCGCATAGCTTGTTCCCTGCCTTCTCGGCTTCTGCCTTCTGGCTTCAGAAGAGGAGCCTCCGGGCACGAACGCCCGGGGCGGAAATGCCCGCCGGCCCCGGAGTGCATGGCACGCACTCCGGGGCCGGCCTGGCTCAGACCCTCACGGGTCGAGGACAACGTCAGGCGTTGACGCAGGTGTTGCCGAAGGCGGGGTTCAGCAGCCCGATCACGGAGACCGTGTTGCCGCACACGTTCACCGGGATGTGAACCGGCACCTGGACGACGTTGCCCGAGAGAACGCCGGGGGAACCGATGGCGGCACCCTGGGCACCCGAGTCGGCAACGGCCATGCCCGCACCCGCGAGAACGAGACCGCCCGTGGCAGCCGCAGCAGCGACGACCTTCTTGATCATTATTCCTCCTTGTTGGCAATGCGATCCCAGCCGCGGACCGCACCACCTGTAACGAGGGGGAAGTAATGGGGCTACGAGCCTATGAGCGCATTCACTCTTTCCGGTCACTGCCGCACGCACGGCCGATTATCTGAAAACCAGTGAGCGAGGAACGGCTCAGGAGGCGTCGATGAATCGGTCGAGCACGCGGACACCGAACTTCAGACCGTCGACCGGCACCCGCTCGTCCACGCCGTGGAACATCCCGGCGAAGTCCAGCTCGGGCGGCAGCTGGAGCGGCGCGAAGCCGAAGCAGCGGATGCCGAGGTCGTCGAAGGACTTGGCGTCCGTGCCGCCGGAGAGCATGTACGGCACCGCGCGGGCGATCGGGTCCTCGGCCTTGAGGGCCAGCTGCATCGCGTCCACGAGGTCGCCGTCGAAGCTGGTCTCGAGGGCCTTGTCCCCGTGCACGTCCTCGCGCTTGACCCGGGGGCCGAGGATCCGGTCGAGGTCGGCCAGGAACTCCTCCTCGTACCCGGGCAGGAACCGTCCGTCGACGTGCGCCGTGGCCTGGCCGGGGATGACGTTGACCTTGTATCCGGCGCCGAGCATGGTCGGGGCGGCCGAGTTCCGCAGCGTGGCGCCGACCATCTTGGCGATGCCGCCCAGCTTGGCGAGCGTCGCCTCCATGTCCTCGGGGTCGAGCGGGGTCCCCAGCGCGTCGGAGAGCTCGTCCAGGAAGGACCGTACGGTCTTGGTGACCCTCACCGGCCACTGATGGCGGCCGAGGCGGCCCACGGCCTCGCAGAGCTCCGTGATGGCGTTGTCGTTGTTGGTCATCGACCCGTGCCCGGCCGTGCCCTCGACGGTCAGCCGCATCCAGTGCATGCCCTTCTGGGCCGTCTCGACCAGATAGAGCCGCAGGTTCTCGTTGACGGTGAAGGAGAAGCCGCCGACCTCGCCGATCGCCTCCGTGACGCCGTCGAAGAGGTCCCGGTGGTGGTCGACGAGATGGCGGGCGCCGTACGTGCCGCCCGCCTCCTCGTCGGCGAGGAACGCCAGGACGATGTCCCGCGGGGGCTTACGGCCGCTGCGCATCCGGTCCCGCACGACCGCGAGGGTCATCGCGTCCATGTCCTTCATGTCGACCGCGCCCCGGCCCCAGACGCAGCCGTCGGCGATCTCGCCGGAGAAGGGGTCGTGGGTCCAGTCCGCGGCGTTGGCCGGCACGACGTCGGTGTGGCCGTGGATGAGGAGGGCCGGCCGCGAGGGGTCCTCGCCCTCGATCCGGGCGACGGTGGAGGCCCGCCCCTTGTGCGACTCGATGATCTTCGGCTCGAGACCGACCTCGGCGAGCTTCTCGGCGACGTACTCCGCCGCCGCCCGCTCGCCCGGGCCGGAGTGGTCGCCGTAGTTGCTGGTGTCGATGCGGATGAGGTCACGACAGAGGTCCACGACCTCGTCCTCGCCGGTGACGCTCCGGGCCGTGTTCGACTCGCTCACGCTGCTTCCTCCCACTACGTGCCCCACGTGCTTGCTGGTGGACGCCCCCATCCTCGCGCGCCCGACCCTCCGGGCCCAAGGGCGGCCACCGACCGACATCCGCCCGTCACACGGTTCCGGCCGGACCGGGGGTGGTGATCGACCCCCTCCAATGTTTGCTATGGTTTTCCACGTCGGAACGGCCGAGCGGCCGGAAAGACAGACACCTTGTCCGGGTGGCGGAATGGCAGACGCGCTAGCTTGAGGTGCTAGTGCCCTTTATCGGGCGTGGGGGTTCAAGTCCCCCCTCGGACACCAGCGAAGGACCCCACGCGATGTGGGGTCCTTCTTGCGTTACGGATCGGTGGGAGTTGTGAGACGCAGGGCGAGAACGCCGGTCGCGCCGCTGGGGCAGCGGGCGGGGATCGATCCTGTGCGGGTGCGGTTGCCCGAGGTCGGCGCGGAGGAGTGGGCGACCGTCGGGGAGTACTTGCGGGGGCGGTTCGGGGGCGCCGTCGGAGACGCGCGGGTGCGGGAGATGGTGCGCGAGGGGCGGTTCGTCGGGCTGGCCGGGCCCGTCACGGAGGACGAGCCGTACGTGGCCGGAACGTACCTCTGGTTCCACCGGGACTTTCCCGTCGAGGAGCGGGTGCCGTTCGAGGTCGGCGTCGTCCACCGGGACGAGCGGATCGTCGTGATCGACAAGCCGCACTTCCTGGCGACGATGCCTCGGGGGCGGCATGTGACCGAGACGGCGCTCGCGCGGCTGCGGCGGGAGCTGGGGGTGCCGGAGCTGCAGCCCGCGCACCGACTCGACCGGCTGACGGCCGGGCTGGTGCTGTTCGTGGTGCGGCCCGGGGACCGGGGGGCGTACCAGACGCTGTTCCGGGACCGGCTGGTCGGCAAGGAGTACGAGGCGGTGGCGGCGTACGACCCGGAGGTCGCGCTGCCGGTGACCGTACGGAGCCGGATCGTGAAGGAGCGCGGGGTGATCGCCGCGCGGGAGGAGCCGGGCGAGCCGAACAGCGAGAGCCGGATCGAGCTGGTCGAGCGGCGCGGTGGCCTCGGGCGGTACCGGCTGCTGCCGGCGACCGGGCGCACGCATCAGCTGCGGGTGCACATGAACGCCCTGGGGCTGCCGATCCTGAACGATCCGGTCTATCCGGTGGTCCGGGAGGACGGGCCGGAGGACTACGGGCGGCCGCTGCAACTGCTCGCGCGGGTGTTGGAGTTCACCGACCCCGTGACCGGGGAGCCGATGCGGTTCGAGAGCCGGCTGCGGCTCCATGGCCTCGATCAGGGGCCGGACATGGCATGAGACCCCCGCAGGCCGCCGCCTGCGGGGGTCTCGTCGCCCCGTGGGGGGTTCGTCAGCCCTGGTGCGTCGCCGCGGTCGCGCGGACCCGCTTGCGGACCAGGAACCAGCCGCCGACGAGCGCGAGCGCGATCAGCGGGAGGCAGTTCACGGTGGTGCGGCTGATGCCGCCGTCCATCCACATCAGGACGAGGACCGAGCCGAGGAAGAGCAGCGTGACGATCTGGGTGTACGGGGCCCAGGGCAGCTGGTAGCCGGGGCGGGTGACCCGGCCTTCCTTGGAGCGGTTCACGAACAGCAGCGAGCAGACCATGATCATGGCCCAGGTGCCGATGATGCCGATGGAGGCGAAGTTCAGCACGAGCTCGAAGGCCTCGCCGGGCATGAGGTAGTTCAGGCCGACGCCGAGGACACCGAAGGCGGCGGTCAGCAGGATGCCGCCGTAGGGGACGCCGCCCTTGTTCATGACGCCGGTGAACTTGGGCGCGGAGCCCGACAGCGACATGGAGCGCAGGATGCGGCCGGTGGAGTACAGGCCGGAGTTGAGGCTGGAGAGCGCGGCCGTGAGGACGACCAGGTTCATGATGCCCGCGGCGCCGGGGATGCCCAGCTTGTCGAAGACCGTGACGAAGGGGCTCTGGTCGCCGGAGTACGCGGTGTACGGCAGGAGCAGGGCGAGCAGGACGACGGAGCCGACGTAGAAGAGGCCCACGCGCCACATGATCGAGTTGATCGCCCGCGGCATGATCTTCTCGGGGTTCTCGGTCTCGCCGGCGGCGACGCCGCACAGCTCGACGGAGGCGTAGGCGAAGACCACGCCCTGGATCAGCAGCAGCATCGGCATGACACCGGTGGGGA
Source organism: Streptomyces sp. NPDC054975 (assembly GCF_053609105.1). Lineage (NCBI taxonomy): Bacteria > Bacillati > Actinomycetota > Actinomycetes > Kitasatosporales > Streptomycetaceae > Streptomyces > Streptomyces sp. NPDC054975. The sequence continues at coordinate 5,008 of NZ_JBSGWV010000058.1, forward strand.
AGACGCCGCCGTTGTCCGTGATGGTGGACAGGCCCGGGGTGTGGCCGCCGATGTCGTGCGAGGTCACGACCAGGAAGATGCCGATCAGCATGAAGGCGACGAGGGCGCCGACCTTGATGATCGCGAACCAGAACTCCATCTCGCCGAAGTACTTCACGGAGATGAGGTTGGCGGCGAGGACGACCGCGAGGGCGATCAGGGCGAGGATCCACTGCGGGACGTCGCTGAACATGGCCCAGAAGTGGGCGTAGGTCGCGGCCGCGGTGATGTCGGCGATGGCGGTGGTCGACCAGTTGAGGAAGTAGAGCCAGCCGGCCGTGTAGGCGCCCTTCTCGCCCATGAACTCACGGGCGTAGGAGACGAAGGCTCCGGAGGAGGGGCGGTAGAGGACCAGCTCGCCGAGGGCCCGCACCACGAAGAAGGCGAAGACGCCGCAGACGGCGTAGGCGATGAAGAGGGACGGTCCCGCGTTGGCCATGCGGCCGCCGGCGCCGAGGAAGAGGCCGGTGCCGATGGCGCCGCCGATGGCGATCATGTTGATGTGCCGGGACTTGAGGTCCTTGCGGTAACCGGCGTCACCGGCGTCGACGTGGGGGGACGCTCCGGTCGCCGCCGCCGGTGGCGGCGTGGCGGACAGCGTGTCGGCCGCAGGGAGGGTGCGGTCACTCATGGAGTTGTTCGCCTTCGTGAGGGGGAGGGTCTGTGCGGTACCCGGCCGCGCGCGTGGAGGTCGTCCACGGCTCTCACGGCCAGCGCACATCGTCACGGCACGGCGGGAATTCGGCAGTGGCCAATGTCACTGCTCGCCCATATTTGAGCTAATTCTGAGGTTCCTCCACGGCAAACGCCTGGGATCGGAAGGCTTTACGGCGCGAGAACGTCCAGTTCCTTCAGTGCGCCGACCGCGATCTGCCGGGTCAGCTCCTCGGCGCGGACCGCGTCCCGCTCCCGTACGGCCTCGGCGACCTGGACGTGCAGGGTGACGGCCGCCGGGTCGGGGTCCTCGAACATCACCTGGTGGTGCGTGCGGCCGGTGAGGACCTCGGCGACCACGTCGCCGAGCCGGGCGAACATCTCGTTGCCGGAGGCGTTGAGGACGACCCGGTGGAAGGCGATGTCGTGGACGAGGTACGCCTCCAGCTGCCGGCCGCGCGAGGTGGCGACCATGCCGAGCGCCTGCTCGGTCAGCTCGCGGCACTGCTCGGGGGTGGCGTGGACGGCGGCGAGGCCGGCGGCGACGGGTTCGACCGCCGAGCGGAGGACGGTGAGCGAGCGCAGCTGGCGGGGGCGGTCGGCGCCGGCCAGGCGCCAGCGGATGACCTGGGGGTCGTAGACGTTCCACTGCGCGGTCGGCAGGACGGTCACGCCGACGCGGCGGCGGGACTCGACGAGGTGCATGGATTCCAGGACGCGGACGACCTCGCGGACCACGGTGCGCGAGACGTCGAAGCGCTGGGCGAGCTCGTCGGTGCGCAGCACGCTGCCGGGCGGGTACTCCCCCGCGGTGATCGCGAGGCCCAGGGTGGCGAGGACGTGCGAATGAAGCCCCTGGGCCGATGTCGTCATGGAGGTCAGCCTACGCGGCGACCAAGATCGGGAACAAAAAGTATGACTTTAATGTCACAGGGTCTTGAATACGTCGTACCCAATGGGTTTCATGAGCGCGACGGATCGATGTCGAAGAAGACAGCGAGGCACCACCTCATGAGCACCACCTCCCCGACGGTCCCCCCGGTCGTCGTCGTGATGGGCGTCGCCGGTACCGGCAAGACGACCATCGGACCGCTGGTGGCGGACGCCCTCGGCGTCCCCTACGCCGAGGGTGACGACTTCCACCCGGCGGCGAACGTCGCCAAGATGTCCGCCGGCGTCCCGCTGGACGACGCCGACCGCGGTCCGTGGCTCGACGCGATCGGGCGCTGGGCGCACGGCCGGGAAGGGCACGGCGGGGTGGTGAGCAGTTCGGCGCTCAAGCGGATGTACCGGGACCGGCTGCGGGCGGCCGCCCCGGACGTGGTCTTCCTCCATCTGACCGGCGACCGCGAGCTGATCGAGCGGCGGATGGCCGGGCGCAAGGGGCACTTCATGCCGACGGCCCTGCTCGATTCGCAGTTCGCGACGCTGGAGCCGCTCGGCGAGGACGAGGCCGGTGTTGCCGTCGACGTCTCGGGCTCGCCCGAGGAGATCGCCGCGCGGGCGGTCGCCGCGCTGGGGCGGCTCGTCGGTCGGTGAGCGCCCGGTACGTCCGTACGTCCACCTCCTTCTGTACGTCGACCTTCTTCCGTACGTCGATCCCTCGGCGTCGCCCCCTCGCGTACCCCCTCCTGCCCCACCCCGTCCCCTAAGGAACCACCGTGACCAGTCTCAGCGTCGAGATGCTGGCAGCGGACGCCGTCGAGCCGATCACCTCGGCCGGCAACGCCCAGCTGGGCATAGCCGTGCTCGCGGGCATCGCCGTCATCGTCCTGCTCATCACCAAGTTCAAGCTGCACGCCTTCCTGGCCCTGACCATCGGCTCGCTCGCCCTGGGTGCCTTCGCCGGGGCGCCGCTCGGGGCGACCATCGACTCCTTCACCTCCGGTCTCGGCAAGACCGTGGCGGGTGTGGGCGTGCTGATCGCGCTCGGCGCGATCCTCGGCAAGCTGCTCGCCGACTCCGGCGGCGCGGACCAGATCGTCGACACGATCCTCGCCAAGGCCAGTGGGCGGGCCATGCCGTGGGCGATGGTGCTGATCGCCTCGGTGATCGGACTGCCGCTCTTCTTCGAGGTCGGCATCGTGCTGCTGATCCCGGTGGTGCTGCTGGTCGCCAAGCGCGGCAACTACTCACTGATGCGGATCGGCGTGCCCGCCCTCGCCGGTCTGTCGGTGATGCACGGTCTGATCCCGCCGCACCCCGGCCCGCTGGTCGCCATCGACGCGCTGGGCGCCAACCTCGGCGTCACGCTCGCCCTCGGTGTCCTGGTCGCCATCCCGACCGTGATCATCGCCGGTCCGCTGTTCGCCCGGTACGCGGCCCGCTGGGTCGACATCCCCGCCCCGGAGAACATGCTGCAGTCCTTTGGGGGAGCCGCGCGCCCCTCCGAGGACCTGGAGAAGCGTCCCGGCTTCGGCGCCACCGTCGCGACCGTGCTGCTGCCCGTCGTCCTGATGCTGGTCAAGGCGCTCGTCGACATCGTCGTCGACAACCCTGACAACGGCCTGCAGAAGGTCACCGACGTCATCGGCTCGCCGCTCATCGCGCTGCTCGCCGCCGTCCTCGTGGGCCTGTTCACGCTGGGCCGTGCGGCCGGCTTCACCAAGCAGCGGCTCTCCTCGACCGTCGAGAAGTCCCTCGCCCCGATCGCGGGCGTGCTGATGATCGTCGGTGCGGGCGGTGGCTTCAAGCAGACCCTGATCGACGTCGGCGTGGGCCAGATGATCCTGGACTTCTCCAAGAACTGGTCGATCCCCGCGCTGCTCCTCGCCTGGCTGATCGCGGTGGCGATCCGCCTCGCCACCGGCTCCGCGACCGTCGCGACGATCTCGGCGGCCGGCCTGGTGGCCCCGCTCGCCGAGGGCATGGGGACGAGTGAGACCGCGCTGCTCGTCCTCGCGATCGGTGCCGGTTCGCTCTTCTTCAGCCATGTGAACGACGCCGGTTTCTGGCTGGTGAAGGAGTACTTCGGCATGAACGTCGGCCAGACGATCAAGACCTGGTCGGTGATGGAGACGATCATCTCGGTCGTCGGCATCGTCTTCGTCCTGCTGCTGTCGCTGGTGCTGTAGCGCCGTGCAGCTCCCTGGACCGGGTCCGGACGCCACTCGGGCGTTTCCGGACCCGGTCCGGTGCGTTCGGGGTTCCGGGGCGTACGGCGCTGCTACGCCACCGCCCGCGCCGCCGCCCTGCCCGCCGCTCGGCCCGAGAAGATGCAGCCGCCGAGGAAGGTGCCCTCCAGGGAGCGGTAGCCGTGGACGCCTCCGCCGCCGAAGCCGGCCGCCTCGCCCGCCGCGTACACCCCCTGAAGTACCTCGCCGTTCTCCTGGAGCACCCGCGACGACAGGTCCGTCTCCAGGCCGCCGAGCGACTTCCGGGTGAGGATGTTGAGGCGTACGGCGATCAGCGGACCGGCCTTGGGGTCCAGGATCCGGTGCGGGGGCGCGGTACGGATCAGCTTGTCGCCCAGGTACTTCCGGGCGCCCCGGATCGCCGTGACCTGGAGGTCCTTGGTGAAGGGGTTGGCGATCTCGCGGTCCCGGGCCGTGATCTCGCGGCGCAGCTCCGCCTCGTCGATCAGCGGCTCGTCCGTGAGCGCGTTCATGCCCCGCACGAGGGCGGTCAGGTCGTTCTCGACGACGAAGTCGACGCCGTGCTCCATGAACGCCTTCACCGGGCCGGGGACGTCCGCGCGGGCCCGGCCGATGACGTCGCGGACCGACTTCCCGGTGAGGTCCGGGTTCTGCTCCGAGCCCGAGAGCGCGAACTCCTTGCCGATGATGCGCCGGTCGAGGACGAACCAGGTGTGGTCGTGTCCGGTGCGCATGATGTGTTCGAGCGTGCCGAGGGTGTCGAAGCCCGGGAAGAGCGGGACGGGCAGCCGGCGGCCGCGCGCGTCCAGCCAGAGCGAGGACGGGCCGGGCAGGATGCGGATGCCGTGCTTGGCCCAGATCGGGTTCCAGTTCTCGATGCCCTCGGTGTAGTGCCACATCCGGTCGCGGTTGATGTGGTGTGCCCCGGCCTCCTCGGTGATGCCGAGCATCAGTCCGTCGACATGGGCGGGGACGCCGGAGAGCAGCTTCGCGGGCGGGGTGCCGAGCCGGTCGGGCCACTGCTTGCGTACGAGGTCGTGGTTGCCGCCGATGCCGCCCGACGTGACGATCACCGCCTGGGCGCGGAGCTCGAAGGTGCCGGTGGCCTCCCGGCTGCTCGCGGTGCCGCGCTCGGCGGTGGACGGCTCCAGGATCTCGCCGCTGACGGTGTCGACGGCTCCGGCCGTGCGGCCGAGGGCGGTCACGCGGTGCCGGAAGCGGAACTGCACGAGGCCCCGGGCCACGCCCTCGCGGACCCGTTGTTCGAAGGGGGCGACGAGGCCGGGGCCGGTGCCCCAGGTGATGTGGAAGCGGGGCACCGAGTTGCCGTGCCCGGTCGCGCCGTAGCCGCCGCGCTCGGCCCAGCCGACCACGGGGAAGAACCGCACCCCGCGCGCGTGCAGCCAGGACCGCTTCTCGCCCGCCGCGAAGTCGACGTACGCCTCCGCCCATTTCCTCGGCCAGCGGTCCTCGGCGCGGTCGAAGCCGGCGGTCCCGAGCCAGTCCTGGAGGGCGAGGTCGTGACTGTCCTTGATCCGCAGTCGGCGCTGCTCGGGCGAGTCGACGAGGAAGAGACCGCCGAAGGACCAGTGGGCCTGGCCTCCCAGGGACTGTTCGGGTTCCTGGTCGAGCAGGATGACGCTCCGCCCGGCGTCCACGAGTTCGGCGGTGGCCACCAGGCCGGCGAGGCCGGCTCCGACCACGATCACATCAGCGTCGTACGACATGGACCGAATCTTGGATACACGAATGTATCGAGTCAACCGTTCGGACCCGCCCAGGACTCTCCCGTTTTCTAATGTCGGACATTAATGTGGGCCGCATGGCGAGGACGTCGGGGCCCGGGACCCGGGAGAAACTCATCCGCGCGGCCGAGGAGGTCTTCGCGGCGCAGGGCGTCGACGGCGCCCAGCTGCGGGACATCGTGGCCCTCGCGGGCCAGAGCAACCCGTCGGCCGTGCAGTACCACTTCGGCTCGCGTGCGGGCCTGCTCGACGCGGTGATGGCCGGCCGCCAGCGACGTACGGAGCAGGTCCTCGCACCGCTCCTGGCCGAGGCGCCCGACGAGCCGCGCGCGCTGCTGCGGGCCCTGGTCGGCGCCGAGGCGAGCGAGCTGCGCACCGGGCGCGGCCGTCGCTGCCTGCGGATCTCCGCCCAGCTCAGCCACGAGAGCGGGGTGCGCACCCGCACGCCGCACCCCACGCTCGACGGCACCGTCTACTGGCGGCTGATCGAGCGGGTCGAGGCCTGTCTGACCGGCCTGCCCGAGCCACTGCGGCTCGAGCGGCTCGACCTGGCGCTCACCGTCGTCGGCGCCGCGATGGCCGACCGGGCCCGGCAGTACCTCGACGGCACCGCCCCTCTGACGGACGAGGAGCTCTTCCTCGCCGACCTCGTCCAGACCACGACGGCCCTGCTCCAGGCTCCCCCGCCCTCGATCCGGAAGGACCTCCCATGACCGGGAACCCCCGCCTCCACGACCTCGCCGGCAGGACCGTCCTCGTCACCGGCGGCGCCCGCGGCCTGGGCGCCGAGGCCGCGCGGCAGGCCGTCGCCGCCGGCGCGAACGTCGTGATCACCGACGTCCTCGACGACGAGGGCGAGGCGACCGCGGCGGAGCTGGGCGAGCGGGCGCGCTTCCGCCATCACGACGTGACCTCCGAGGAGGCGTGGGCGTCGGCCGTCGCGTACGCGGTCGCCGAGTTCGGCGGGCTCCACGGTCTGGTGAACAACGCCGGGATATCCACCGGCGCCTTCCTGGAGACCGAGTCCGTCGAGAACTTCCGCAAGGTGCTCGACATCAACCTGACCGGTGTCTTCATCGGCATGAAGGCCGCGGTCCCGGCGATGAGGGAGGCCGGCGGCGGCTCGATCGTCAACATCTCCTCGGCCGCCGTCCTGATGGGGCTCGCGCTCACCGCCGGGTACGGCGCCTCGAAGTGGGGCGTACGCGGTCTGACGAAGATCGGCGCGGTGGAGCTGGGCACGGCGGGGATCCGCGTCAACTCGGTCCACCCGGGCATGACGTACACCCCCATGACCGCCGGACTCGGCATCGAGAAGGGCGAGGGCAGGTACCCCAACACCCCGATGGGGCGGGTCGGCGAGGCGCACGAGGTCGCGGGCGCCGTCGTCTTCCTGCTGTCGGGCGCGGCCTCCTACGTGACGGGCGCGGAGCTGGCCGTGGACGGCGGCTGGACGACCGGTCCGACGGTGAAGTACGTCATGGGTCAGTGATGGGATGGGGGCATGAACCCCGCCGAAGAGGTACTCGACGTCGTCGACGAGCACGACGAGGTGATCGGACAGGCCCCGCGCGCCGAGGTGTACGCGCGGGGCCTGATCCATCGCTGCACGTTCATCCAGGTACGGGACGCCGAGGGCCGGATCTTCGTGCACCGGCGTACGCCCGGGAAGCTGGTCTATCCGTCGATGTACGACATGTTCGTCGGCGGTGTCGTCGGCGCGGGCGAGTCGTACGACGACGCGGCGCTGCGGGAGGCGGAGGAGGAGCTGGGGGTCACGGGGCTGCCGCGCCCTGAGCCGCTGTTCCGGTTCCTTTACGACTCCGGGGGCGTCGCCGGGAAGTGGTGGTCGGCGGTCTACCAGGTGCGCTGCGACCTGCCGGTGGACCCGCAGGTGGAGGAGGTCGCCTGGCACGCGTTCCTGCCGGAGGCGGAGGTCGTCGCGCGGCTCGGCGAGTGGGCCTGGGTCCCGGACGGCCTGGCCGCGTACGAACGGCTGCGGGCGCACGGCGCTTGAGGTGGCCGGGCGAGGACGCGGTTAAGGTGCCCGGGTGAGTGACTTCGTGCAGAGTCTGCGGCTGTGGTTCGCGCCGCGGCGGATCCGGGACGAGGGCGAGACTCCGGACTACCGGTTCTCGCTGGCCAACGAGCGCACCTTCCTCGCCTGGATCCGGACGGCGCTCGCGCTCGTCGGTGGCGGGTTCGCCGTCGACCAGTTCCTGCCGGACCTGCGCTGGGGCGTACGGGTCGGGCTCGCGCTCGCGCTGCTCGCCGCGGGCGTGCTGTGCGCGCTGCGCGCGGTGAACCACTGGGTGCGGTGCGAGCGGGCGATGCGGCGCGGGGAGGACCTTCCGGTGTCGCGGTTCCCGACGGTGCTGAGCCTCGCGGTCGCCGTGGTGGCGCTCGCGATGGTGGTGGTCATCCTCTTCGGCTGGGCCGGGCGGTGAGCGAGGCCGTGGCTCCGGCCCGGGATCCGGGGCTCCAGCCGGAACGGACCCGGCTCGCGTGGCGGCGTACGACGCTGACCTGCACGATCGTGGCCGTACTCGCCGTGAAGTCGGCGATCAGCGACGAGATCACGACGGCGGGGGTGGCGGGTGCCGCGCTGATCGCGCTGGTCTGGGTCGGCTTCCTGGCCGTGGCCCACCGCCGGATCCACGCCCTGGACGCGGCGCGGCCGGGGGCGCTCTCGCACCGGGGCGCGCTGCTGGCGACGGCCTGCACGGTCGCGCTGGCCGGGTTCGCGGTGGCGGTCGTGCTGTAGGGGCGGGGCGTGGCCGCAGGTGCTGTGGGTGTGGTTCGCGCGGGGGGTGCGGGTCGTTGCTGTAGGTCGCGCTCCATGTCCCCGCAGGAGCAGCCCGGTCTCTCAGTCGGGCCAGGCCACCGTGACCACGACCTTGCCGTTCAGCCCGCCCTCGCGGTTGGCGCGCTGGGCGTCGGCCGCCTGCTCCAGGGGGAAGCTCCGGGCGACCCGTACGGAGAGCACGCCCTCGTCGACCAGACCGGCGAGCGCGGCGAGGTCCTCGGGGTCCGGGCGGACCCAGAAGTAGCGGCCGCCCAGGGCGAGCACCTCGCCGTCCGCGACCGAGGCGAGGCGGCCCTCGGGGGCCAGGACGTCCGCGGTCTTCTTGAGGAAGGGCCCGCCGATGGTGTCGAAGGCCGCGTCCACGCCCTGGGGCGCGAGGTCGCGGACCTGCTGGACGAAGGTGTGCTCGTCGTAGACGACGGGTTCGGCGTCCAGCTCCTTGAGCCGCTCCTGGCCCTCCTCGCGCGAGGCGCCGATGACCCGGCAGCCGAGGTGGCGGGCGATCTGGACGGCCATGGAGCCCACGCCGCCGGCCGCCGCGTGCACGAGGACCGTCTCGCCCCGGCGGACGGCGAGGGCCTGGTGGAGGACCTGATAGGCGGTGAGCCCGGCCAGCGGGAGGGCGGCGGACTCCTCGAAGCCGACGGTGCGGGGCTTGCGGGCGAGGGTACGGACGGGGGCGGCGACGTACTCCGCGAAGGTGCCGCGGGAGAGGAAGTCCTCGCGGACGTAGCCCATGACCTCGTCGCCGACGGTGAACTCGGTGACGGAGACCCCGGGCTGGACGACGACCCCGGAGACGTCCCAGCCGGGGATCACCGGGAAGACGGCGTCGATCATCCCGTCCAGATAGCCGGCCTGGGCCTTCCAGTCGACCGGGTTCACGGCGGCGGCCCGTACCTTCACGAGGACGTCGTCGGGGCCGACCTTCGGGTCGGGCCGTTCGCCGTACTCGAGCACCTCGGGTCCGCCGTACCGGCTGTAGCTGATCGCCTTCATACCTCGAACGATCACCGTGGCCACCGTCCCCCGCAAGCGGGGTTCCCCCGGCGGGGCACGTCGCCACACAGGGACGGAATCGGGACGACTCCGACATTCAGGGCTAGCCTGGAGCCGTCACACACCCCTCCCCCCACACCCTCACAGAGGCGATGTCATGACCCTTCTCCACCACGAGCACCCCACGCACGCGCACACCCACGGACCCTCGTGCGGGCACACCGCCGTGACGCACCACGACCACGTCGACTACGCCCATGACGGTCATCTGCATCGCGAGCACTCCGGGCACTGGGACGAGTGCGAGCCCACGTCCCACGTCCCGCACACCCACCCCGACCACACGCACGGACCGGACTGCGGGCACACGGCCGTCACGCACGGCGACCACGTCGACTACGAGCACGACGGCCACCGCCACGCGGCGCACGGCAACCACTGGGACGATCACTGATCGGACGAATCGCCGAATCTTCCCCCCGGCCGGGCCCGCCTGGCAGGCTGCCGTCCGTCAGTTGGGCACTCGTCCTTCTCGTCCGGGCTCTCGCCCTTCTCGTCGGGGGGAAACCTTGTCCGTCACCGATCCCTACGTCGTGGCGCTCGCACCGCACGTGCGCGCCTTCGTCCAGCCCGACGGCGGCTGGTGCCTGAACAACGCCGGGTTCGTGGGGGACGCCCGCGAGTCGCTGCTCGTGGACACGGCCGCCACCGAGCGCCGCGCACGACTGCTCCGCGCGGCCGTGCTCGCGGAGGCGCTGCCGCTCCCCCGCACCATCGTCTCCACGCACCACCACGGCGACCACACGTACGGCAACGGGGTGTTCCTGCCGGAGGCGCGGATCGTCGGTCACGAGAACTGCCGGGCCGAGCAGCTCGCCGCCGGTCGACAGCTCCATCTGCTGTGGCCGCAGACCGACTTCGGCGAGATCGAGGTGACGCCTCCCTCGGTCACGTACCGCGAGCGGCTGAGCCTGTACGTAGGTGAGCTGGAGGTGCGCGTACTGCACCCCGGGACCGCGCACACGACCGGCGACTCGATCGTCCATCTCCCCGAGCAGGGCGTGGCGTTCACGGGAGATCTCGTCTTCCACGGCGGGACGCCTTTCCTTCCGATGGGTTCGCTGGCCGGTTCGCTCCGCGCGCTCGCCCTGCTGCGCTCGCTCGACGCGCCGACGGTGGTGCCGGGGCACGGGCGCGTGACGGACCCGTCGGCGTACGACGCGACGGAGCGGTATCTGCGCTGGGTCGCCGAGTTGGCGGCCGAGGGGTACGCGAAGGGCGCGACGCCGCTGGAGACGGCGCGCGGGGCGGACCTCGGGGAGTTCGCGGCGTGGCGGGAGAGCGAGCGCCTGGTGGCCAACCTGCACCGGGCTGACGCGGAGTTGAGCGGGCTGCCGGAGGGCTCGCCGCTGAACCTGGTGCAGGTCTTCGGGGACATGGCCGCGATGAACGGCGGCATGCCGGTGGCCTGCCACGCGTGACCCGAGGGACCTTCGGGCGGCGATACGCGGCCCCGGGGGCCGGGAAGTCTGCCCCGCCGTACCTGGCGGCGCGTCGAACCGCCCCGGTATACCGGGAAGGCAGACGACCTGCGCCGAAAGGGACCTCCATGTACGACCGCCCGAGCAACCGGGTTCCGAAGAAGCGGGACGCCTCGGCGGACCGTACCTCCCCTGGCCCCATGGCGCCCTCCCCGGCCCTGCTCGCCCTGCAGCGCTCGGCCGGGAACGCAGCCGTGGTCCAGATGCTGCGCCGGGCAGGCGCCGCCCAGGACGAACACCGGCACGGCGCCGGCTGCGGTCATGAGGACGAGGCGCCGGTCCAGCGCTCCGCCGTGGACAAGGTCCTGCGCGGCGGCGGCCGGCCACTGGACGACCGCAGCCGCGCCGACATGGAGGCCCGCTTCGGGGCCGACTTCTCCGACGTGCGTCTCCACACCGACTCCGCCGCCCGGGCCTCGGCGGCCGAGCTCGGCGCCGAGGCCTACACCTCCGGCAGCCATATCGTCGCCGGGCCCTCCGGCATCGACCAGCACACGCTCGCCCACGAGCTGACCCACGTCCTCCAGCAGCGCCGGGGGCCGGTGGCCGGGACGGACCGGGGCGACGGGCTGCGGGTCAGCGATCCGTCGGACCGGTTCGAGCGCGAGGCGGAGGCCAACGCGCACCGGGTGATGAGCCGCCCGGCGCCTGCCGCCGCTTCGGCCTCGGGGGAGGCGCAGGCCGCCCAGGTCTCGGCCGGGACCGGGGACATCCAGCGCATGCACCACCCGTCCAAGATCGACGACGAGGTGCGGAGGCTGGTCGCCCAGGCGGCGGACGGCATCGACGAGTACCTCGCGGAGTACGACACCTGGGAGACGAACCATCTGAAGCCGAAGTGGGTGATGCTCAACGGGGACCTCAACGACAACATCGAGTACCTGGAGGGCCTGATAGGCCCGCCGCAGGGGCGTGGCAAGGCGGAGCTGGTGGCGGCCCTGGAGTCGACCATCCGGGCCGATCTGACCAGTACCGCGTCGGACACGATGGCGAACTCCCAGGCGGCGGCGCTCAACGCGAAGCGCAAGCTCGTCCTCGGCCGCACCGGCGACACCGGCCCGTGGGCCGCGTACCAGCAGGGCAAGCCCCAGGTCGGGGACCGGCTGCCCGAGGACGCGCGGATGGGCCGGCGGCTGAACACGACCAAGTGGTCCGTGCCCGTGAACTACGCCTTCATGGACGGCGGCATCGCCGAGCGTGCCGTTTTCAAGATCGTCACCAGTCTCGGTCCGCAGATCGAAGGCATGCTGACCAACGGGCAGTTGAATCCGGGCAACTTCTGGCAGGAGATCGAGAAGCTGGGTGACGGCGCGCTCTGGGACAGCAACAAGTCGGCCGACGAAGGCGGTCCCCAGGCGATGCTGGGGCACGAGATCCTTCAGCTCATCGAGTCCGGCTACCAGTTCTTCGGCCGGGAGAGCGTCTACGCGCAGGGCAACGCCCGGCTGGTCGCGGTCCACCCGGACCGGCCGGCCCCCGCGCCCGGGGACAAGACCCAGCCGCTCACCCTTCCCTGAGCCGCCGACCGGAGGGTGTCGCGCCCCCTAGGGGGCGGCGCGGAGCCGGCGCATCGCGGCCGCGTCGTCGCGGTCGCGGTGGGTGCCGTCGTCGTCGAGCCAGCGGCGGTGCAGGGCCGCGAGCCGGTCGCGGTCCAGCTCGACGCCGAGGCCCGGCGCGTCGGAGACCGCGAGGCGCCCGTCCTGGAAGACGGGGCGGGTGGTGACGACGTCCTCGGTCTGCCAGGGGTAGTGGGTGTCGCAGGCGTGGTCCAGCTGGGGCAGCGTCGCGGCGACCTGGGTCATGGCCGCGAGGCTGATGCCGAGGTGGGTGTTGGAGTGCATGGAGAGCCCGACGCCGTACGTGCGGCAGAGCGCGGCCAGTTCGCGGGTGCGGTGCAGTCCGCCCCAGTAGTGGTGGTCGCAGAGGACGATCCGTACCGCCTTCTTGGCGAAGGCCTCCGGGACCTCCTCGAAGGTCGTCACGCACATGTTGGTCGCGAGCGGTACGTCCGTACGCGCCGCGACCTCGGCCATGGCGGCCGTGCCGGTCGCGGGGTCCTCCAGGTACTCCAGGACGCCCTTCAGGGCGCGCGCCACGTCGAGCGAGGTCTCCGTGGACCAGGCGCCGTTGGGGTCGAGCCGGAGCGGCCGGCCGGGGAACGCCTCGGCGAGGGCCCGGATCGCGGCGATCTCCTCGTCCGGCGGGAAGACCCCGCCCTTGAGCTTGAAGGAGCGGAAGCCGTACGTGCGGTCGAAGCGGCGGGCCTGCTCCACGATCCCGGCCGGGTCGAGGGCCGGGCCCCAGTCGTCGGTACCGGCGTACTTGTAGAAGAGGTACGCGCTGTACTCGACATGGTCGCGGACCTTGCCGCCGAGCAGGGCGTGCACGGGCAGGCCGAGGGTCTTGCCGAGCGCGTCCAGGCAGGCGACCTCGAAGGCGGAGACGACGGAGAGGCGGAGCTTGGCGGCGGTCTGGACCCCGCGCAGCCCGCCCGCGTCGACCCGCTCGTCCGCGGCCCGTGAGTCGCCACACACGCGCTCGGCCAGGGCGAACAGGCCGTTCATGTCCGTGACCGAGCGGCCTGGGAGCGCCCCGGCGAGCGGTCGGGCGAGATCCAGGTACTTCCCGTCGCCGTAGGTCTCCCCCAGGCCGGTCACCCCGCCGCGCGTCACCACCTCGACGATCAGACGGGGCGTGAAGGGCTGATGGACGCCCTGGGTGTTGAGCAGCGGCGGGTCGGCGATCAGGATCGGGGTCAGCCGGACGTCCTCGACAAGCAGCGCTGGATTCATATGTGAACCATATTCATGCACCAGATCCTGGGCTAGACCGCCGACCCCGTTTTCCCGCGCCGGTCCGGGCCCCGCCCTGGACGACATACCGACTGGTCGGTCATCATGAACGCCGACGTTCACCGTCCGAGCCGTCCGACCCAGTCCCCCGTCCCCGGAGGTACGCACGATGAGTTCTGCCCAGCCACCAGGTCTCGACCCCGAGCAGTTGCGCGGATTCCTCGACCGGGAACGGCCGGGGCTCGTGCGCGGCCCCCTCGACGCCCGGCTGATCGAGGGCGGCCGGTCGAACCTGACGTACGTCGTCTCCGACGGCACCGACCGCTGGGTGGTACGCCGGCCTCCGCTCGGTCATGTCCTCGCCACGGCGCACGACATGAAGCGCGAGCACCGGGTGATCAGCGCGCTGCACACGACGGCCGTGCCCGTCCCGGAGACCGTGCTGCTCTGCGAGGACGAGTCCGTCCTCGGGGCGCCGTTCTACGTCATGGAGTTCGTCGCCGGCATCCCGTACCGCTCCGCCGAGCAGCTCGCGCCGCTCGGCCCCGAGCGCACCCGCGCGGCCGTCCTCGGCCTGGTCGACACCCTCGTCGAGCTGCACGCCGTGGACCCCTCCGCGGTGGGCCTCGGCGACTTCGGACGACCCGAGGGCTTCCTCGACCGGCAGCTGCGCCGCTGGGGCAAGCAGCTCGACGCCTCCCGTAACCGGGATCTCGCGGGGATCGACGAGCTGCACGCCGCGCTCGGCCGCGCCCTCCCGGCCTCCGCCGCCCCGGCCGTCGTCCACGGCGACTACCGCCTGGACAACGTCCTGATCGGCGAGGACGACCGGATCAAGGCCGTCCTCGACTGGGAGATGTCCACGCTCGGCGACCCGCTGACGGACCTCGGTCTGCTCGCGATGTACAGCGCCAGGCTGGACCTCCCCCACTCCCCTGTCTCGACGACCGCCGCTGCCGCCGGCCACCCGGACCCCGCCGAGCTGATCGAGCGGTACGCCGCCCGCTCTGGCCGCGACACCTCCGCCATCTCCTGGTACACCGCCTTCGCCTGGTTCAAGCTCGCCGTGATCCTGGAGGGCATCCACTACCGCTACACCCTCGGCCAGACCGTGGGCGCCGGCTTCGACCGCATCGGCGACCTCGTCCCCGTCTTCATCGAGCACGGCCTCACCACCCTCCAGGAAGGCTGAACCGCCATGGACTTCGCATTCGACGCGCGCACCGAGGAGCTGCGGGAGAAGCTGCTCGCCTTCATGGACGAGCACGTCTACCCGGCCGAGCGGACCGCCCACGAGCAGCGGGCGCTGCTCGCCTCGCCGTGGGACACCCCGCAGATCGTCGAGGACCTCAAGGCCGAGGCCCGCCGCCAAGGCCTGTGGAACCTCTTCCTTCCCGACGCCGAGCACGGGGCGGGCCTCACCAACCTCCAGTACGCGCCCCTCGCGGAGATCACCGGCCGCAGCCCCCAGTTGGCACCCACCGCCCTCAACTGCGCCGCGCCCGACACCGGGAACATGGAGGTGCTCGCCCAGTTCGGCGACGAGGCGCAGAAGAAGCAGTGGCTGGAGCCGCTGCTCGCCGGGGAGATCCGTTCGGCGTTCGCGATGACGGAGCCCGAGGTGGCCTCGTCGGACGCGACCAACATCGAGACGTCGATCCTGCGCGACGGCGAGGACTACGTCGTCAACGGCCGCAAGTGGTACATCTCCGGGGCGATGAACCCCGACTGCAAGATCTTCATCGTGATGGGCAAGACCGACCCCGACGGCACGGACATCCGCCGCCAGCAGTCGATGATCCTCGTGCCCCGCGACACCCCCGGCCTTGAGGTGCGCCGGGCGATGCAGGTGTACGGCTACGAGGACCACTCCCACGGCGGTCACGCCGAGGTCGTCTTCCACGACGTCCGCGTCCCCGCCGCGAACCTGATCGGCGAGGAGGGCAGCGGCTTCGCCATCGCCCAGGCCCGGCTCGGGCCCGGCCGGATCCACCACTGCATGCGGCTGATCGGCATGGCCGAGCGGGCGATCGAGCTGATGTGCCGCCGGGCCGTCTCCCGTACCGCCTTCGGCAAGGCGATCGCCCAGCAGGGCGTGGTGCAGAACTGGATCGCGGACGCCCGGGTGACGGTCGAGCAGCTGCGGCTGCTCGTTCTCAAGACGGCCTGGCTGATGGACACCGTCGGCAACCGGGGCGCCCACACGGAGATCCAGGCCATCAAGATCGCGACCCCGCGCGCGGTGGTGGACATCCTCGACAAGGCCGTGCAGGTGCACGGCGCGGGAGGCGTCTCGCAGGACTTCCCACTGGCCGAACTCTGGGCCGCCGCGCGGACGCTGAAGCTCGCGGACGGCCCGGACGAGGTGCACCAGCGGTCGCTGGCGCGGCGGGAGCTGAAGAAGTACCTCTGAGGCTCAGGGGGTGGCCGGCCCTGATCCGCCGGACACCCCTAGGGGCGGAGCGCGCGCAGCAGCAGGTCGGCGAGGTGGTCGGCGACCTGCTGCGGTGTCATCGGGCCGTCCGGGCGGTACCAGGTGGACAGGTGGTGGACGGAGCCGAAGTGGTAGTCCACCACCAGGTCCGCCGGGGTCGCGGACGAGAAGACCCCGGCCTGCTGGCCCTCCTCGATGAGGGCGCGGAAGCGCTCGTGGTAGCGCCGCCGCTCGGACCGCACCTGCTTGTTCTTCTCCGGGCTCAGGTGGTGCATCGAGCGGAAGAAGATCGAGGCGTCGTCGAGGTTCTCGATGGTGGTCACCACGACGTCGGCGGCGGCGTCCCGCAGCCGCTGCTCGACCGGCGCGTCGGCGTCCGCGAAGGCGTCGAGCCGCTCCTGCTGGAGCCGCAGCACCCGCGCGTAGACCTCCTGGAGGAGGTCCTCCTTGGAGCCGAAGTAGTGGTAGAGCGCGCCCTTGGTGACGCCGGCCGCCTCCACGATCTCCTGGACCGAGGTGCGGTCGTAGCCCTGCTCCGCGAAGAGCCGGGTGGCGGCGGCCAGCAGCCTCTGGGGGACGGGGGTACCGCTCCCGTCCGTCGTCCTGGCCATGCGCCGCCACCTTTCTCGTGATCACCGTGGTGTCGTGATGTGTGTCGTGTCCTCAGGTGGGAACGGAGTTCCCACCTGAGGATCTTCCCACTTGTCGTCCTGGCCGGCTCCGCCAGGATCTCGACCCCCTCCCTCGGCCGGAGCGGCCTCGGTCGAGGTCATGCGTGGGCGCCCTCCCACTTGCGCTGGATGTGGTTCATGTTCCCCAGCCACCGCTCGGGGTCGGTGGCCCGCGCCCGGTAGAAGTCGGCGACCTCCGGGTGCGGGAGGACCAGGAAGCGGTCGGCCTCCATGGCGTCGAAGAGGGCGTCGGCGACGTCCTCGGGCTCGATCGCGGTCGGAGCGAGGACGAGTTCGCCGGCCGATCCGGCGGCGGTGAGCATGTCCGTACGGACGCCCTGCGGGCAGATCGCGTGGACCTTGAGGCCCCGGTGGCGGTAGGTGAGGGAGAGCCATTCGGCGAAGGCGTACGCGCCGTGCTTGGAGACGCTGTACGGGGCCGCGCCGACCATGGTGAGCAGCCCGGCGGCGGAGACGGTGGAGACGAAGCGGCCGCTGCCGCGCTCCAGCCAGTCGGGCAGCAGGGCGCGGGCGGCGCGGACGTGGGCCATCACGTTGACGTCCCAGGCGGCGGCCCAGACGGCCTCGTCGGCGAAGGCGTCGCCGCCCGAGGCGAGTCCGGCGTTGGCGCACCACACGTCGACGGTGCCGCCGAGGGCCTCGCGGGCCTCCTCCACGATCTCCGAGGCGTCGCCCGGGACGGCGGTGGCGCCGATCTCCTCGGCGACGGCCTTGGTGCGGCCGGGGTCGAGGTCGTTGACGACGACCCGGGCGCCCTCGGCGGCGAACCGGCGGGCCAGCGTGGCCCCGATCCCCCCGCCCGCACCCGTGACGACCACTCCAGAACCCTGCACACCCGTACTCATCGGACCCGCCTCTCCGTTGTCACCGTACGAGCAGACTAACCAGTCGGTATGTGCTCGCGAAAGTCCTCTGCGCACGCCTCGTTCCCCGGGGCGGTCAGGCGCGCTAGCGTGCGTGGCCATGTCGGGGAAGGCGATCAAGGAGGTTTCCGGATGAACCTGTCGAGCCTGTCCAGACGCGGGCTGCTGGCCGCCGGCGGCGCCCTCGGGGCCGGGGCTCTGGCCACCCCGGCGGCCGTGGCGCACGAAGGCGGCCGGCGGGTCCGTACCGGGTTCGAGCGGCTGGCCGCCGACGGGTACCGGGCGCTCGCCGGGGAGCGCGTCGGGGTCGTCACGAACCCGACGGGGATCACGGCGGACGTCCGCCACATCGTGGACGTGATGCACGCCGACGACCGGGTGGACCTGGTGGCCGTCTTCGGCCCCGAGCACGGTTTCCGGGGCACGGCGCAGGCCGGCGGCTCCGAGGGCCGCTACGACGACCCTGCGACCGGGCTGCCGGTCTACGACACGTACCTGAAGAGCGGGCAGCCGCTCGCGGACGTCTTCACCGCCTCGGGCGTGGACACGGTCGTCTTCGACATCCAGGACGTCGGCGCCCGGTTCTACACGTACATCTGGACGCTCTACGACTGCATGGTGGCGGCGGAGCTGGCGGGGAAACGGTTCGTCGTGCTCGACCGGCCCAACCCGGTGACCGGGCGGGCCGCGCTCGGTCCGGTGCTCGACCGCGCGTTCGCGACCTTCGTGGGGCGCGAGCCGATCGCGCAGGCGCACGGGATGACGGTCGCGGAGCTGGCGCTGCTGTTCAACGGGGAGTTCCTGGCCCGGCCGGTGGAGCTGGAGACCGTACGGATGTCGGGGTGGCGGCGCTCGGACTTCTTCGACGCGACCGGGCTGCCGTGGGTGCCGCCGAGCCCGAACATGCCGACGGCCGACACCGCGCTCGTCTACTCCGGCACCTGCCTCTTCGAGGGCACCAACCTCTCCGAGGGGCGCGGCACGACCCGCCCCTTCGAGCTGCTCGGCGCCGAGGGGGTAGACCGGCGGTGGGCGGAGGCCGCGAACGCGCTCGGGCTGCCGGGGGTGCGGTTCCGGGAGGCGTACTTCGCGCCGACGTTCTCCAAGTTCCAGGGGAAGACGGTCGGCGGGGTGCAGGTGCTCGTGCACGACCGGGAGGCTTTCGACCCCGTACGGAGCGGGATCGGGCTCCTCGTCAGCGCCAGGCGCACGTGGAGCGGCTTCGCCTGGCGGCCGGACAACTGGATCGACAAGCTGACGGGCTCGACGCGGGTACGGACCCTGATCGACGCGGGCGCGGACACGGACGAGGTGGTGGGAGCGTGGGGTGCGGACCTGTCCGCGTTCCGCGCGATGCGTAGGGAGTACCTGCTCTACCGGTGACGGGCGCGGCGGGCAACCAGGCGTGGGTCCGGCTCGCCGCGTCGTACGGACGGGTGCGGCGGGCACGGGGCACGGGACACAGGCCCCGGCACAGGCACCGAGCACCGGGCACCGGGCACCGGCCACGGGCACTGGGCACGGGCACCGGGCACGGGCACCGGCCACGGGCACCGGCCACGGGCACCGGCCACGGGCACCGGGCACCGGCACCGGGCACCGGCACCGGGCACCGGCACCGGGCACGGGCACCGGGCACGGGCACCGGGCACCGGTCCGGCTCGCCGCGTCGTACGGCCTGCTCGTCCTCGTCCGCGAAGTCTCCACGGCGCGCCTGCGCCGAGAACCTGGCCGTTCCGCCGTGCGCGCAGGATGCTGACCGCGGGAAGAGTCACCCCAGGGGTTTCCTCAACGGGGCTTCCTCGACGGGCTTTCCTCGACGCGGAGGGACGGGCAGCGCATGGCCGGGATGAGTGTGGAGCCGTACCGGGAGATCACCTTCGACAAGGACGGCGACGGGGCCGCAGGGCAGCGTGAGGCGCTCGCGGGCCTCGCCTCCCAAGGGGTCACGGACGTCGTGATGTTCGCCCACGGGTGGAACAACACGCGCTCCGTGGCCCAGCGGCTCTACTCGGCGTTCTTCGCCCCCTTTCCGGAGACCGTGCGGCCCGATGTGCGCGTGGGTTACGTGGGGGTGGTGTGGCCGTCGATGATGTTCTCGGACGAGCCGATTCCGGACTTCGAGTCCCTGGCGGCCCTGCATCCGGGCAAGGAGGCGACGGTGGGGCGGCTCGCCGTGCTGCTCGGGCAACAGCCGGACGACGAGGCGGCGTTCACCGAATTCGGCGCCCTGCTGAGGACGTTGACGGACACGGACGGCCTGCGCGGCTTCGGCGTGGGTGGTCAGGACGTGCCCGACTTCCTGCTCGCGGACACGGTCGCCGTCTGCGCGATGTTCACCGACGCCCTGGAGGAGGCGGCGGGGCCGGGGACCGTACCGACTCCGCGCGAGGCGTTCGGCGGCAGGCTGACGCGGTACTGGAAGGGCGCCAAGGAGGCGCTGCGGCAGGCCACGTACTACACGATGAAGCGCCGGGCCGGCATCGTCGGCGAGCGCGGTCTCGGGCCGCTCCTCGGCGAGGTCGCCGGCTCCGCCCCCGGCCTGCGGGTCCATCTCGTCGGGCACAGCTTCGGCGCCCGCCTCGTCGGGTACGCGCTGCGCGGACTGCCCGCCGAGGCGCGGAACGTGGCGTCGGTGACGCTGCTCCAAGGGGCCTTCTCGCACTACGCGTTCGCGGCGCGACTGCCGCACGAGCCGGGTCGGGGCGGTTCCCTGCGCGACCTCCAACGAAGGGTCGACGGTCCCGTGGTGGCCTGCTACTCGCGGCACGACACCGCGCTCCGGGTCTTCTACCCGCTCGCCTCCCGGCTGGCCAGGGACGCCGAGTCGCTGCTCGGCGTGGACAAGCGCTGGATGGCCATCGGCCACGACGGCGTCCAGGCCGTCCCGGACACCCCCGTCCTCCCCCTGGCGCGGGCTCTGCGCGACGGAATTCCGGCGTCCGGGTGCGTGAGCGTGGACGCGGCGGAGGTCGTCGGCGAACACAGCGACATCTGCCACGCGGAGCTGGCGCGGGTGGTGGCGTCGGCGGGGCGGATCGGGAGACGGTAGGTCAGTTCCCAGCAGCCTCGGCGAGCAGGCGCTCCATCGTCGCCACGGGCAGCGCCGGGTGGGCGGCGGAGGCCTGGACGACCCTCGGCTCCGGGTCCGTGAGCAGCTCCTCGACCACGTCCGCCGGGAGGGCGGGGTGGGCGGCGATCACGCGCAGAGCCCTGCGTACGGAGTCGGCGCTCCCCGCCATCCGACGCAGCAGCGCGCCGGGGCAGCCGGGGTTTCGCGCGACGGCACCGTAGACGGGTGGGCCGTGCCGTTCGACCAGGTCCGTGAGCTGCTCCGCGGTGAGCCCGGGGTGGGGCGCGATCCGGCGGGCCACCCCGACGTCCGGGTCGGCGACGAGTCGGCCCACGAGCGGAGCGGGGAGGTCGGGGCGCGCGGCGACGAGTGCCCGAACCTGGGCGACGCGGCTCGCGGCCAGGTCGTACAGCTCGGTGTCGGGGGCGGCGAGGATCCGGGGCAGGGGCTCACTCGGGAGACGGCCGGGGACGACGACGGCGAGGAGCAGGTCGAGCGGGACGGCCGGGTTGTCGGCGACGGCACGGCGGACATCGGGGTCGGGGTCGTCGGCGAGCTGCCGGAGCAGGGGTTCGCCGATACTCGGGTTGGACGCGAGGGTCATCCGTACGAAGGCGGCCGGGTGGGCGGCGAGGCGCGCGGGAAAGGGGGCCGGCAGGTCGGTCCGTTCCGCGATCGCGTCGGGCGCCCAGGCCTCCTCCGCGTCCAGGAACGGTGCGAGACCGGCCGGCGGTACGGCCGGGTTGGTGGCGGCCGCGAGCCGGATCCGTCGGACACCCGGCGCGTGGTCGGCGCAGCCCTCGGCGCGTGGGTGACATGCGTCACAGCGGGCTGGTGAGGGGCGGCCGCCGTCGGCGAGGAGGGAGGCGAGCAGGGCGGGCGGCGCGTGCCGGTTCTTCGCGAACTCGGCCCGTACGACGGCGTGCGGGTGGTGGGCCAGCTCCTCGGCGATGCTCGGGCGCAGGTCGACGGCCCAGAGCGCGACCTCCTGCACCACCTCCGGGTCCGGGTCGCGGGCGAGGACGGCGATCACGTCGGAGGGCAGGCTCTCCGCGCGGCTCGCCAAGGCGTGGCGGATCTCACTGTCGGGGTGCGCGGCGAGCTGCCGTGCGGTGACGTCGGGGGCGATGCCCGCGGCCAGGGCGGCCAGCAGCGACCACGGGCGGTCGCGCGGGACGTCGGCCCAGGGCACGTGGCCGCCGGTGATGAGCGTGTCGAGCTCCTCGTCCGTCCGCGCGAGCAGCGTCCTCACCTGCGTATCGGTCAGCTGCGGGCGGTGGGCGAGGGAGAGGTGGACGCTCTCGTCGCCGATCTCGACCAGCCGTCCGAACAGCCGTTCCGGCAAGGCCGGATTGGCCGCGAGGCCCAGGAGTACGTCCTGCATCAGGCCTCCCCCGCGCGCCTTTGATGGGCCCCATCGAAATTCCGATGGAACACCGACGGCCGGTCGTTCGTCCATTCCATAACGTCCTTGACGCCGAAGTACCAGCGACGGAGGTGCGGAGCGATGGCGGGTTTCCGGAGTCTTGCGAGACAGGTGCGCGATCCCGGGTGTGACACGGCGCTGCGGAGGTACTCGCTGCGCAAGTGCCTGGAGCGGTTCGCGCCGTACGGGCACCGCGCGACCTGGGACCACTTGTGCCGCAGGCACAGGTTCGGGCCCGAGGACCGGGATCTCGATCCGGGGCGGCTGGTGGCCGCGCTGGAGGAGCTGGAGGAGGCGCGGGCGGTGTGGCTCGCGTACGAGAAGGAGTTCGCGGCGCGCCGGCGGCGCGAGAAGCACGAGGGGCTGCGCCGACCGGGCGCGCTCGACGACTGGCACCGGCGGACCTGGGGCGGCAACGGGGTCGCGCGCTGCGACGACCCGGAGGTCCATCCCTCGGAGCCGTTGGCCGAGGTGTTGCGGCGGCTGATCACCGCCCTTGAGTCCGCGCCCGGGGAGCACTGCCCGGTGTGCGCGGGGGACCGTATCGACTGGCGGCCGGATCTGGCCGACGAGCCCTGGTTCGGCCCGGTGTGCGGGGAGTGCGGCGTGGTCGTCCCCCGGGCGGTGCTGACGACCGGGGCGCTGGCACGGGCGCGCGGTGGAGCGGTGCCCCGGCTGGCGTCGGTGGCCTGAGGAACAGTGCGTGACAAGCAACGGCGACCACGGGGGCAACGGGGGGACACGTTGATCCAGGTCTGTCTGAACGGGACCCGGGGGCCCGGAGATTCGGCTGCGGTGCCGATGTCGCCGGGCGCGATGGCGGAGTCGGCGGCGCGGGCGGTCGCGGCGGGGGCGCGGGACGTCCATGTGCACCCGAAGACGCCGTGCGGGGGCGACACGCTGTCGCCCCGGGTCCTCGCGGAGACGCTGACGGCGATCCGGGCGGCCGTCGATGTGCCGGTGGGCGTGACGACGGGCGCCTGGGCCGAGCCCGATCCCGTACGCCGGGTGGAGCGCGTGCGGACCTGGACGGTCCTGCCCGACCACGCCTCGGTGAACTGGCACGAGCCGGGCGCGGAGGAGCTCGCGGCCGCGCTCCTGGAGCGGGGCGTGGGCGTGGAGGCGGGCCTGTGGTCCGGTACGGAAGGTCCTGAGCGGTTCCTCCGCTCGCCTCTGGCTCCCCAGGTGCTGCGGATCCTGGCGGAGGTCACCGACCCCGACCCGGCGACGGCCGAGTCCACGGCCCGCGCGCTCCTGGCGGGGCTGGGCGCCTTCGGCTCCCGCCTGCCGATCCTCCTTCACGGCGAGGACGGCGGCACGTGGCCGGTCCTCCGCCTGGCCCGCCGCCTCGGTCTCGACACCCGGATCGGCCTGGAGGACACGCTCGTTCTGCCCGACGGCGGCCGCGCGGAGTCCAACGCCCACCTGGTCGCGGCCGCGCGAGGGGCGTGACCGTACCAGAGCTGAATTCGGTGGCCCACCGTAATTCCCCTCCCGCAGAGTGTCCGGAGCCGAGAACACCGACCCGAGTCTCCGGAGCACCGACATGTCGACGCTGCGCGTCACCGCCGAAACGCTGGCCGTCCACGCCCACCCGAACGCCGACGCGCTGGAGCTCGCCCAAGTGGGCCTCTACCGTGCCGTCGTCGCCAAGGGCGCGTACCGCAGTGGCGATGTCGCCGTCTACATCCCGGAGCAGGCCGTGCTGCCCGCCGCGCTGGTCGACGAACTGGGGCTGACGGGGCGGCTCGCCGGAAAGGCGTCGGACCGGGTCAAGGCGGTGCGGCTGCGCGGTGAGGTGTCGCAGGGCATCGTGTGCCGCCCGAAGGCACTCGCGGACGTGGACCTGGCGGCGGCCGCCGCCGAGGGGACCGACTTCGCCGAGCTGCTCGGGATCACGAAGTGGGTGCCGCCGATCCCGCCGACGATGAGCGGGGACGTGGAGTCCGCGCCCGATCTGCTGCCCTGGGTCGACATCGAGAACCTCCAGCGGTATCCGGACATCTTCGAGCCCGGTGAGCCGGTGGTCCTGACCGAGAAGCTGCACGGATCGGCCTGCCTCGCCACGTACATCGCGGAGGACGGCCGCGTCCAGGTCTCCTCGAAGGGCTTCGGCGCGAAGGGCCTGGCGCTCCAGGAGGACCCCCGGAACCTGTACTGGCGGGCGATCCTCGGCCACGGCGTCCCGGCGGTCGCGGCGCGGCTCGCCGAGCGGCTCGGCGCAAGCCGGGTCGGAGTGTTCGGCGAGGTGTACGGGGCGGGCGTGCAGGACCTGGGGTACGGCGCGAACGCCCGCGGCGAGGACCTCGGTTACGCGGTCTTCGACGTGTCGGCCGAGATCGACGGCCAGGTGCGGTGGCTCGACCCCGCCGAGGTCCTGGAGGCCGGCGAACTGCCCCTCGTACCGCGGCTGTACACGGGGCCGTACGACCTGGACACCGTGCTCACGCTGGCGAGCGGGCGGGAGACCGTGTCCGGGCGCGAGCTGCACCTGCGCGAAGGCGTCGTGATCCGCCCTGTCACCGAGCGGTACAGCCCGGTCGTCGGCGGCCGTGCCATCGCCAAGGCGGTCAGCCCGGCGTACCTGACCCGCAAGGGCGGCACGGAGTACGAGTGACCGGTGCGAGCCCGCGCCGGGTACGAACGACCGGTGTGAGCCGTACGAAGACCGAGGGGCCCGTCCACGGGGGTGGTGGGCCCCTCACCCTTGTCGGCGCTCCCCCATCAGGCGCGAGCCGGTGAGCTGTTCGCCGATCACGTCGTCGGGGTTGGACAGGACGCAGGTCTGCAGGGACAGACAGCCGCAGCCGATGCAGTCGGTCAGGTGGTCCCTCAGCCGGCCGAGCTGTTTGATCCGGGCGTCCAGTTCCGTACGCCACGTCGCCGAGAGCCGGGCCCAGTCCTCGTTGGTGGGCGTGCGCTCCTCGGGGAGTTCGGCGAGGGCGGTGCGGATGGTCGCCAGGGGGATGCCCACGCGCTGCGCGGCGCGGATGAAGGCGACCCGGCGGAGGGTGTCACGGCCGTAGCGGCGCTGGTTGCCGCTCGTGCGGCGGCTGGTGATCAGACCCTTGGTCTCGTAGAAGTGCAGTGCGGACACCGCGGCGCCGCTCCGCGCGGACAGCTGACCGACGGTGAGTTCATGGACCTTCTCCGGAATCTGCGGCACCCCTCGAACCCTACTGTCCGTCTGTCCGTTGACAGCGGGGTCCCCACCCCCACATGCTGAGCAAGCGCTTAGAAACTGGAGTCACAGGTTCACGAAGGGACGAGGGAAACATGGCTGAGCCGAGGATCTTCACCTCCGCCGAGGAGCTGCGTGCCGCCGTCGGCGAGCAGCTGGGGCACAGCGACTGGCTGGAGATCGAGCAGAAGCGGATCGACCTGTTCGCCGACGCGACCGGTGATCACCAGTGGATCCACGTGGACCCGGAGCGGGCGGCCGGCGGGCCGTTCGGGAAGACCATCGCGCACGGCTATCTGACGCTGTCGCTGCTGCCGACCCTGGTCCCGCAGATCATGCGCGTCGAGGGCATGAAGATGGGCCTCAACTACGGCACCAACAAGGTCCGCTTCCCCGCCCCCGTACCGGTCGGCTCGCGGCTGCGCGCCGGGGCCGTCCTGACGGAGGTGACGGAGGCCGGCGGCGGGGTCCAGGTGACCGCGACCGTGACGGTGGAGCGCGAGGGCGGCGACAAGCCGGTCTGCGTCGCCGAGTCGGTCTCGCGCTACTACTTCTGAGCGCCGACCATCCGCAGCACGAGGTCGGCGTAGAGCGCGCCGACCTCGTCCGGCGTCCGGCGGCCCTGGGTGTTGAACCAGCGCGCGACGTCGATGCAGAGCGACAGCACGGCGACCGTCGTGCCCGCCACGTCCGGTACGTCGAACTCCCCGGCCGCCACGCCCTCGTTGATGATCCGGCGCACGGTCGCGTCGGTCTCCCGGCGCAGCGCCACGATCTCGGTGCGGTGCTCGGGCCCGAGGGCGTCGAGCTCGTACTGGACGACCCGCGCCGTGGTGTGCCGCTCGGCGTGCCAGCGCACGAAGGACCGCACGGCGTCGGCGAGCCGCTCACCCGCCGTCCCCTCGCCGTCGGCGGCGTCCCGGAGGATCTCCAGGGCCTTGTCGTGACCGATGCGGCTGATCCGGTGGAGCAGCTCTTCCTTGGTCTTGTAGTGGATGTAGAGCGCGGCCGGGCTCATGCCGGCGCGGCCGGCGATGTCCCGGGTCGTGGTGGCGTGGTAGCCGCGCTCGGCGAACGCCTCGACGGCCGCGACCAGCAGCCGCCGCGCCGCGTCGGGCGCGACCTCGCCCCACGGCGCGTCCTCGCCGCCGGGCGTCTCCTCCGCCACGCTCATCGTTCGCCCCTTCTCCAAGCGTCAGGACGAACACCATACAACGAAGGTGAGCAAGCGCTTAGCGTGAGCGCGGCTCAGAACGCCGAGACACCCGTCAGCGCGCGCCCGATGATCAGCTTCTGGATCTGGCTCGTGCCCTCGTAGAGCGTCATCACGCGGGCGTCGCGCAGCAGCTTGCCGACCGGGTACTCGTCGATGTAGCCGTACCCGCCGAAGACCTGGAGGGCGTTGTTCGCCGCGCGCACGGCGGCCTCGGAGGCGTACAGCTTGGCCTTGGAGGCGGCGGTGGCGAAGTCCTGGCCCCGGTCGACGAGGTCGGCGACCCGCCAGGTCAGCAGCCGGGAGGCGTCCACGTCGACGGCGATGTCGCTGATCAGCTCCTGCACCAGCTGGTACGAGGCGATGGGCTTGCCGAACTGCTCGCGCTCCCCCGCGTAGCGCACGGCCGCGTCGAGGGCCGCCTGCGCGATGCCGACGCAGCCGGCCGCGACCGACATCCGCCCCTTGGCGAGCGCGGCCATGGCGACCGAGAACCCCTTGCCCTCGGGGCCCAGCATCGCGGAGGCGGGGACGCGTACGTCCTCCAGGACCAGTTCGGCGGTCGCCTGGCCGCGCAGACCGAGCTTGCCGTGAATGGCGCGGCGGGTGAGGCCGGGGGTGTCGGTGGGGACGAGGAAGGCGGAGACACCCCGGTGGCCGGGGGCGTCTCCGGTACGGGCGAAGAGCAGGACGACGTCGGCCCAGGTGCCGTTGGTGATGAACATCTTCGACCCGTTGACGACGTACGTGTCCCGGTCGCGGACGGCCCGGGTCGCGAGGTTGCCCGCGTCCGAACCGGTGCCGGGCTCGGTCAGCCCGAAGCAGCCGAGGGCGTCGCCGGAGGTCAGCCGGGGGAGCCAGGTCCGCTTCTGCTCCTCGCTGCCCCAGGACGCGATGGTCTTCGTGACGAGCCCGAGCGAGACGGAGACGATGCCGCGCACGGAGGAGTCGCCGCGGCCGAGCTCCTCGGTGACGAGACAGTACGAGAGGTGGTCACCGCCCGAGCCGCCGTACTCCTCCGGGATGGTCAGGCCGAGGAAGCCGACGGTCCCCAGTTTCTTCACGATCGCCCGGTCGACGTCCTCGGCCCGGTCCCAGGCGACGACGTGTGGGGTGACCTCGCGGGCGACGAAGTCCTCGGCGAGCTGCCGTACCGCTTCCTGTTCCTCGCTGAGCTCCAGGTTCACCACGCCACCGACCTTCGGGAAGACTTTAAATTAGCACTGCTAGTTTCCGTTCCGCAGGCCTACTATGTGGGCCATGGCCCGACCGCGCAAGCCCCTGCTGAGCCGAGACCGCATCGTCGAGAAGGCGAGCGCGCTCGTGGACGCCGAAGGCCTCGCGGCGCTGTCGACGCGGCGGCTCGCGGCCGAACTCGGGGTGAGCGGTCCGTCCCTCTACAACCACTTCCGCACCAAGGACGAGATCCTGGACGCGGTCGCCGACGCGGTCAGCGCGAAGGTCGATCTGTCGATGTTCGAGGAGGGCGACGGCCGGGACTGGCGTACGGCCCTGCACGACTGGGCAGCCTCCTACCGCGCCGCCCTCGCCGAGCACCCGCACATCGTCCCGGTCCTCGCCCAGGGGCCGGGCCGCCGCCCGGCCGGCCTGCGGGTCGCCGACGCGGTCTTCGGCGCGATGGTCCGCGCGGGCTGGCCGCCCGCGCAGGCGACGCACATCGGCGCGCTCATGCGCTATTTCGTCACCGGCTCGGCCCTCGGCTCCTTCGCGCGCGGCTTCGTCGACGACGAGACGGCCTACGACCCCGCCGACTACCCCCACCTCGGCCAGGCGCACCTCCTCGCGGAACACCGGCAGAAGGTCGACGACGGCGCCTTCGAGACGGGGCTGCGGGCGCTGCTCGACGGCCTGGCGATGCAGTACGAGGCGGGGGCGCGGACGAGGCACGAGTCGCGTTCGTAGCGGCGGTCGACGGCCGGCGACACGGAGCGCGAGTCGCGTTCGTGGCGGCGGTCGACGGCCGGCGACACGGAGTCCGTACGCGGCCCTCACGGTTCGGCCGCCGCCGAACCGTGAGGGCGCCATCCTGGTCCCATGGCATCCAAAGACCTCGCCGCCCTCGCCGCGCTCTTCGCCGACGAGACCCGTGCCGCGTTCGTGCTCGCCCTGCTCGACGGGCGGGCCTGGACCGCCGGGGAGCTCGCGCGGCACGCGCGCGTGGCGCCGTCCACCGCCAGCGAGCACCTCGGCAAGCTCGTCGCGGGCGGGGTGCTCGCGGAGGAGCGGCAGGGGCGGCACCGGTACGTACGGCTGGCCGACCCGGGGATCGCGCACCTGGTGGAGGACCTCGCCGCCCGCGCCGAGCCGGCACGGGCGGCACCGCCGTCGACGCTGGGCGCGGCGGGCGCGGGGCGGGCGATGGCCCGGGGCCGTACCTGCTACGACCATCTCGCGGGGCGGCTCGGGATCGTCATCACCGAGGCGCTGACCGCACGTGGACTGCTGCGCCAGGACACCGGGTTCGCGCTGACCGACCAGGGCGTGGCCTGGTTCGGGGAGCGCGGCATCCCTCTGGCGGCCTCGGGGCGGCGGCCGGTCGCGCGCGGCTGTCTCGACTGGACCGAGCGCAGGCCGCATCTCGCCGGGATCGCGGGCGCGGCGCTCTGCGCGCACGCCCTGGAGAGCGGCTGGTGCGTACGGATCGGGTCGCAGCGCGCGGTGCGGGTGACCGCCGCCGGCGAGCGCGCGCTGCACGAGGCACTGGGCATCGACCCGGCGATCTTGCGGTGAACGCCGAAGCGTCCGGGGCCTACGGTCGCCCCATGTCGAACTCCCCGGACTCTCCCGCTCCCCGCCGCGCCTCTCGCCTGGCGCTCGCCGCCGCCGCCGTCACCGTCGTCCTGTGGGCCTCCGCCTTCGTCTCGATCCGCAGCGCCGGGGCGGCCTACTCCCCCGGCGCCCTCGCCCTCGGGCGGCTCCTCTCCGGGGCGCTCGCCCTCGGGGCGGTCCTGCTGATCCGGCGGGAGGGGCTGCCGCCCCGGGCGGCCTGGCCGGGGATCGCGGTCTCCGGGGTGCTGTGGTTCGGCGCGTACATGGTGGCGCTCAACTGGGGTGAGCAGGAGGTCGACGCGGGTACGGCCGCGATGGTCGTGAACATCGGACCGATCCTGATCGCCCTGCTCGGCGCCCGGTTCCTCGGCGAGAAGCTGCCGCCCCGGCTGGTCGCGGGCATGGCCGTGTCCTTTGCGGGCGCGGTGGCCGTGGGGCTGTCGATGTCGGGTGAGGGGCACGCCTCGGTCCTCGGCGTCGTGCTCTGTCTGGTGGCGGCGGTCGCGTACGCGGGCGGTGTCGTCGCGCAGAAGCCGGCCCTGGCGCACGGAAGCGCCCTCCAGGTCACGACGTTCGGGTGTCTGGTCGGCGCGGTGGCGTGCCTGCCGTTCGCCGGGCAGCTGGTCGACGAGGCGGCGCGGGCGCCGCTGTCGGCGACCCTGAACATGGTGTACCTCGGGGTGTTCCCGACCGCCCTCGCCTTCACGACCTGGGCCTACGCCCTGGCCCGTACGACCGCGGGACGGATGGGCGCGACGACGTACGCCGTGCCGGCGCTCGTGGTCCTGATGGCGTGGGTGTTCCTCGGCGAACTGCCGGGCCTGCTCACGCTCGCGGGCGGGGCGCTCTGTCTGGCGGGTGTGGCGGTCTCGCGCTCCCGGCCGAAGCCCTCGGCGAAGGCGAAGGCCGGGAGCGCCCCGTACGGAGAACGCCGCTAGAAGACCACCAGCGCCCGGCCGCCCTTGCCCGCGAGCATGTTGTCGAAGGCGCCCGGGATGCCGTCCAGGGTGATCCGTTCGGTGACCAGCGCGCCCAGGTCGAGGCGGCCGGCCCGGATGTGCTCGGCGAGGACCGGCAGGTCCTTGGCCGGGTCGGAGTTCCCGTACACGCAGCCCGAGAGGGTCCGGCCCCAGTGGAAGAGCTCCAGGGCGTGGAAGGTGACCTGCTGGTCCTTGCCGCCGATGCCGACGACCGTGGTGCGGCCGCCGCGCCGGGTGGAGTCCCAGGCGGTACGGATGGTGGTGGCGCGGCCCACGCACTCGACGGCCACGTCGGCGCCCTGACCGCCCGTCAGCTTCCGGACCTCCTTGGCGGTGGTCTCGGAGGCGATCACGTACTCGGTCGCTCCGGCGGCCCGGGCCAGGGCCTCCTTCTCCGGCGAGACGTCCACGGCGATGATCGTCGAGGCGCCCGCGATCCGGGCGGCCTGGATCGTGGCGAGGCCGACGCCGCCGACGCCGTACACGACGACGGACTCGCCCTGCCGGACCCGCGCCGAGTGGTGGACCGCGCCCCAGCCGGTGAGGACGGCGCAGCCGAGGAGGGCCGCGTCGGTGAGCGGGACCCCGTCCGGAACGGGCAGGACGCACTTCGCCGCGACGACGGTCTCCTCGGCGAAGGCGGCTACGTTGAGACCGGGGTGGACGTCGGTGCCGGACTCGGTGGTGGCGTGCACGTTCGCCGCGCCGGTGAGCGCGTCGGCGCAGAGCCAGACCTCGCCGAGCGAGCAGGAGTGGCAGGCGCCGCAGGACGGCGCCCAGTTGAGGACCACGCCGTCTCCGGGGGCGACATGGGTGACGCCCTCACCGACGGCGACGACCGTGCCCGCGCCCTCGTGACCGAGGACGGCGGGGACGGGCACGCGCATGGTGCCGTTGGTCAGGGACAGGTCGGAGTGGCAGACCCCGGCGGCGGCGAGGCGGACCCGAACCTGGCCGGGGCCTGGCTCGGGCAGACGTATGCCGGTGATCTCCAGCGGAGAGCCGACGGCGGGCAGGAAGGCGGCGCGGACCACGCTCATGACGCGTCTTGCTCCTCAGGTGCTCGGATCGGTGTTCGTCGCGGGCCGGATCGGCTCAGAACTGGAGGGACTTGGTCTGGAGGTACTCGGACAGGCCGTGCGCCCCGAGTTCGCGCCCCACGCCCGACTGCTTGTAGCCGCCGAACGGCGCCAGCGGGTTGAAGCGGCCGCCGTTGATGTCGACCTGGCCGGTCTCCATGCGCCGGGCGAAGGCGACGGCCTCCTCCGGCTCGCCCCAGACGGCGCCGCCGAGCCCGTACACGGTCCCGTTGGCGATGGCGAGGGCGTCGTCCTCGTCCTCGTACCGCAGGATCGAGACGACCGGGCCGAAGATCTCCTCCTGGGCGATGGTCATCTCCGGGGTGACGTCGGCGAAGACCGTCGGGGAGACGTAGTAGCCGGTCTCGCGCGGGGCCTCGGGGCCGCCGGCGACGATCCGGGCGCCCTCCTCGACGCCCTTCTCGATGTAGCCGCGCACCCGCTGCTGCTGCTTGGCGCTGACGAGCGGGCCGACGCGCTCGCCCGGGACGTACTTGGCGACGGCCTCGGCGGCCAGCGCCACCGCCTCGTCGTACTGGTCACGGTGGACGAGCATCCGGGTCCAGGCGCTGCACGTCTGGCCGGAGTTGCTCATGACGTTGGCGACGCCGACCGCGACGGCCTTGCCGAGGTCGGCGCTCGGCAGGATGACGTTGGCGGACTTGCCGCCGAGCTCCAGGGCGACCCGCTTGACCGCCCCTCCCGCGAGGGCGCCGATCCGCCGGCCGACGGCGGTGGAGCCGGTGAAGGAGACGAGGTCGACGTCCTCGTGCTCGGCGAGCGCCTGCCCGGCGACCGGGCCGAGGCCGGTGACCAGGTTGAAGACCCCTGCGGGGATGCCCGCCGAGTGGACCACCTCGGCGAAGAGCTGGGCGGTCAGCGGGGTGTCCTCGGCCGGCTTGAGGACGACGGTGCAGCCGGCCGCGAGGGCGGGGGCGACCTTGGCGACGATCTGGTGGAGCGGGTAGTTCCACGGGGTGATCGCGCCGACGACACCGACCGGCTCGGAGTAGACGGTGGAGTTGCCGACCTTCTCCTCGAAGGGGTGGGTGGCGGCGAGTTCGGCGTACGAGCCGGCCACGGCGACGGGCAGGCCGGCGTGGACGGCGGCGGCGAGCTGCGGCGGGGCGCCCAGCTCCGCGGTGACGGTGGCGGCGATCTCCTCCGCGCGGGCCGCGAGTCCGTCGCGGAGCGCGCCGATCAGCTTGGCGCGCTCGGCGGGAGGGGTGGCGGCCCAGCCGGGGAAGGCCGCGCGCGCGGACCGTACGGCGGCGTCGACGTCCTCGGCGTTGCCGGCCGGCACATGGGCGATGACCTGCTCGTCCGCCGGGTTGACGACCGGGAGGGTGTCCGAGGAGGCGGCGGGCCGCCACTCCCCGCCGATGTACATCGCGTCGTGACTCTTCATCCGCTGCTCCTTCGGCTCTTCGGTCTCTCGGTCTCTCGCTCGCCGTCCGGCACCAAACTAGCGCTGTTAGTTTTCTGGCGCCAGGGCCGCTTGTCTCCGCTCGGACACCGGCCTCAGAAGTCGGCCCGGGTCGGCTCGTCGAGGCGGGCCACCGACTCCTGCCCGAAGGCCTTCCGGTACGCCTCCCTGACCCGCTCGATCCGCGGGTCGTGCAACCGCGCCTCGGACGCGGGGTACAGCAGGATCAACTCGTACGAGCGCTCCCGCTCGATGATCCCGTTCTGGTCGCGCCACTGTCCACGCCCGTTCTGGACAGTCAGCCCGGCCGGAAAGGCAGGGGTGACCTCGCTGTCGACGAAGGCCATGAACTGCTCGTCGGTGACCGCCGGGCCGCCGTCGGGGCGCTCGGTCCCGAAGAAGAGCCGGGTCTCGAGGTACGCCTTGCCCCGGGCCTGGGCGATGGCGGCGGCCGGGGCACCGGCGCTCTCGCCGAGGGTGGCGTACGCGGTGGGGGCACCGACGGCGATCAGCAGCCCGGCGGTCGCGACGGCGACGCGGGTACGGGTGGTCGGCGGGCGGAGGGGCATGGGCACGTCCTCATGGTGCGGGGGCGGGCGGGGCCTGCGCGGCCGGAAGACCTCGGTCCGGTCTCCGGGGCTCGGTGACTCCCCATCAACGGACCAGTTCTAGCGTCCCGACCCGAGCCCGCCCGCCACCTTCACCACGGCGCGCCGAAGCCGCCCGCAGCGTCGGCGGGCGGCGTGCCGTTCAGATCGTCCGGGCGACGTCCGTGAGGTGGGCGAAGACGACGATGTTCGACGTGTAGCCCTTCTTGGTGTCGAAGGGCCCGCCGCAGGTGAGCAGCCGTAGTTCCGGGCGGCCCGTGGAGCCGTAGACCTCGCGGTCGGGGAATTCCTCCTTCGTGTACGTGCGCACCTTGTCGACCGTGAAGACGGCGACCTTGCCGTCGGCCCGGGCGACGCGGACGGTGTTGCCGGGGGTGAGCGAGTTGAGGTTGAGGAAGATGGCGGGCCCGGTGCGGGTGTCGCGGTGACCCACGACGATCGCGGTGCCGCGTTCGCCGGGGGCGGGCCCGCCCTCGTACCAGCCGACGATCCGGGGGTTGTCGACCGGCGGGGTGCCGAGCTGCCCCGCCCGGTCCAGGTTCAGGCCCGTGATCGGCGCCTCGATGGTGATCGCCGGGATGGCCAGGCTGGTGGCGCGCGAACGCGCCAGGGGCGGGGGCGGCGGCTGAGGCTTGGCCGGAGCCGGCCTCGGTGTGGACTTGGGCTTCGGCAGGGGCTTCGGCTCGGACGGAGACGGCGCCTCCGGCTTCTGGTCGGGCCGCCCGGGATCCACCGGGGCGGCGGCGGGCATCGCCGCCGCCCCGTAC
>NZ_JBSGWV010000059.1:0-39069 GCF_053609105.1 Streptomyces sp. NPDC054975
CCGGTACACCTTGTGTGTACCGGGCCCCGCGGCGTTGTCGACTCTGCGGACTGACGTACGGGGGCCTATGTATGGCCCGACGTACGGGAGACCTACGGCGTCAGCGGCGGGCGGGGGTCCTGGGAGCGCCCCGGGCCCTGGGGGGCGTCCTCGCGGATGACCTCACCCTGGACCACCTTGCCGTCCGGGCGGTGCATGCGGGCCTGCTGGAAGGCGTCCTGGAGGCTGCCGGGAGGTGCCGCGGCCATCCGGCGCTCCGCGACCTTGTCCGCGTACCGGCCGAGGACCGAGCGGACCGGGAGCACGAGCAGCAGCAGACCGGCCACGTCGGAGATCAGACCGGGGATCATGAGCAGCAGACCGCCGAGCATCAGGAAGCCGTTGCGGTCGCCCGCGCCCGCCCGCTCGGTGGCGGCCGGCGGGACTCCGGTCCGTGCCGCCGCCTGCGCCTGCTGGAAGGTCTCGGTGAGGTTCTTGAAGGCGCGGCGCCCGGCGCGCTTGATCACCACGGCGCCGAGGACGGCACCGCCGACCAGGAGGCCGAAGACGGTCAGCCCGCCGGCCGCGTCCGCCACCATGATGAGCAGCCAGATCTCGAGGACCATCCAGGCGGCGAGGGCCAACGGCAGGAACGTACGCGCGCGGGAGCGCTTGGGGGCGAGGGGAGGCGGTGCGCCGGTCGTCATGCCCCCCAGTGTGCCTGGCGCCCCGCCGGAACGTCGTAAAGAACGGATCAGCCGCAACGGTCGGCCGATCCGGACCGGCTTCAGCGCTCGGACCTGCGCCCGAGAAGCTTGCCGACCTTGTTCGCACGGGCCGTCAGACCCCAGCCGGTGACCCGCCACAGGGCCTCGACGACGATGTTGCGGCTCATCTTGGAGTCGCCGATCTCCCGCTCCACGAAGGTGATGGGGACCTCCACGACGTGGAAGCCGGCGGCGACGGCGCGCCGGGCCAGGTCGACCTGGAAGCAGTAGCCGGCCGAGGCCACGTCCTCCAGGCCCAGGCCCTCCAGGGTCTCCTTGCGGAAGGCCCGGTAGCCGCCGGTGACGTCGCGGATCGGCACGTCGAGCATGACGCGCGAGTAGAGGCTGCCGCCGCGGGAGATGAACTCCCGGGACTTGGGCCAGTTCACGATGCGGCCGCCGGGGACCCAGCGGGAGCCGAGCACGAGGTCGGCGCCCTTGAGGGCGGTCAGCAGCCGGGGCAGCTCCTCGGGCTGGTGCGAGCCGTCGGCGTCCATCTCGACCAGGACGCCGTAGCCGTGCTCGATGCCCCAGCGGAATCCGGCGAGGTAGGCGGCGCCAAGACCCTCCTTGCCCTTGCGGTGCAGGACGTGGACGTGGTCGTCCTCGGCGGAGATCTCGTCGGCGAACTTGCCCGTGCCGTCGGGGCTGTTGTCGTCGGCGACGAGGATGTGCGCCTCCGGTACGGCCGCCCGTACGCGCGAGACGATCGGCTTGATGTTCTCCGCCTCGTTGTAGGTCGGAATGATCACCAAGGCTCTGCCGAGCGGGCCGTAACGCCTCTGGCCACCGTCGTTCACTACTGCCCCTTCGGATACATACGCGAACCCCCACCATAGCGAGCCCGTCTCCCGGCTCGGTCGCTGCGGGGCGGGACGCGCGTCGGGGGACCACGCCCGGGGGCGGTCCGGGGAGGCCTTCGGGGCAGCGTGGCAACGCCTTCGGGAGAGTGGGACGGAGGCACGCGTGGCGTGCGGATCGGGGCCCGGCGCCCTTCGGGCCGACCTGGAACCCGCTGGCTGCGGGTCGACCGAGAGCCGTTGTCTACTGGACGTCCGGGCCCCACCCGAGTCGCACCCTCCGCCGGAAAAAACCTTCCCTCGCCCCCGAGGCACGGGTGCTGGACCTGAGGTTTGAGACCGGTCGGACGTCCTGTGGTGGACGCGGGAGAACCTACCCGCCCCCGGCCGCACACTGTCAACACCCGTTTGACCTGCGCAGATGACCGATACTTCCAGGTCAGTGGGGAAGCTCCGCAGGTCGTCGACCGGCCGGTTGATCATCGATCGGCGGTACGAAATGTCCCGACGTCACTCGTTCGGCCGCGCGAAGACCGTTTGCCCGAAGACCACCGTGCGCAGGCAGACCGGCAGGTCGCCGCCGGGGGTCAGATCAGGCAGACCGGGCGTTCCGGAGCGCGGATCGGTCGACCAGCGCGCCACCCGGTCGTCCGGCGCCTGGACCACGAGTTCGTCGGCGCGCCAGATCGCGTAGTCGGCCGGGGCGCCGGGCACGAGCGTGCCGGCGTCGTCGCGCCCGACGGCACGCCAGCCGCCCCGCGTGTGCGCGGTGAAGGCGGCGCGGACGGAGATCCGGTGCTCGGGGGTGCGGTGGAAGGCGGCGGCCCGGACGGTGCCCCAGGGGTCCAGCGGGGTGACCGGGCTGTCCGAGCCGAAGGCCAGCGGCACACCGGCGCGGAGCAGTGCGGCGTACGGGTTGAGGGTGCGGGCCCGCTCGGCGCCCAGGCGCTCGGCGTACATGCCGTCCTCGCCGCCCCAGGCCGCGTCGAAGGCGGGCTGGACCGAGGCGGTCAGTCCGAGTTCGGCGAAGGCGGCGATCGTCTCGGGCGTGAGCATCTCGGCGTGCTCGACGCGGTGGCGGGCGGCGCGGATCCGGGCGAGGCCGAGCTTCTCGGAGGCGGCCCGGACGCCGTCGACCACGGCGGTGACGGCGGCGTCGCCGATGGCGTGGAAACCGGCCTGGAGGCCCGCCTCCGTGGCGGCCACGACATGGGCGGCGATCGCGGCCGCGTCGAGGTGCGAGACGCCCGTGTGGGCGGCGTCGGCGTGGTCGGCGTACGCCTCGTGGAGACAGGCGGTGTGGGAGCCGAGGGAGCCGTCGGCGAAGAGGTCCCCGGCCGCGCCCACGGCGCCGAGCGCGCGGGCCCGTTCGACGTCGAGGTCGGCCCAGTAGCCGACGACGCGCGGACCGCGCTCGGTGCGGGCGAGGTCGAGAAGCCCGGTGAAGTCGTCCTCGGAGGAGATCTCCGGCCCGGCGCACTCGTGGAGGGTGCCGATGCCGAGCGAGGCGGCGTGGAGGCGGGCCGCGCGCTGGGCCTCGGTGCGCTGCGCGGGCGAGAGGGCCGCGTAGGCGGCGGCGCGGACGGCGTGGTGGGCGTCGCCGGTCAGCGGCTCGCCGTCACGGAAGCCGGTGAGTTCGCGGACGCCGGGGACGAGGTCCAGCAGGGCGGTGGTGACGACGGCCGAGTGGACGTCGATCCGGGTGAGGTAGAGCGGGCGGCCGGCGGTGAGCTCGTCCAGCTCCTCGCGGCGCGGGGCCCGGCGCTCGGGCCAGCGCGCCGCGTCCCAGCCGTGTCCGATGAGGATGCGGTCGGCGGGGCGGGCGGCGGCGTAGGAGCGGATCATCTCGGCCGCCTCGGCGAGGGAGGTGGCCGAGGACAGGTCGAGGCCGGTCAGCGCGAGGCCGGTCGCCGTGGTGTGCACATGGGCGTCGACGAACGCCGGGGTGACGAGCGCGCCTTCGAGGTCGATCACCTCGTCCACCCCGGAGGCGAACGCGTCGGCGGCCCCCTCCGAGCCCACCCAGGCGACATGCCCGCGTTCCACCACCATGGCGGTGGCGAAGGGGTCGGCGGGGCTGTGGACGTCTCCGCCGCGCAGCAGGACGGTACGGTGCTCGCTGTCCGAGAGGCTCTCGCTCATGGTGACCAGGCTAGATGCGCGACGGGACCCGGCCGCACGCCGGGGCCACGGCTGGGTCGTCCGTGGCGCCGGACACCTCTAGACGCGCGGCGGCCTGGCCTCGTACGGGGTCGACAGGACGACCGTCGTGCGGCTGGAGACGCCCGCCTGGGAGCGGATGCGGCTGAGCAGGTGCTCGAGTTCCAGCGGGGTCGCGACGCGGACCTTGAGGATGTAGTTCTCGTCGCCCGCGACGCTGTGGCAGGCCTCGATCTCCGGAATGTCCGCGAGCCGGTCGGGGGTGTCGTCCGGGGCGCTGGGATCGAAGGGTTTGACCGAGATGAAGGCGGTCAGCGGCAGACCGACGGCCTCCGGGTCGACGACGGCGGCGTAGCCGCGGATGACCCCACGCTGCTCCAGTCGACGGACGCGCTGATGTACGGCCGAGGTGGACAGGCCGGTGGCCTTGCCCAGGTCGGTGTAGCTCATGCGCCCGTCCCTGACGAGCAATTCGACGATCTGACGATCCAGCTCCTCCATGCGGTCAACCTATTGCCCCAGGGGGCCTTCGGCACAGCGGGGGTACGTCGCCGCCCCGTCACCACCTCGTCGCTATGGAACGTCTTATGGGCATCCTCGGGGCACCTGCGAGCGGCATGTGACGAACGCCACAGGTTTGTGACCGGCTCGATCGAGACCTCACGGTTATGCGGGCGGCCGTATGGGAATTGCTTGCTGTGGTCGAGGCCATACGTACTTCGGTCGACCCACCCGAGGGGGAGATTCTCCATGCAGGAGCCTGTTGATTCGGTCGAGACGACCGACGAGCTCGACGCCTACGACACATTCGAGATGTACCGGGTGATCTGCCCGGACTGTGTCCAGCCGATCGCGCTGCTCGCGGACGAGGACACGCTGCCGGAGCACGCGCTGTGCCCGACGCCCTGGAACCCGTTCGTGCTGACCGTCTGTCCCGGTACCGGCCGGGCCGCCTCGGAGGCGCGCCCCGCCGACGAGACGCTGGACGTCCAGGAGCAGGACACCGCGCTCCTGCTGACGCTCCCCCAGGGGCTCGACTGGCGGACGCAGCCCTTCTCGCACGTCGGCGGTCCGGGCTCGCGTCCGATCAAGGTGCCGCAGATGCGGCGCGCCGCGTAACGACCCCTACCAGTAGCTTCCGCGCACCATCGCCGTGAGCGTGGCGTGGTGCAGGATGAGGCTGTCGGGATTCTCCGGCACCTGGACCTCTCCGAAGTGCGCCTGGCGGTACGCGACTCTCAGCATCACGATCGCGTGCCGCAGCGCCGCGTAGAGGGTGTGGAACTCCATGTCGCGCGGCGTGTGCCGGGTGAGGGCGGCGTAGCGCCGCTCGATCGCGTCGCGGCGGAGGAACCCGGGCAGCCCGGGCTGGCCGAAGCTCACGGTCAGGTCCTGGAAGAAGCGGTGCAGATAGACCGTCCAGCCGAGGTCGACCTCGCGCGGCGCGTAGCCGGCCATCTCCCAGTCGAGGACGGCGGCGGGCTCGAACCCGTCGTAGACGATGTTCCCGATGCGCGCGTCGCCCCAGTTGAGGACGGCGGGCCCCTCGTCGGCGGGCCAGTGCGCCTCCAGCCAGTCGAAGGCCGACTCGATCAGCGGAGAGGGCGCGAGGCCCTTCACGACCCAGGCGTAGTAGGCGCGTTGGGCGTCGACATGGCGCCGCAGCGGACTCCCCGTCCCGTCGGGGAGCAGGAACTCGGCCTCCTTCGCGGGAAACTGGTCGTGCAGCCGGGCGATGACGGAGACGGATTCGGCCTCCAGGCGGGCCCGTTCGGCGTCGGTGGCGGAGTGCAGCCAGTTCCCCTCGTACGTATAGGGCATGACGTCCGGTGGGACGCGACCCTCGGCGCGGGCCATCACGAAGAACGGGGCGCCGAGCGGCTCCGGGTCGCTCTCCAGCCAGAGGACGCGCGGGACGGGTATGTCGGTGTGCTCGCCGACCAGGCGCATGACACGGTGCTGCCGCTCCATGTCGTAGACCGGGAAGATCGTGTACGCGGCGGGGTCGGCGGCCAGCCGCAGGGCGCAGCCGCGCACGGGGGCGTCGGGGTGGTCGATGTCGAAGAGCAGGGTCTCGCTGGACATGCCGTTGGACCCGGGCACGGCGAGCCCGGTGACCCGGGCGCCCGGCAGCCGGGGGTCGAGCCAGCGGGTGAGCCGGCGGCCCAGCTCCTCGGGATCGCGGGTGCTGGTGCGCGGGCGGGGGGCGGTGGCCATGAACGCACTCCTCGTGTGTGGCGGCTCGGTTCGCCTGGGGTCAGTCGGCTGTGGAGGTGTAGTCGGCGAAGCCGCTGGGGTCGTGGCGGCCGAAGGAGCCGTGCTCGAAGATCCCGTAGCCCGTGCGGCCTTCGAGGGTGAAGCGGGCCGCGTGGTCGGTGACGCCGAAGGCGGCCATGGGGTGGGCGGTCGGGTCGGAGAGGTCGTAGACCCTGCGGTCGGTCCACTCGCGGCCCTGCCAGGTGCCGTGCTGCCAGTCGGTGGCGGGCGGGTAGCCGGCGCCGACGGCGAGCGGGGAGGAGGCGAGGATCTCGACCTCCACCTCCAGGGGCTTCCCGGCCGGGTCGGCGAGATGGACCACGGCTCGCTCGGGGTGGCGGGTGCCCGGGCGGTACGTGATCTCGGTGCGCGGCCAGCCGAGTTGCGCGTCGCGCTGCCCGTTACGTACCAGCAGGGCCTCGTTGAGGGTGCGGTAGCCGTCGGCGTCCTCCTGGGCGATGACCATGAGGAAGCGGTCGTCGAAACGCATGGGTATCCAGAGCCAGTGGAAGCCCTCGGGCCGGAACTCGTCGGCGCGGCCGGGCTCCTCGCCGGGGATGGGTCGTACGCCCCAGCTGCGGTCGCGGGTTCCGGTCCACTCCCCCGCCGTCACGGCGAACTCCTCGCCACCCGCCCTGACGGTGCCGGTGCAATGGCCGGCCTGCACGAAACGGCGGCCCTCCAGGGTGAGCCGGTCACCACGGCGCTGGGTGTGGTGCGGCTCCCAGACGGGCGGGAAGTCCCCGGTCCAGGTGAGGTCGAAGGAGAGCCCCTCCGGGTCGGCCGGGTCCGGGTCGCAGTGGAGCGTGAGTGTCCTCAGGGGTTCGTCCACGGTGATCCGCAGCGGGCCGACGGCGAGGTTCATCCGGTCGTCACCGAGGGCGTCGGAGGCGCGGACGGCGTGCAGCCGGTCTCCGGTCCGCAGGGTCGCGTAGGCGTCCACGACCCCGGCGTTGGGGTAGACACCCAGCCCGGCGATGAGCAGGGCGCGGCCCTGGTGGTCGAAGACATGGAAGATGCATCGGTCGTAGGCGTTGCGGTCGCCGCTGACGTGGTGCTTCATCGAGAGCGGGGCCTGGTGCACGGGGTACTCGTCGAGCGGTACGGGCCGGTCGTCTGACACGTGTGACCTCCTGGTCGACAACGGGAACTGACGGTAAGTCAGAATCCCCGCCGGGGGCCATAGCCGTGCGCGACCCGATCGCACGCACGGCACCAGGACCGGCCGCCCGCGGGTAGCTCTCGAACGCCTCCTCGAATCTCCCCATGGGTGACTCCGGACCGGCGGGGCGCGTTGGAAGGGGCATGACCACGCTGTACACGGCCCCCATCGGCAGCGGGCGGCGGCGCCTCGCCGAGCCGCGCTATGAAGAATCGGTTCGGCAGCCGTCGCCGCCGCCTCACGTCGCCGACCCGCCCATCTACAAGGCGCTGATCAGCCAGTGGGCGAGCCACGGCCGGACCCTGCCGGGCCGCGTCGACCACGAGTGGAACCGGCTGACCGCGGCCCCCGTGTGGGCCGATCGGACCGTGCGCGTGAGCGGCTTCAGCGGGACTCTGGTCCGACAAGGTGGCGGGCGATGACCATCCGCTGGATCTGATTCGTCCCCTCGACGATCTGCAGCACCTTCGCCTCGCGCATGTACCGCTCGACGGGGAAGTCCGCCGTGTAGCCGTAGCCGCCGAGCACCTGCACCGCGTCCGTGGTGGCCTGCATCGCCGCGTCGGAGCAGAAGAGCTTCGCCATCGCCGCCTGGCGCCCGAAGGGCCGCCCCTCGTCCCGCAGACGCGCGGCCTCCAGATACAGCGCACGGCCCGCCTCGATCCGGGTGGCCATGTCGGCGAGCAGGAAGCGGAGCCCCTGGAAGTCGGCGATCGGCCGGCCGAACTGCCGCCGGTCGCGGGCGTACGCCACGGCGGCGTCCAGCGCTGCCTGGGCGACCCCCACCGCACACGCCGCGATCCCGAGCCGCCCCGAGTCCAGGGCGGAGAGCGCGATCGCGAACCCCTCCCCCTCCTCGCCGATCCGCCGCGCGTCGGGGACCCGCACGCCGTCGAAGTGGAGCTGGGCGGTGGGCGAACCCTTCATCCCCATCTTCCGCTCGGGCGGAGCCGCGCTCAGCCCCTCCGCGTCCCCGGGGACCAGGAAGGCGGTGATGCCCTTCGGGCCCTCGCCGCCCGTGCGGGCCATGACCGTGCAGAAGTCGGCGATCCCGCCATGGGTGATCCACGCCTTGGTGCCGGTGAGCACCCAGTCCTCGCCGTCCCGCTCCGCCTTGGTCCGCAGCGAGGCCGCGTCGGAGCCCGAGGTCGGTTCGGAGAGGCAGTACGCGCCGAGGAGGCCGCCGCCGAGCATGGCCGGGAGGTGGGCGGCCCGCTGCTCGTCCGTACCGAATCTCGCGAGCGCGTGGCAGGACAGCGAGTGGACGCTGACGCCGAGCCCGACGGTGAGCCGGGCGGCGGCGAGCTCTTCGAGGACCTGGAGGTAGACGGCGTAGGGCTGGTCGCCACCGCCGTACGCGGAGTCGTACGGGAGGCCGAGCAGGCCGGAGTCGGAGAGCAGCGTGAACAGCTCGCGCGGGAAGTGGCCGGCCGCCTCCTCCTCGGCGGCGCGGGGCGCGATCTCCCGTTCGGCGATCTCCCGGACCAGGGCGAGCAGCTCCCGGGCCTCCTCGGTCGGCAGCCGGCGTTCCACTCCCTGCGGGGCGCGGTCGGGCATGGCGGCGCACTCCTCCCTCTCGGGCGCTGCGAGGGCGCGCGGGTCACACGCGTCGCGCGGCGCCACCGGTGGTCACTGCTGCGCCGATGCTGCCCCCGACGGTTCGCGCGCGGGGGCGCCCGACGCCCGTGGCGCGGGGAGTATGCCCGTTCGGCGGCGCCCGGTCACCCAAGGCGGCGCCGAGGTGGTCACATCAGGCCGACCTGCGTGACGAACATGGCGAGGACGACGACGAGGGTCCAGCCGAGGACGTGCTCGAGGATCTTCGGCCCGTCGTCCTTGGGACCCCCGGTGCGGGCGCGGGAGCGGGCGGCGGCGTGGGCGGTGGCGGTCATGGCAACCACAGTGCCAGCCGAACACGGCCCCGGAGTAGGACGTCCGTCACGCCACGGGAGCCGCAGGACGCGGGCGCCGACGGGGGCCGGCGCCAGCGCTGCGCGGATGCCGGAGGCCGCCTCCGGACATCCCGGGCGCCGGCACAGCCAGGTGGTTCCCGGTCGTGCCGGACCCCGTGCAGCGCGATGAAGGCCCGGTAGTCACGCCGTGCGGCTACACCGAAACCTCCTGGTGCGCTCACAGCAGGCCGAGCGACCGCAGCGCGCGGTGCTGGCTTGGCGCCGGCTTGACCGGCCAGAAGATGTAGCAGACTCCGCCCGTACCGCTTCTGACCTTGCCGTTCGCGTCGTAGCGCTTCGTCCGCAGCCAGATGTTCTCCAAATGGGAGGGCGCCGCATACCACGCGGCGCCCTCCCGCGCAAACATGCAGGTCAGAGGGGCGGGCTGCGTGAGACAAATCGAGCGCAGACGCACTGGTGCTGACCTGGTGCTGACTTCCGCTGACGTCCGTTCCGGTCCGTTCGGGTGCGTCGTGCTGGATCGGTGCTGGCTCCGGGAACGTCGTTACCCGGCGGACCTCCACTGGGCCCGGTTCGTAGCCACCGCCGCCCCATGGCCCTCCGGCGTCCACACTGCGATCCGCCCGCCCCTAGGTCGTCTCCCACGACGCCGCGAACGTCGCCGATATCCTCCTGCGCCTGCCGCCCACCGAGCGCCGTAGCGCCTTCAAGCACCACCTGACGGCCCGGGAGCGGGCGGTGGTGATGACGGAGGTCGAGCGGGCCACTGGATCGCTGTACGGCCTGTGGAGGGACTCGCCCAGTAGGTTCGCCGATGACGTTCTCAGCGAGAGCCTGCTGTCGAAGCCGCGGGCCGTGCTCGACGCGATCGTCGACCACAAGCGAGTCGCGGT
Organism: Streptomyces sp. NPDC054975; assembly: GCF_053609105.1. Taxonomy (NCBI): domain Bacteria; kingdom Bacillati; phylum Actinomycetota; class Actinomycetes; order Kitasatosporales; family Streptomycetaceae; genus Streptomyces; species Streptomyces sp. NPDC054975. The sequence goes on from NZ_JBSGWV010000059.1 coordinate 9,931, forward strand.
CCCCGCGGGCTTCGGCGTCGGCAAGACGCACTTGGCCGCGCGCGGAACCCGGTCGGGACCCGCGCTGTGCATCACGACCGCAACCCGGTTCCGGCAGGTGCAGCGGCAGCTCTGGCCGCGCATCCGCAAGGTCGTCCCGCGCGCCGGCCTGCCCGGCTACTGCGACACCGTCCAGTACAAGATGCCCGACCTGTACGGCAACGACGTGGTCGCCGCTTACGCCTTCTCGGCCCCGGCCAACGAAGAGGCCGCGATGCAGGGCATCCATATGCCGCACCTGCTGCTCATCCTCGACGCGGCGGGCGGCATCGCCCCAATGATCGGGCACTGCACCAACAACTTGCTCACCGGCGGCCACGCCGCCATGTTGGCCATCGGCAACCCGGCGATGGACGATCCGGCCAGCTGGTTCGAGGAGTTGTGCGTTGAGGGCGACGACCCGGCCGAGCCGACCACCGACGATCCCGATCTCCTCCCTCGACTACCCGCGATCACCGGGGAGTGCGCCCCGTACTGCATGGACTGTCCGGCCGGAGTGGAGCGGCACTCGCTCGCCGACCACATGCCCGACCAGGACTGAGATCGACCAGAACGGCATCGGTCACGGCGTCGTCAGCATGCTCGAACGCTGGGCGGAGACCGGGCAGCACACGGCGCAGATCGTCGGCGTCATGGTGTCCGAATCCCCCAGCCAGGACGACCCCGGAGCAGTCATGCGGCCATGGCGGAAGCGAGACGAGATGTGGCTGGCCACCAGATCCCTCCTTCAGCCCGATCCGTCCTCGGGGCGCGGGCGGCTGCGGCTCCACGTCGACAAGAAGGCCGCCGCGCAACTGTCGACACCGAAGCTCCTGTCGACGACGAGCGGCCACACCCTGATCGAGAGCAAGCGGGCCATGAAGGGGCGCGGCATGAAGTCGCCGGACCGCGCCGAGGCCGTCCTCCTCGCTTTGTACGAGCCCGAGCCTCTGCACAAGCCCCGGCGCCGCGGACTGTTGAACTAGCTGTCCAGTAGACGCAGCAGCGCGGCATATTCGGCCGTTTATCCGCGACACAAAACAGGAAATAGAACGGCAGGGCCCCCGCCGACTCGGCGGGGGCCCTGCCTGGCGATATTGAAAGCCTTGCCTGTTGACTCTCAATTAACGACCGAATGATCCACTTCGGCTCAGGCCAGCATCTCGTCTCACAACTCAATGGGCCTGTACGAAAGTGCGGCGTCAACTACCTGCTCAGCCGTCGGCTCACCATTTTCGGGGTAGAAGATGAGATCCGTCACTCTGGGATGCCTCACGTTTTGCTTGAGTTTCTCGATCCGGGCATCAGCTTCGTCCTCACTCCCCTCATCTTCCATAATCTCCTCGACGAGGCGGATCAGTTCGTCACGCGTAAGGTCCGGCATGGCCACCCCTCCCGTACGGATAGGCATCGATCGCCTACCTGGAATGGTACGTGGGATCGAGCACCTCGGCATGGTACCTAGGAGTCACGACCATGAGGTTGTCCAGGTCGTAGACTCCGCCGCCGTGCTGGATCGGCTTCACATGGTGAAGGACGTATCGATTATTGGCCCCCACGTTTTGAAGGTTACTCACCAGCGGCGCCCTTCCACGACTCATGATGGTCTGATTCGCTTTCGAGAACTGTGACGCGATGGAGGGCGTTGCCGATACCTGCAGCCAGAACGCTTCACGGAAGGCATCGAAATTCTTGAATTCTCTGCCCTGAAGCGCCGCTGCGACCTGGCCAGGTATTTTTCCAGCGTTTCCGTGACTACCTCCCAGCCATTGACCATTTACCGCAGCAAGTTTCGACCCTCCGGTTACGGCACCTGGGGAATTGCGGAGCTGCGTGGCGGTCTTTGTTGGGGCAATTTCATTGTTTCGCCTGTGCGCGAAGATGGCGGCGAGGGCCCCCGGAACAAGGTAGGGGTCTCCCGCGGTGTCGTACCCCTGCCGTGCAACCCATTGGTCGTATTGGTAGCCGTAGTCGCAGCCCGATCCGGGAACACCTCGACCACCATTCCAGCAGTCGCCGTCGGCCACCCAACCAAAAAGCTCCGACGAATACGCGATGTTGCTCAACAGCCCAAGCACTACCGGCGAGACGGGGTCGTCTTCTGGGGCCAGCGTGGCATTGGCTGCATCCCCGCATCGGGTTAGGAGTCCGGTGCCGACACACTTGAGGCCTGACGTGCCGGTAGAGGCCGCGTCGCTGTCACCGCCACCACCGCCACCGCCACCGCCACCGCCACCGCCACCGCCACCGCCCTGGTACTCGGGGCACTGGGGGTTGCTCAAACTCGGGCAGGACCCGCCTCCGCCTCCACTGCCTCCGCCGGCAGCGCAGTCGACCGTGTACGCGCCGCATGTTTCGCGCATGCCGGTGGGATCGGAGGACGTGGTCGGGTGCTGGTTTGCGTAGCTGTACCCGTTGAGGGATTGATGCTGATCGGTCGACAGGAGCGGGTCGACGCTTATGAACTGGCCGATCACGGGGTCGTACTGTCGGGCTCCGATGTGTGTGAGGCCCGTGGTTCTGTCGGCAGTTTTGTTGAGGAAGCCCTTGTCAGTCGGCCAGGTACCGATGCCGCCGGTTCGCTCACCGCCGAAGGGTGTCAAGTAGCGCTTGCTTACCCTCTGATTGGCATCGGAGGTGACCGCAAGGCTCCGCGTACCGTGGGGGTCACCGGCAAGAAGCTGGAGTTCGTTTGTGCCCGACTGATTGGTGCGCACCCCCACGGCAACTCCCCCCGCCTGATAGGTGCGTTGGGCCCACTTCGTCCCGTCGGCTCGAAGGTGAAGCTCGGTGGCTCCTACATACAGGATCCGCTCCCCGTCTTGGGTGCTGCGGATCAGCAGTGTGCCGTCTGCGTCGTAGAGGTACTCCGTAGACTTGCCGCTTTCCGTGAGCTTGGCAAGACCACCCTCATCTGACCAAGTCAGGTCCTGCTGGCCTGTCGAGCCTGGCCGGCTGGTGGTGTTGCCGGACGTGTCGTAGTCGTAGACCTTGTCGTTGGCAGGGTCGACCGTGCCGCAATCGGTGCGGGCGGTGGTGAACCGGAGGGCGTGCGGCTGGTTGGTTGCGTCGTAGCAGTACGTCGTCTGAGCATTGCCTGCGAGAGCGTGCTGCGTTTCGGTCTTCCGCTGGCCGGCCTGGTTGTACGTGTAGGAGGTCCAGTACGGTGCCGGGCCGGACAATTGATTCACGTCGCGCGTGTCGGCGCAGTTCTTGGACGTGGGTGTCCAGGCTTCGAGGAGGCGGCGGTGCCCGTCGTACGTGAAGCACTGGGTCTCAGCCTGGCTGGTGCCGCCGAGGGTTGTGGGGTCGGTAATCGAGGTGACGTTGCCGACCTGGTCGAAGGTGTAGGTGAGGTCCTGGAGCATGTACGGGTGGGTCTGGTCCGTGACATTGCTGTTGGTCAGTCGGCCGGTGCCGGCCTCGTAGGAGTTGGTGACGTACACGTTCCGGCTACCGGTCCCGCCCACGCCCAGCGTGAGCTGCCGGACCTGGCCGAGGGCCGAGTAGTCGACGTTCTGGAGATAGTCGGTCGTGCCCTTGGCCGAAGTGAGCTGGCCGAGGTCGCCGTAGCCGTACTTGACGATTTCGGACGGCAGGCCGCCGAGTGCCGGCTCGGACGCGGTGTCCAGCGTTCCGTCGATCCGGTAGGAGCTCGTGTGTGAGAGCTTCCCTCCGGGGACGGCCGCGGTGATCGGGTCCGTGGCCGGGAGGGTGAGTTCGGTCGTCGTGGGACGGTTCAGTACGTCGTAGGCGGTGACGGACTTGATGTAGGCCGATCCGGACTCGCCGCCTACGTAGCGGGTGTACGACGTCGGGAAGCCCTTGAGGAGGCTGTCGTACGTACGCTTGGTGAGCAGGTTCGCGGCTGTCGCGCTCCCAGCCCACGTCGCGGTCGGCCGGTCGATGGTGTCGTAGGCGGTGATGATGGTCTTGCCGCCGGTGGTCGTCTTCACGGCCCTGCCGAGAAGGTCATACTCCGTTGCCGTTGCTCCGTTGTCTGGGTCAGTCTCACGCTTGGGTCGCCCAAACAAGTCGTAGGCGTAGGTCCAGGCGGCTCCGTCGGGACCAGTGATCTTCGCCTGCTTGCCGTCGAGGGTGTACGAGAACTTCGTCGACGTGTATGACGCGCCAAGCGTTCCGCCGTACTGGGTGTCCGCCGGGCTGGTGCCCGCGTACTCGCGAGTCTCCGTGGTCCGGCCAAGAGCATCGGTAATGGTGCGAGTTGCGGATCCACCGTCGAGTGCCGTGGTGGCCACCGAGTCGCCCGTATAGCTGGTGGCGGTCGTCCACTTGGGCACGCCGAGGACGAGCAGGCTGCTGGTGACGGCGCGCTCCGCGCCATCGAAGGTGGTGAGCGTCTGCTTCGGCGCCTCCCCGTACTCGGCCCTGGTGTAGGTGCCGTTCGGGGTGCTGGTGTTGTCGAAGATGTCCGCGAAGGTCTCGTAGGCGAGACCGCGTGCGTCGTAGCGGGTGTCCGTCAGCAGTCGGCCGCCCTGCGGGGTTGGCGTCTGCGTCTGAAGCGGTCGCAGCAGGGCGTCGTAGATCGTGTAGCTGGTCTTGTACGTCTCGCCGTCAGCCTTCAAGGAGGACGTGGAGACCCAGGACTGCTCGGTGTTACTGAGGCTGTACGCGTACTTGCTGTTAGGGCTCTGGGAGCCGCGGATGCGGTTGGGCAGCCAGACGTCAGTCAGACGGCCGGCCGCGTCGTAGGCGAGTTCCGTCTTCCGCGAGTTCGCGTCATAGATACGCAGGGGCTGTCCGCGACGCGGGTCGATGAACGTGACGGTCTGGTGGGCCGCGGCGTTGGCGTTGACCGTCCGAGTAAGCGGGCCAGAGTCGACTGGCGTGTAGGCCGTGGTGGTCGACTTCTGGTCGGCGTTGGTGACCTTGGTGGGCCGGCCCAGGGTGTCGTAGGCCGTGGTAGTGCCCGTGTCCCAGGTGACCGCCCCACCCGTCCCATATGCCTTGGCACGGCTGAACCAGGTGGAAAGGCCCTTGGTCGGCTTCATCGTGGTGGTCCACGCGAGGCCGTCGTAGGCGGTGGCTGTGTCCGAGAGGACGTTCCCGCGGGTTCCGTCGGCCGCTTCTAGCTTCAGGTCCGTCTCGGCGAACGAGCAGCCCAGGGCCACGGTGCGTACCCGCGAGACGAGGTTGCTGAGGCCGGCGGTGTCGTTGTCGGCGTACCAGGTCTGGGTGCAGGTCTCGTCGCCGGTCTCGCTGAGGTCTCCGGTGTTGAGAACCTTGACTGCCCGGCCGTAGTTGTCGTGGTCCAGCGTTTCGACGGCGCTGGAGCGCCAGGCGCCTGCGGCCGTGAGGTGCGTGTAGCTGGTGGTCTTCTTTGTCTTTACGAAGCGGGCGACGTGGTCGCCTGCGTCGGGCACGCCTGTCTGACGCGCGGTCTCCTGAGTCCAGGGTTCATTGACCGTGGCCGAGATCGGGGTCGCGCCGTCGTAGGTGACCTGCTCGCGCAGCGCCCCCGAGTACATGCCGCTGTCCTGTAGGGCGGGCACGCCGATGGAAGGCTGGGCAAGGGGGGCGAGTGAGACGGACTTGGTGGTGCCGTCCTTGTTCTTGTCGCCGTGCATGCCCTGCATATAGAGGGAGACCGTCTTGGAGCGTGCTGGGACGTTGCGCGATCCCTTGTAGACGGTGACCTCGCGGTAGCCGCGCCAGTCGGACCAGGTCCGCTCGGCCTTCGGCGTGAACGGGTCGTCGTCGTAGTGCCAGGCGGCGCCGCCGTAGACGTACTCGTTCTCGACAGCGTCGTTCTGGCCGACCGGGTCGGAGACGACCACGCTGAGGACGCGGTACTTGTGGAACCAGTCGACGGACGCGTCCTGGGCGCCGTTGATGTTCCAGAACCGGGGGTAGCAGTTGCGGGTGTTGGTGTCCTGCGGCGCGGTGAGGACCTGGCTGCGGACGCACTCGGGCGCGGACATGTTGACCGAGGTGATCGCGCCGGTCTCCGTGGTGACGGAGGAGACGCGGGGCCTAGTCATGGGAAGGATGTCGTCCGTGGCGTCCACGCGGTTCGGGCGCATGTGGTAGGTGAACGAGATCGGATTCGTCGGGATGGCCGCGCCGGCCTTCGGCGTCCGCTTGAGGGACTTGAGGGTGAGCACCTGGTCGGAGGTGTCGCCGATGTCGCCGCCGTCGAGGAATTCCTGGGTGAACGCCCATGTGTCCACCGGGTCGTAGCCGCTGGTCGTGGCGTTCCAGGAGAACGTGTTGACGTCGGTGAGGCGCTTGCGGGTGAAGAAGGACGGTGACTGGGTCAGGCACTCGGTCGAGTCCTTGGCGCAGATCGCGTCGAATGGGACGTCGGGCCAGTTGTCCGCCGTCTCCTTCGTCAGCGAGGTGCAGTCCGCGGCAGTGCAGCGCTCGGCGTAGCCGAAGGTGACTTTCGCGTCGGCGTTGTCGGTGAAGAGGGCGTCCTTGCGGAGGCCGTACTTGATCTCCGTCAGGTGGCCGCTTCGGACGTATTCGGTGTCGGCCTTTGTGGCCTTGTTCTTCTTGTAGTAGTTGGTGTCCTTGGCGTACCAGTACGTGGCCGCGTTGCCTTGGGTGTCCTCGACGTAGTCGAGGTTCCATCGCCAGGCCTGGGTCACCGCGCGGTTGGCGAAGGTGCTGCCGGCGTCGTAGCCGGGTTCGCCGCTGTCGTCGCCGAAGACGGGCGCGGTCCAGGTGGAGTTGGTGCGCTGGGTGGTGGCCCCGTCGAGCTTGTCCTGGCCGAAGACGTACTTCGTGCCGTCGCCGGTGACAACCGTCCAGTACTCGCCGTCGTTGTCGTTGTTCGTGGCACCGGTGTGGCGGGTGACCTTGGAGGCGTCGTCGCTCTCCAGCCTCCAGACGCCGGCCGTGGCGGTCTTGACCAGGCGGGAGGACTTGCCGTTGAGCACGAGACGGGCGTTGTCGTATGTCCAGCAGCGGTCGGCGACATCCGTCTGGCCGTCGTCGTCACAACTGCCGTACGTCCGCTCGATGTACGACTCGGTGAGGGAGAAGCCCTCGCCGACCGAGGTGGGCTGGTTGTTCGTGGTGGCCGTACGCCCGTCGACGCTGCCCGAGTCGTACGACAACGTCAGCGAGGGCGACGGCCCTGCCGCCGCAGGCGGCGTCGAGAGACCGTACGTCCAGGTGAACGCGCCCGAGCTGCCTCCTCCCGCCCAGGAAGACGACGAGGCCAGCGGCGTCGCGCTGTAGTCGCCCGTGCCCTTCGGCGACTGGCCTCCGCCGCCCGCGGTGAGGGCGAGCACCGTGGCTCCCGGAGAGGAAGCGGCGCCGAGTTGCGGCACCGGACCACCGGGCGCCGCCGTGAGGGTGACGTCGGCCGAGACGGTCTGCTCACCGGCGTCGTTGCGCGAGCCGAGCGGGGTCTGCGTGCGGCACTCGGTCTTGGCCGGTGTCGTCAGGGCGCATGCGGGAAGCTGGACGAGCTGGAGGCGGCCTGACCAGCCGCCTCCGATCGCGGAGGCGAAACTGCCGTAGTCGACACCGATCCGGGCCTTGCCCGCCGTGTCGGCCTCCGCTGTCAGCACGACGCCCGTGATGCCGAGCCTGTCGGCCGCCGACTGATCAAGGACCGTGACGGTCGCCTCGGTTCCCGCGTCGGCTCCGGTCTTACCGCTCGTGGGAGCAACAGTGACCGGAAGACCGCCCGGGGCTGCATCGGCATCGCCGGCGGTGAGCTTCAGGCTGGCGGCGCCGGCCTTCGGCCATCCGCCACCATGCTGCTGCTCGGAACGGGCGCGCATTGCTTGGGCGATGTTGTCGCGCAGGTCCTTGGCGACCTGCTCGCGTGCCTTCTTCGCGCCGTGCCCGCTGACGGTCCTGACCTTGCTGACCCGCTGCTCAGGCAGGTCGGGACGACCGAGTCCCCCCGGCTTCCCGTCCGCTGCCACGACCGGTGTGAGACCGACCGGAACGGACAGTGCCAGGGCAAGCGGCAGGACGACGAGCGCACGGCGGCGCCTGCGGCCCGCTCTGCCCCTCCGCTTGATTGAACTACCTATGCCAAATGCCACAGATACCCTTCCCACCCTTTGACTGACTTTGAAGTGGGCGTCGTGCGCCCGGGACATGGGTCGGGCCGGGCACGCACGCGCTTGCGTTGCCACCGGCCCGACGAAGCGGTCCGGTCAGGAACCGATCTGAGCGTCGATCTGGCTCTCGTTGTTCATCGCGCCGACCCAGATCCGCACGTCGGTGACCTTGGCAGGCAAGAAGTGCTTCCACGCCCCGCCGGTCATGCCCTTGCCGACAGCGATCCCGCCAGTGCCGGCCACGGCGGTGTACGCCTTCCAGCCGCCGTTCTGCAAGCTGCCGACGCGGAGGGAGATCTCACCACTCTGGGCATCGAAGATTCCCGTCAGACGGACGGTCGCGCCCATGACGGCCTCGGATTCCGACTGCACCGCCTCGAACGCCCCGTCGGCCTTGAGACGGCCGAAGAACCAGAAGCCGACAGGGTAGGTCTCCTCCTGCATCGTCTCCTCGTTCCAGTCCGACTTGGTGCCGGTCTTCTGGAACCACAGACCCCAAGCGGAACCGTCAGCCGTGCGCTGGCCGACCACCTGACCGACGTACCCGTTGGCCTTCGTGAGCACATTGCTGCTGTCCAGGGCGACCTGAGTCGACACCGTGAACGAACCCGTGTCGTCGATGACCGGGGCCGCAACCGTCATCGCGTCGTCCACTCCGTCGAGCACGATCTCCTCGCCGACGTGCGCCGCGCCACCCTCCAACTGCATCACTCGGCCGTACTCCGAGACGGAGTCGCCGACGATGGTGCCGTTGGAGTTGGCAGCCGTCCAGCTGCCGACGAGTTCCACTCCGTTCATGCCGCCGGGCATCGTCAGCCGGGCCTCTTCCGCGATCTCGGCGTCGTTGAGGGCGCGCTGCCAGGCCGCTGTCTCGTCGATCGAGCCCTTCCAGTAGTCGTAGTACCCGCTGTGCCACCAGACACGGCCGATCTGGAACTTGCCCGTGGACGTCCATGACGGGGCGACGGTGTCGGTGCCCTGGAGCTCACCGTTGACGTAGAGCTTGATCACCTTGGCGTCGTTGTCGTAGACGGCAGCCAGATGCGTCCACACACCGAGCACCGCAGGACGCTTGGACTGGACAATCTGGTAGCTGATGTCACCGTCCGCCGCATCCTTCGGCGAGGTGCGCAGTTCCCACTTCTTGGAGTCCGACCGGTAGCCGAGGTAGAAGGCACTGTAGTAGGCGGGCGTCATGGCGCCGTCCTGGCTCAGAGCCGTGCTCGTACGACTGCCGTCCTCCAAACGCACCCACGTAGAGACGGTGTAGGACGATCCCGTGCCCACAACGGGTCCGGTGGTCGCCGCGTAGCCGCTGGTGCCGCCGTACGTAAGGCCCTTGTCCGTGACGGGGGTCTCCAACTCCTCTCCCTGAACGTCGTGCGTGATCAGTCCGCGTCGTCCTCGGCTGTCCCGGTCGACAAGGCCGGCAAGGGTAGCGTTGGACGCGCCCCCGGTTGGGGCCTTGTCCAGTGCCACGCCCTCGAGCTCATCGAAGCTCCAGCGGCCAACGGCCTCCGCACCGCTCGCCACCTTGAACTGGACCGCCTTGGTGGCGCCCGCGCGTCCCAAGGTGTCCTTCGCCCGGACCTCCAGGACGTGCGTTCCGGCGGCCGGAGGGTTGACGGTCGCATTCAGGACGCCGGCACCGAGCGTGGTCCAGGTGGTGGCTGCGGGCAGCAAGCGGTACTCGTACTGCTTGTTGGTGTCACCAGGTGCGGGGCCGAAGGTGAAACCACCGGCCACACCCGGAGCACCGGCGCCCGCGCAGTCGTCGGACAGGCACTCGAGGTACGGGCCGTTGAACGCCACCGTGGGGGCCTTCGGAGCCGTCGGGTCGACCTTGAAGTAGCAGTGGGGGCTGTAGCCCGAGGACGATGCATGGGCACCGTTGTCGTAGTACACCTGCGTCAGCGACATGTACTTGTGCAGAGGCCCCTCGGCAAGGCTGGCGCCCCAGGAGTGGGTGACCTTGACGTTGTCGCCGACGAAGCCGCTGCCTCCCGGAACGGCGATGCCAGAGCCGGACCATGTGCCGTTCGTGGCCTGCGTCTCGATACGGAACCAAGCCTTCAGCTTCGCGCCGACCTCGCCGCCGGCTGCGGTCTGCGGCGTCGAATTCAGCGTGGGAGTCGGGTCGGAGACAATCGTCGGGTCCGCGGCATTGGTGCTGCAGACCGCGCCGGATCCACCCACGATGCCAACCCCGGTCGGCTTCGCCGGGATAGCCACGTAGTCAACCCGGAGCACAGCGTCGTTCTTGAACCGCTTCCAGGCCGAGGTGTCTGTCTCGTCATTGGCACGCAGCTCCAGCGTGAGCCGGGAGAACTTGCCGGCCGCGAAGTCACGCACGGTCGGCGTGAGGTTCTCGTTCGGCTCTTCCGGGTTGTCATTGAACTCGATCGGCGCGTCAGGGGAATCGGGGTCGCAGAGCGAGCCCCGGCCAGCCGAGACCCACCTGTCGACCATCCAGTCCAGTTCCTTGGGGGCCCAGGTCGTGGTGGAGGAGATGTTCTCCGTACGGACCAGATCAACCACTCGGGGCTCGCACTGGAAAGCCCATGGCTCGGTCACCGCGAAGGTCGCGTCGAGGACCTGTTTGCCCTTGAGCTGGTCGGGCGCGAACTCGAAGTAGAGGCGCTGCCTGTAGCCGGGACCGCAGTAGTAGACGTCCCATGTGCCGCACTTGCCGACGCCCATACCGCGGTCGTCCGAGCCGTTGCCCCAGCCGTACGACTCGTAGCCGTCATCCCGCAGCAGCGTCCGCTCGGACTCGCCCCAAGTCACCGTCGGGTCGATGAAGATGGGGAACGCGGAAGTGTCGGTCATGGTGAGCATGGCAGCGTCGGGCACAACGGACAGGGTGCCCTCGCCCAGCTTGACCTCCATGCGCTTGACCTCGTCGCCCTGACCAGGAGCCAGACCCTCGCCAGAGGGCGCCGTCTCGGATGTATCAGCCGGCGTAGGGTCGTCCGAGACGGCCGTGGCGGAGTGCCGCGTCGTCGAGGTCGCGGCGGAATTCAGCTCACCCGGCGTCTCAGCCGCCTCCGACTTGGCCGGTGTCTCAGCAGCCGAGCCCGCAGAGTTCCACATCCGCGCCGGCGGCGCACGGAAGATCGTCTTACCGGTCTCGTCCACTGCGCTGAGGTTGCCCGCAGCCCCCGCACGGACGTCTAGGCCCTTGGCCTTGAGGCCGAAGGTGACTTCCTTCAACTTCGGGTCGGCAGCAGCCTGCGGAGTCTTGACCACCAGGACGTGCTGAAAGCTCTCGACGGTGGCCGTGACCTTCAGGTCGACGTCCGGGAACACCTCACGATAGACCGCGCTGCTTCCGTCGACGACCGGCGCCGGCAAGGCGCCCGGCCACCCGAGTTCCAGAGAGCGGCCCTGCTCCTCGATGGAGACGAGCGGCTGCGAAGAACCGCCGCCCGAGAACGTCATAGCCGCCGAGGCCCCCTTGGGGCCGATCGTGCCGTCCGCTCTGCGGACGAGGGTCGCGTCCGGCGCCTGCCAACCGCCTCCGGGTTTGGCAACCCGCACCGGAACGGTGGACTGCTCCAACGTGAAGGTCTGGCCATCAGGATTGGCGAACACAGTGGTCCGCTCCGACCGTTCACCCTCGACCTCGACGCGCTGGCCAGAGTCAGCGGCCTCTTCGAGCGCTCGGTGCGCCTCGTCCAGCGCGGGCGAGTCCACGGCCGGAATGGCCGCATGAACCGATGGGAGCGGACCCACGAAACCCACGGCCGTAGAAGCGCACAGCGCGACCACGACTTTTCGGGCACGCCAAGGTACCCACCGTCTCTTCACAATCCCCACCCCTGCATTGCACACAGATCACAGTAGGTGGATCACCCAACGACATACCTCAACACCACGTCAAGAAGATTCACGGCCTCCGCGTGACGCGACACCGGCGCGCAAATGCCGACATACGACCCCACTTCCCAGCAGGCTCTTCGCGACGCCCCCGAAAGGTGACGGTCGCAGCCAGTAGCCAACCAACACAGGGCGCCAAGGGTGGCGCCCAGCCGGTATCACGCAACTGGCAAGTGGTGGTTGCGAGTCAGATCTCGGCGACCCGTGGGCACCTCAACATTCGGAACCAAGAACTCCGGTAGTGCTGCACAGCGTGACATTGCGAAGGAGCTATGGAAGGTGATGGAGGTCACGCACCCATGCTTGATCAGTGACAATCGCGTGGACACCCAGTGCGATCTGGGGCTCGGGGTGGCAGTCCGGCGACACCGTGAACAAGGCGCAGGAAGACCGGGATCCCGGCGGCGTGGGCCAGGTTCTCCGCGGCCCAGGCCTGGAAGCGGATGCAGACGTGCTCGTTTGCCACGGGGCGACAGTAGCGGTCGCCATCGATCCCCTTCATCGAGGGCACGTTGATGTGCGGGCGAGCACCCGCCGGCGGCGCGGGGTCGTCCGCGCGGAGCCGGAAGAAGGATTCCCATGAATCCCGTGACGCAGGGCTGACAAGCTGGATGACCCTGTCGGCGAAAGGAAACTCTCCAGCTTCGACGAGATATACGCCATCGCCAAGGCGATCGAACCCCCTCGCCTGTCTCTGGCGATATAGCGCATGACGTGTTGCAGACCTAGTAAAGGGGAACCTCTCAGAGTCTTCCCGGAGGAAATGCGCTACGGCACTCTGCGGATACGACGGCAGGTGGTGCGCTACAAAGGACGCCTCCGGAAAGTACACGTCGGATACGCCCCGTTATCGTCGACTACGGCCGCGGTGCCGCACATACTCACACCAGGCCGAGCGACCGCAGTGCGCGGTGCTGACTTGGTGCTGACCTGACCGGCCAGAAGAGGTAGCAGACTCCGCCCGTACCGCTTCTGACCTTGCCGTTCGCGTCGTACCGTTTTGTCCGCAACCAGATGTTCTCCCACTCCCGGCGCGCGTAGACCCGGCGGACGGCCTCGTTGCTGGGGGAGGCGGGGTCGTTGGCGATCACGTCGCCGGTCTCGGTGAAGCCGATCACGGTCATCAGGTGGCCGGAGGTGCCGTAGCCGGCGCCGGTCAGTTCCTCCTTGTGGAAGGACTGTGACGTTATGGCCGGAATGCCCGCCCCGATCAGGGTCTCCAGCTCCGTGAGCGAGCGCAGCCGGGTCACCACCGCGTTCATGGCGGGGTAGGTGGCGGCGTAGGCCGCGTTGAAGGGCCAGTTGCCGCACCCCTCGTACTGGTGGTCGAAGGTGAAGCGGGCCGCGTGGCAGACCTGGGGGTCGGCGAAGTCCGGGTTCACCCAGGCGAGGTCCTCGGCGCTCGGGCGGCGGCCCCAGTACTCGACGATCATCTGCGAGGAGGTCGGGCTGCACCAGGCCTCGCCGCCGTTGTCGTACTCCGGGTACTGGCCGACGTGGGTGTTCTGCGAGTAGCGCGGGACGATCAGTTCGCGGGCCAGGCGGGGCGTCGAGGCGGGCACGGTGAAGCGGTCGGGGATGTCGGAGGCCATCGCACCCACCCGCCACACGGTGGGCGTGAGCCGGGTGCCGGGCGTCCGGTGGAGGGTGAGCCGCAGCTGGTACGCGGCCAGCCGGAGCCCGCTCGCGGGGTCGTCCACGGAGAAGGTGTCGGTCCAGATCGAGCTGCGGCCGTCGCCCTGGTCGTCGACGGAGGTGCGCCGGATGTCGCCGTCGCCGGACGCCCAGCGGCCCATCACGTACCAGGGCGTGGCGGTGGCGTCGCTGTAGGTGCCGCGCAGCTCGATCTGGATCCAGGTGCCCGGCGGCGTCGCCGCGTTCCAGGAGGCGATGACCTCGGTGGCGGGGACGGAGGAGGTGTGGACCGGGGAGGTCCAGGTCGCGTACTCCCAGGTGGAGGTCGTGCCGGTGTGCGGGTCGGCGTAGTCGGTGACACCGGCGGGCGTGCCGATCACCAGGCCGGGGCGGTGTGCGGCGACGAGCCGGGTGCCGGCGTGGGCGCCGGACCACCAGTCGGCCCAGGAGACCCAGAAGTGGTTGTCGACGAGCGCCGGTTCCGGTGCGTGGCGGCGGTCGTCCGCGACGGCGGCCGGCACGGTGGACGCCACGGCCGTTCCCGCGACGGCTGCGAGTGCGGCGGCGAGGACGGTTCTGCGCGGAGCGGAGTCGGTCATGAGCGGTGACGACCTCCAGTCGGAAGCGACGAATCGACAGCGGCGAAAAGTGAGCGACGAGGCGAGAGCGACGAATCGACAGCGGCGAAAAGTGAGCGACGAAGCGAGAGCGACGAGACGGAAGCAGCGAATCGGGAGCGGCGAACGACGGCGACGGACGGGAGAGCGTGCACCACTATCGCGGCTCCCGGAGCGCTTCGGCCAGCGATTCCGCACGCGTCGCCGGACCAATATTGGTCTCCACCACTGGCATCGCCGCGCCCCTGACCTGCGGTGCCTCCGTGCCCAATCGTTACGCTTGCCCCATGACCGACGCGACCGACCTCGACCGCGCCGCCGACGCGCTGCGCGCCCTGCCGCCCTCCTGCGGGCCGGTGCGGCTGATCGCGGTCGACGGTCACGCCGGCTCGGGCAAGTCGACCTTCGCCGCGCGCCTCGCCGACCGCCTCGACGCGCCCGTCCTCCACCTCGACGACCTCGCCAGCCACGAGGAGCTCTTCGCGTGGACCGAGCGGATGCGGGACCAGGTGATCCTGCCGCTCTCCCGGGGTGAGGTCGCGCGCTATCACCCGTACGACTGGATTCTGCGGACCTTCGGCGCACCCCGGGAGCTGCCCCCGGCTCCGGTCGTCCTGGTCGAGGGTGTCGGCGCCGGGCGGCGGGCGCTGCGCCCGTTCCTGGCGGCGCTGCTCTGGATGGAGCGGGGCCCCGAGGAGTCCTGGACGCGCGGCCGACACCGCGACGGACCAGCGCAGGAGGCGTTCTGGGACGAGTGGACGGTGGCGGAGACTCGCCACTTCTCCGCGGACCCTTCGCGGCCCTTCGCCGACACCCTGGTACGGGAGTGTCCAGAGGGATACGAATGGCTTCCTGGGCCCTCGGTGACAGCGAGCCCGAACCAGTTCATCACCGAGCGTGACAGCGCCCGCGCACCGAACTGAGTAGCCGAAAGTCGGCCTCCGCAAGTGCCTCAACTCCGCTTGACCCAGGGGGCGTACAGGTCTTACGTTCTCAATGTGCGGCTTTCCGAAGCCGCCGCGGACACGAAGCCCCCGGTTGTTCCCCCGTGATCGGGGGCTTCGTTCTGCCCTGATCATCCCTTTCTCCGAGCCGTCGACGACCTTGATGCTTACCCAGGGTTACGACCACCGGATCATGCGCTTCTCCTTCGTGGCGCCCCCTCTGCGCAGGTACGATGCCCTTCGGTGGGGTCAATTCCCGTCCGCGAGAAGGCGGTTCTGTACGGCTTCCGGCGGGCACCCGCCCGCCGGGACAGCAACGGGGGCACTTTTGTGGGGGACCCGATGGACATCGGCACGCAGGGCGGACCGGCCCCGGCCGAGCTCGCCTGGCTGCGGGGAGTCGACGCCTACACCATGGGCGCCTATCCGCAGGCGGAGGAGGAGTTCCGGACAGCGGTACGAATCGATCCCGGCATGGCGGACGCCTGGCTCGGGCTGCACGCGCTGCGGGTGGACACCACCACCGCGCTGCTGCGCATGTACCGCAACCGCGACCGGTTCGGCGAACAGCGCGCACGCCACCGCCGGACCCTGAACTCCTGGTACTGGCTGGGCTGGTGGGTCCAGCCCGTCCTGGAGAGCCCGCGCGACCTGCTCCTCGCGCACGCCTCGCACTGGCTCGACGGCCGCCATGTGCCCGAGCTGGACCGGGCGCTGGCCGGGCTGCCGCCGGTCGACACCGATCCGCAGGTCCGCTTCCTGCACGCCTGCCGGTCCTATCTGGTCAAGGACTGGGACCAGCTGGTCCGGCACACGGAGACCCTGGTCGACGATCCCCTGCTGGGGATCGAGGCCGGCCTCTTCGGCGGAATGGCCCGGGTCCGCCTGGAGATGTACGGCCAGGCGGAACCGCTGCTCTCCGCCGCCCTGATGCGCTGCCGCAGCGAACAGCCGCAGCGCAAGGAGCTGCGCTACTGGCTGGCCAGGGCCCACGAGGGCACGGGACGGAGCGCCGCCGCGCTCCCCCTCTACCGGGCGGTGCACCGGATCGACCCCGCGTTCATGGACACGGCCGCGAGGCTGGCGGCGATCACCGAGTACGACGGGTTCGAGGGCCCGGACGAGCCCGCGGGGCTCGCGGCCGTCTCGCTCGGCGGGGTCGGGCAGGACACCGCCGCCGCCGACGCGGCGCAGGCCGACGTCGACGGCCCCGCCCCCGACTCGCTGCGGCTCGGCACGGAGCCCCCGGCCCCGGCCCCGACCGTCCCCACCGGACCGCCCGAGCCCCCCGACGTCGTACGTCAGAAGGCGGCGGTCCCCGCGCAGCCCGCGC
This sequence comes from Streptomyces sp. NPDC054975, assembly GCF_053609105.1. Lineage (NCBI taxonomy): Bacteria > Bacillati > Actinomycetota > Actinomycetes > Kitasatosporales > Streptomycetaceae > Streptomyces > Streptomyces sp. NPDC054975. The sequence continues at coordinate 26,402 of NZ_JBSGWV010000059.1, forward strand.
CACCCCGCTTCCCCGCCAGCCCCACCGACCCCGCCCTGCTCGCCGAGGCGCTCGCCGAGCTGGAGCGCATGGTCGGGATGGAGCCGGTGAAGCGGCAGGTCAAGGCGTTGTCGGCGCAGCTGGAGATGGCCCGGCTGCGCGCCGGGCAGGGCCTGCCCGTGCAGCCGCCGAAACGTCACTTTGTCTTCTCGGGCCCCTCGGGCACCGGGAAGACCACCGTCGCCCGCATCCTGGGCCGGGTCTTCTACGCGCTCGGGCTCCTCGGCGGCGACCATCTGGTCGAGGCCCAACGGGCGGACATGGTCGGCGAGTTCCTGGGCCAGACCGCCGTCAAGGCGAACGAGTTGATCGACTCGGCGATCGGCGGTGTCCTCTTCGTGGACGAGGCGTACTCGCTCTCCAACACCGGCTACAGCAAGGGCGACGCGTACGGCGACGAGGCGCTCCAGGTCCTCCTCAAGCGCGCCGAGGACAACCGGGACCACCTGGTGGTGATCCTGGCCGGCTACCCCGAGGGCATGGACCGGCTGCTCGCCACCAACCCCGGGCTCTCCTCGCGCTTCACGACCCGGGTCGACTTCCCCTCGTACCGCCCGCTCGAACTGACCGCCATCGGCGAGGTCCTCGCGGCGGCGAACGGGGACGGCTGGGACGAGGAGGCGCTGGACGAGCTGCGCTCGATCAGCGGACACGTCGTGGACCAGGGCTGGATCGACGAGCTGGGCAACGGCCGCTTCCTGCGCACGCTGTACGAGAAGTCCTGCGCGTACCGGGACCTGCGGCTCGCGGGCTATCCGGGCACGCCGACGCGGGAGGACCTGGCGACGCTGCGCCTCGCGGACCTGATGCAGGCGTACGGAGAGGTGCTGTCGGGGCGGCGGGGACCGCAGGAACCCGGGGGGCTCTGAGAGGTGGGTGGTCGCGGCCGCGCGTGCGTGACCGCAACCACCCACAGGGGCTCAGGCCGTCAGTACCTGTTCCGGCGTGCGGTGCGCCGGGTCCCTGACCTCGCCCACCAGCATCTCCAGGACGTCCTCCAGGGCGACCAGGCCGAGGATCCGGCCCGATCCGTCCGCCACCTGGGCGAGGTGGGTCGCCGCGCGGCGCATCACGGTGAGCGCGTCGTCGAGCGGCAGCTCGGCCCGGACCGTCGCCATGGGCCGCCAGATGTGCTGGGGCACGGCCCGCTCCCGTTCCTCCAGGTCCAGGACGTCCTTGACGTGCACGAACCCCATGAACGTCCCGCGGCCCTCGGCGCACACCGGGAAGCGTGAGTAGCCCGTGCGGACCGTGAGCTCCTCGATCTCCCGGGGTGTCACCGCCGGCGTGACCGTCACCAGCGCGGACGAAGCCATGAGAACGTCCATGACCGTACGGCTGCCCAGCTCCAGGGCGTCCCCGAGACGCTCCTGCTCGACCGGGTCGAGCAGGCCGGCCTGGCCGGCGTCCTGCACGAGCCGACCGAGCTGGGTGCTGGTGAAGACGGCCTCCACCTCGTCCTTCGGCTCGACACGGAAGGCCCGCAGCACCAGCCGGGCGCACGCGCCGAGCGCCCGGGTGACCGGGCGGCAGACGCGGGCGAAGCCGACCAGGGCCGGGCCGAGCCAGAGGGCGGTCCGTTCCGGCGCGGCCATCGCGAGGTTCTTCGGCACCATCTCGCCGATGACGAGGTGGAGGAAGACGACCGCGGCGAGCGCCACGACGTACCCCAGCGGATGGATGAGCCCGGCCGGCACGCCGACGGCGTGGAAGACCGGTTCGAGGAGGTGGGCCACGGTCGGCTCGGCGACCGCGCCCAGGGTCAGGGAGCAGACGGTGATGCCGAACTGCGCGGCCGCCATCATCTGCGGCAGGTTCTCCAGGCCGTACAGGACCTGGCGGGCCCGCTTGCCGCCCAGCGGCTCGATCTGACTGCGGCGTACGGAGACGAGCGCGAACTCGGCGCCGACGAAGAAGCCGTTGGCCACTACCAGCAGGAGGGCGAACAGCAGGTGGAGCAGGCTCATCGCACCGCCTCCGGCGCCGCGGGCACCTCGGCGGTCCGGACGATCCGTACCCGCTCGGCGCGGTAGCGGTCGACCTGGCGCACCAGGAGCCGCCAGCCGGGGAGTTCGGCCCGGTCACCGGGGGCCGGGATACGGCCGAGGAGGTCGGCGACCAGTCCGGCGACCGTCTCGTACGGCCCGTCGGGCACGTCGAGCCCTATCCGGTGCAGGGTGTGCACGCGGCAGGAGCCGTCGGCCTCCCAGGCGGGGTTGCCGTCCTCGGCGGCCACGGCGGCCAGCTCGGGCCGCGCGTCGGCGGCGGTGTCGTGTTCGTCGCGGACCTCGCCGACGAGCTCCTCGACGATGTCCTCCAGGGTGACGACCCCGGCCGTACCGCCGTACTCGTCGACGACCACGGCGATCGGCTGCTCGCGCCGCAGCCGCTCCAGGAGCGCCTGGGCGGGCAGTGTCTCGGGGACGAGCAGCGGCGGCACGGCGATCCGGCCGACGGGCGTGCGCAGCCGTTCGTGCGGCGGCACCGCGAGGGCGTCCTTGAGGTGGACCATGCCGATGATCTCGTCGATCCGCTCGCGGTAGACGGGGAAGCGTGAAAGCCCCGTCGCCCGGGTGAGGTTGAGGACGTCGGCCGCGGTGGCGTCCGACTGGAGGGCACTCACCTTCACCCGCGGGGTCATGGCCTGTTGGGCGGTGAGTCCGCCGAGGGTGAGGGTCCGTACGAAGAGGTCGGCGGTGTCCTGTTCGAGCGCGCCCGCCCGGGCCGAGTGCCGGGCCAGCGCGACCAGCTCGCCGGGGGTGCGGACGGAGTCGAGTTCGTCGGTGGGTTCGACGCCGAACAGCCGGACGAGCCGGTTGGCGACCCGGTTGAGCAGGGCGATGACCGGGCGGAAGAGGGAGGAGAAGAGGTGCTGCGGCCCGGCGACGAAGCGTGCCACCTGCAGCGGCCGGGAGACGGCCCAGTTCTTCGGGACGAGTTCACCGACCACCATCTGTACGGCGGAGGCGAGGAGCATCCCGATCGCGACCGCGATTCCGGAGACGGCGCCGTCGGGCAGGCCGGTCGCGGTGAGGGGTCCGTCGAGGAGCTGGGCGAGCGCGGGCTCGGCGAGCATGCCGACGACGAGGGAGGTGATCGTGATGCCGAGCTGGGTGCCGGAGAGCTGGAAGGACAGCTCGCCGAGCGCGGTGACGACGGTGCGCGCGCGCCGGTCGCCGGCGGCCGCGGCCCGTTCGGCCTCGGGGCGTTCCACGGTGACGAGGCCGAATTCGGCCGCCACGAAGAAGCCGTTGGCGAGGATCAGGAGGAAGGCTGCGGCGAGCAGCAGAAGAGGGATGATCATGCCGCCGCCTCCGTGGAGGGGGCGGCGCGGGTACTACCGGACGATCCGTCCATTGCTGGAGGGAGTCACTCCTCGGGTCGCAGGGTGCCTCGCGGGCCGCGGCAGCGGCCCTGCACATGCGAGGCGGTGGTGCCGCTCGGCACCACCGCCTCCAGAGTAATCACGCGGACCCTGCCCGGGGCAGGGGGTCGGCCCCGTATGGGGGATCCGGGTCAGTCCGCGTCCGGCCGGGTGCCGTGGCTCTCGGCCAGGGCCCGCAGGGCGCGGGCGTCCCGGATCGCCTGCTCCTTCGCGATGCCGGGCTGGATGCCGAGCGCGGGCATGCTGGTGCCGTCGCTGAGGTCGAGGAAGACCCAGGGGTCACCGGGGCGCAGGTTGACCTGGAGGATCTCCGCCCAGGCCAGTCGGCGGGTCCGGGTGATGTTGACGACGGTGACGCCTTCGTCGTCGGCGACGACCTTGGGGCGGCTCAGCATCACGAGGACGCCGAGGAAGAGCGCCGCGGTGAAGATGAAGCTGATCCGCTCCCCCGGGCTGAGCCGCTCCAGCATCAGCGTGACGGCCGTGATGACGGTGAACATCACCGTCCCGATCGTCAGCAGGACCGCGCGGGTGCGGCCCGGCCGGAAGGTGACCGGGAGGGCGGGCGTCGGGGCGTCGGACATCGGTGTTCCTCGTACGTCAGGTGCCGGGCGGTCGTCCGGCCGGGCGGTCGGTGCCGGGTCGCGGGCGGGCGGTGCCGGGCGTCAGAGACGGCAGGCGTGGATGGCCGTCGTCAGGATGGCGCGGGCACCCAGCTCGTACAGGTCGTCCATGATCCGCTGCGCGTCCTTGGCCGGGACCATGGCCCGGACGGCGACCCAGCCCTCGTTGTGCAGGGGCGAGACGGTCGGCGACTCCAGACCCGGGGTGAGGGCGACGGCCTGCTCCAGGTGCTCGGCGCGGCAGTCGTAGTCCATCATCACGTAGCTGCGGGCCACCAGGACGCCCTGGAGGCGGCGCAGGAAGGTCTGGACGCGGGCGTCCTCGGTGGAGGCGCCGGACTGCCGGATCACCACGGCCTCGGAGGTGAGGATCGGGTCGCCGATGACCTCCAGGCCGGCGTTGCGCAGGCTGGTGCCGGTCTCGACGACGTCCGCGATGACCTGGGCGACGCCGAGCTTGATGGCGGTCTCGACGGCGCCGTCGAGGTGGACGACGGAGGCGTCGATGCCCTGGTCCGCGAGGTGCTTGGCGACGATGCCCTCGTAGGAGGTGGCGATCGTCATGCCGTGGAAGTCCTCGGGGCCCTTCGCGGTGCCGGGCCGGGTGGCGTAGCGGAAGGTCGACCGGCCGAAGTTCAGCGGGAGGATCTCCTCGGCGTTGGCGCCGGAGTCGAGGAGCAGGTCACGGCCGGTGATGCCGATGTCCAGCTTGCCGGAGGCCACGTAGATGGCGATGTCCTTCGGCCGCAGGTAGAAGAACTCGACCTCGTTCTCGGGGTCGATGACCACGAGCTCCTTGGACTCCTTGCGCTGGCGGTAGCCGGCCTCATGGAGCATCGCCGACGCAGGTCCGGACAGTGAACCCTTGTTGGGGACGGCGATGCGCAGCATGGGGAGAGCTTCCTTTGCCTGGGGAGTCTTTTGGGGAGGGTGGGGTGATTCGTGCGCTCAGAGGTGGGCGTAGACGTCGTCGAGGGAGATCCCGCGCGCGACCATCATCACCTGGACGTGGTACAGCAGCTGCGAGATCTCCTCGGCGGCGGCTTCCTTGCCCTCGTACTCGGCGGCCATCCAGACCTCGGCGGCCTCCTCGACGACCTTCTTGCCGATGGCATGGACGCCCTTGTCCACCAGTTCCGCGGTGCGGGAGGTGGCCGGGTCGCCGTTCTCGGCCTTGAGCTTGAGCTCGGCGAAGAGCTCTTCGAAGGTTTTGTTCGCCATGATGGTCCTAAGAGTACGGGGTGTGAGTAGGCGGGCGCGCAGCGCCTCCGTCGAGGGGTGGTGGTCGGGAGACGGGCGGGAACTCAGCGCCAGGGTTCGCTGACCGTGCGCAGCGTCGTCGCGGTGGCGACGGCGGCGGTGACGGCCTCGTGGCCCTTGTCCTCGCTGGAACCTTCGAGGCCCGCCCGGTCCAGGGCCTGCTCCTCGTTGTCCACGGTCAGGACGCCGAATCCGACGGGTACGCCGGTGTCGATCGAGACCTGGGTGAGGCCGTGGGTGACGCCCTGGCACACGTACTCGAAGTGCGGCGTTCCGCCGCGGATGACGACGCCGAGCGCCACGATGGCATCGTAGCCGCGACCGGCGAGGACCTTCGCCACCACCGGCAGCTCGAAGCTCCCGGGGACGCGCAGCAGGGTCGGCTCGTCGATGCCGAGCTCGTGCAGGGCGCGCAGCGCGCCGTCGACGAGGCCGTCCATGATCTTCTCGTGCCACTGGGCCGCGATGACGGCCACCCGCAGGTCGCCGCAGTTCTTCACGCTGAGGACGGGTGCGCCCTTGCCGCTCATGTCTCTCCTTGCTCGGTACGGGGTGACGTGCTGGGGGTTACTGGTTCGCGCAGGTGGACGCGGTGCTCGCGTCCAGCCAGGGCAGGTCGTGGCCCATCCGGTCCCGCTTGGTGCGCAGGTAGCGGAGGTTGTGCTCGCCCGCCTGGACCGGCATGGGCTCGCGGCCCTCGACCGTGAGGCCGTGCGCGGTGAGGGCGTCGATCTTGTCGGGGTTGTTGGTCATCAGCCGGAGGCTGCGGACGCCGAGGTCGCCGAGGATCTGCGCGCCTGCCGCGTAGTCGCGGGCGTCGGCGGGCAGGCCCAGTTCCAGGTTGGCGTCGAGGGTGTCGCGGCCGCGCTCCTGGAGTTCGTACGCGCGCAGCTTGGACAGCAGGCCGATGCCGCGGCCCTCGTGGCCCCGGAGGTAGACCACGACGCCGCGGCCGGCCTCGGTGATGCGGTCCATGGAGGCCTGGAGCTGGGGGCCGCAGTCGCAGCGCAACGAGTGGAAGATGTCGCCGGTCAGGCACTCGGAGTGGACCCGGACGAGGACGTCCTCGCCGTCGCCGATCTCGCCGTGGACGAGGGCGACGTGCTCGACGCCGTCGACGATGGAGCGGTAGCCGTACGCGGTGAAGTCGCCATGGGCCGTCGGGAGCTGGACCTCGGCCTCGCGCCGGACGGTCGGCTCGGCGGAGCGGCGGTAGGCGACGAGGTCCTCGATCGAGATGATCGTGAGGCCGTGCTTGCGGGCGAACGGGACGAGCTCGGGCAGCCGCAGCATCACGCCGTCCTCGCCGGCGATCTCCACGATCGCGCCGGCCGGGCGCAGCCCCGCGAGGCGGGCGAGGTCGACGGCGGCCTCGGTGTGGCCGTTGCGGACCAGGACGCCGCCGGCCTTGGCGCGCAGCGGGAAGATGTGGCCGGGGCGGACGAAGTCGGACGGCTCGTGCGCGCCGCTCGCCAGCATCCGCAGGGTGGTGGCGCGGTCGGCGGCGGAGATGCCGGTGGTGACGCCGTGGGCGGGCGAGGCGTCGACGGAGACGGTGAACGCCGTCCGCATCGACTCGGTGTTGTGCTCGACCATCTGCGGGAGCTGGAGCCGCTCCAGCTCGTCGCTCTCCATGGGGGCGCAGATCAGTCCGCGGCACTCGCTCATCATGAAGGCGACGACCTCGGGGGTGGCCATCTCGGCGGCGATGACGAGGTCGCCCTCGTTCTCCCGGTCCTCGTCGTCGACCACGACGACGGGGCGACCGGCGGCGATGTCACGGATGGCCTGCTCGACGGGGTCGAGGGACAGGTCGGTGACCTCCCAGATCGGCAGCGCACTCATGCTGTGGCTCCTTCCAGAGCAGAAGCGGTACGCGTCCGGAGCCACCAGTCGCGCATGCCCCAGATGACGAGGGCGAAGTAGATGACGTAGACCAGGCCGGAGAAGGCGAGGCCGCTGCTGAAGGCGAGGGGGACGCCGACGAGGTCCACGAGGAGCCAGGCGAACCAGAACTCGACGAGGCCGCGGGCCTGGGCGATCATCGCGACGAGGGTGCCGACGAAGATGTACGCGTCGGCCCACGGGCTCCAGGAGAGCGAGGGGTAGAGCGTGAACAGGCCGCCGACCGCGAGGGTGCCGAGGACGGCGCCGGCCAGGAGGAAGCCGCGCTCCTTCCAGCTCGCGAAGCGGACGGCTATGGAGCCGTCCTGGGCCTGCTGCCGGCCGCGGTTCCACTGCCACCAGCCCCAGGCGGCGACGCCGATGACGAGGAGCTGCTTGCCGACGCCGCCGCTGAGGTGGGCGGAGGCGTAGGCGCCGACGAGGATCACGCCGGAGAGCAGCTGCGCGGGCCACGTGAGGATGGAGCGCCGCCAGCCGAGCGCGAGGGCGATCAGACCGATCGTGTTGCCGATCATGTCGGACCACATGATGTGCTGGTCGAGGACGGTGAACGCCTCGGAGTTGAGCCAGTTCACTTGACGTTCCCCTTCGGCGTAGGGCCGAGCAGCCGCTCGACGTACTTGGCGATGACGTCCACTTCGAGGTTGACCGGGTCGCCGCTCTGCTTGATGCCGAGGGTGGTCAGCGCGAGCGTGGTCGGGATGAGGCTGATGGTGAACCAGTCGTCGGCGGCCTCGACGACGGTGAGGCTGACGCCGTCGACCGTGATCGAGCCCTTCTCGACGACGTACCGGGAGAGGTGCGCGGGGAGGGCGACCTTGACGATCTCCCAGTTCTCGGAGGGCGTCCGGTCGAGGATCGAGCCCGTGCCGTCGACGTGGCCCTGGACGATGTGTCCGCCGAGGCGCTCGCCGACCGCCATGGGCCGCTCCAGGTTGACGCGGGAGCCGACGTCGAGCGCGCCGAGGGAGGAGCGCTTCAGGGTCTCGGCCATCACGTCGGCGGTGAACTCTCCGTCGCCGTGCTCCACGACCGTGAGACAGACACCGTTGACGGCGATGGAGTCGCCGTGCTTGGCGCCCTCCGTGACCAGGGGACCGCGCAGGCGGAAGCGGGAGGCGTCGGCCAGCTTCTCGACGGCGGTGACCTCGCCCAGTTCTTCGACGATTCCGGTGAACACGGTCAGGCTCCCTTGAGGGTCGCGGTGATGCGGAGATCGGATCCGATACGCACGGTCTCGGTGACGTCGAGCCGCAACGCGTCGGTGATGGTGGTGATTCCGGCGTCGGCGAGGGCGTTCGGGCCCGCGCCGAGGAGGACGGGGGCGAGATAGCCGACGACCTGGTCGACGGCGCCCGCGCGGACGAAGGCACCGGCCAGGGTCGGCCCGCCTTCGAGGAGGACGGAGCGGACGCCCTGCTGGTGGAGCGAGGCGAGGAGCGCGGCGATGTCGAGGCCGCCGCCGGGGGCGCGCGGGAGCCGCCAGGTCTCGGGGAGGTGGACGGTCTCCTCGGGAATGAGGTCCTCGGCCACGGCGATCACGGTGCGGGCCGCGTCGTCCAGGACCCGGGCCCCCGGCTTCACGGCGCTCGCGTCGCTGTCGACGACGACCCGCAGCGGCTGGACGGCGCCCTCGACGCCGCGTACGGCGAGGTGGGGGTCGTCGGCGCGGGCGGTGCCGGAGCCGACGACGACGGCGTCGGCCTCGGCGCGCAGCCGGTGGACGTCGGCGCGGGACTCGGCGGAGGTGATCCAGCGGGAGGTGCCGTCGGCGGCGGCGATCCGGCCGTCGAGGGTGGCGGCGTACTTCCAGCGGACGAAGGGGCGGCCGAGGCGTACGGAGGTGAGCCAGGCGATGTTGCCCGCCTCGGCCTCGTCCGCGAGCAGCCCGCCGAGCACTTCGATCCCGGCCGCGCGCAGGGTCTGCGCACCGCCCGTGGCCTGCGGGTTCGGGTCGCCGACCGCGTACACGACGCGGCGGACCCCGGCCTCGACCAGCGCCTGGGCGCAGGGGCCGGTGCGACCGGTGTGGTTGCAGGGTTCGAGGGTGACGTAGGCGGTGGCGCCGCGGGCGAGGTCGCCGGCCGCGCGCAGGGCGTGGATCTCGGCGTGGGGTCCGCCGGCGCGCTGGTGGAAGCCCTCGCCGACGGTCTGTCCGGAGGCGTCGAGGAGGACGCAGCCGACGACCGGGTTGGGGCTCGTGGAGCCGAGGCCGCGGGCGGCGAGCGCGACGGCGCGTCGCATGGCGGTGATGTCGGCCTGGTCTGCCACCGGGTCCTCCTGCCTCTTCGGGCACGGACTCCGGGGCCTGTCGATGACGACAGAGAGCGGGTACGACGCTTCGCGCAGGGATGCCGAGGCCGGACACACCGGTCGCCGACGAGGGCGACCAGCGGCGATACGGCCGACAGCGCCCCCTGAAGGGTCGCCCGCCGCGCACTGCCTCCCATCCGGACTTTCACCGTCGGTCCAGGAATTTCACCTGGTCAACCGGCCGCTGGCTGCGGACGGGTCGCGGACTATACCGCCGGTTCGGAATTACACCGACCCCGGAGTGCGCTGCTGCTGATACAGGGCCAGTGTGCCACGGCCGGTCGTCGGCCATGCGGGCGATGCCCTGTGGGCTGGCTCACAAGTCATCCGCCGCCCATTCCCTGGTCCAGACCTATTGACGCACTGGTCTAGTCCTCTTAATCTCCGTGTCACCTCCGAGGTACGGCCCGCCGGTGTGCGCACTCCACGGGCCCAACACGACCCACCCGTTTGTTCGTTGTGTTTATCAACCTCCCTTGGAGGAACCGATCGTGTTGTCCCCCACGAAGACGAGGGTCTCGCTGCTCGCGTCCGGCGCGGCCGTCGCCGGGCTCCTGCTCAGCTCCCTCGCCGGCGGCGTCTCGCACGCGGCCGACAACGAGAGCTGTCGCCCGGACGGGCTGTACAAGACCCCCGGCGTCGACGTCCCGTACTGCTCGGTCTACGACACCGAGGGCCGCGAGAAGATGGGCGCGGACCACCAGCGCCGCGTCATCGGCTACTTCACCGGCTGGCGCACCGGCAAGAACGGCGAGCCCGCCTACCTCGCCAACAACATTCCGTGGGACAAGATCACCCACATCAACTACGCCTTCGGACACGTCGGTTCCGACAACAAACTGTCGGTCGGCGCGGACGGGCCGAACAACGCGGCCACCGGGATGACCTGGCCCGGAGTCGCCGGCGCGGAGATGGACCCGGGCTTCGCCTACAAGGGCCACTTCAACCTGCTGAACAAGTTCAAGAAGCAGCACCCGGACGTCAAGACGCTGATCTCGGTCGGCGGCTGGGCGGAGACCGGCGGCTACTTCGACGACAACGGCACCCGGGTGAACTCCGGCGGCTTCTACGCGATGGCCACCAACGCCGACGGTTCGGTCAACCAGGCCGGGATCAACACGTTCGCGGACTCGGCCGTCGCCTTCATCAAGAAGTACGGCTTCAACGGCGTCGACATCGACTACGAGTACCCGACGACGATGAAGGACGCGGGCAATCCGCTCGACTGGCAGCTTGCCAACGCCCGCCGCGCGGGCCTGGTCAAGGGCTACGACGCGCTGATGAAGACCCTGCGCGAGAAGCTCGACCGGGCCGGCGCCGCCGACGGCAAGCACTACCTGCTGACCGTCGCCGCGCCCTCCTCCGGCTACCTGCTGCGCGGCATGGAGACCTTCCAGATGCAGAAGTATCTGGACTACGTCAACATCATGTCCTACGACCTGCACGGCGCCTGGAACGAGTACGTCGGCCCGAACGCCTCGCTCTTCGACGACGGCAAGGACGGCGAACTGGCCGCCGCGGGCGTCTACGGCTCCTCCCAGTACGGCGGTGTCGGGTACCTCAACACCGACTGGGCGTACCACTACTTCCGCGGCTCGATGCCGGCCGGCCGGATCAACATCGGCCTGCCGTACTACACCCGCGGCCACAAGAACGTGCAGGGCGGCACCGACGGCCTGTGGGGCAAGGCCACCGCGACCACCTGCCCGGCCGGCGCCGGTCTGACCAAGTGCGGTGACGGCGCCGTCGGCATCGACAACCTGTGGCACGACAAGGACACCAACGGCGCCGAGTCGCCCGCGGGCTCCAACCCGATGTGGCACGCCAAGAACCTGGAGAAGGGGATCGTCGGCGACTACGTCACGCGGTACGGCTTCCCCGCGAACACCACGCTGACCGGCACCTACGCCCGCAAGTACGACTCGACCCTGGTCGCGCCGTGGCTGTGGAACGCGCAGAAGAAGGTCTTCCTGTCCACCGAGGACGAGCAGTCGGTGGCGGCCAAGGCCGACTACGTGGTCAGCAAGGGCATCGGCGGCACGATGGTCTGGGAGATGGCCGGCGACTACGACTGGAACGCCGCCAAGGGTCAGTACGAGATGGGTGACACGCTCACCTCGCTGATGTACGACAAGTTCAAGGCGGCCACCCCGTACGGGTCGAAGAAGTCCAACGCCACGCTGCCGACGCGGGCCGTGGACATCAAGACGGAGTTCACCGAGTTCAAGCTGGGCGACTCCAACTACCCGATCACGCCCAAGCTGAAGATCACCAACAACACGGCCACCACGCTCCCGGGCGGCACGGAGTTCCAGTTCGACTACGCGACCGCGGCTCCGGGCAACGCCTCCGACCAGTCCGGCTTCGGTACGAAGGTGATCAGCAGCGACCACACCGGAACCAACGTGGGCGGCCTGAAGGGCGACTTCCACCGGGTCTCGCTGAAGCTCCCGGCCTGGCAGACTCTGGCCCCCGGCGCCTCGGTGGACCTGGCGTTCAACTACTACCTGCCGGTGTCCACGCCGTCGAACTGGACGGTGAACATCAGCGGTACGACCTACGCGCTCGCCGGTGACCTGGCGCGCGGGACGACGGTGGTGGAGCCGGGCGGCTCGACCCCGACGCCCACGCCGACGGGCCCCACTCCCACCCCGACCCCGACCCCGACGGGCCCGACCCCGACGCCGACCGGTGGCACCTGCACCGCCCCGGCGTACGTGGCCGGCACGGTCTACAACGCGGGCAACGAGGTTTCCCACAAGGGGCGCAAGTGGAAGGCCCAGTGGTGGACCCAGAACGAGGAGCCGGGCACGACCGGCGAATGGGGCGTCTGGAAGGACCTCGGCGCCTGCTGAGGCCCCCGATGCCCTGACCTCCACGAAATCGCCCGGCGGCGGAACTCACGGCCCTTGCCGTCGCCGGGTCCTGCCCCGCCTTCGACGCGGTCCGCACGTGCGGGCCGCGTCGAAGGCGTTCACCGTGGAGACATGACCACCTTCCTGGTGACCGGAGGTACGGGCACGCCCGCCGAGCCGAGAAGACGCGACAGCCCTAGGGTCTTTCGTTTGGATCAGGCCGGATCAGGGAGCGGGGTCTGGTGCCGTGGATCGCAAGGCGGAGGAGGGCGCCATGGCGGAGCCATG
>NZ_JBSGWV010000060.1:0-38810 GCF_053609105.1 Streptomyces sp. NPDC054975
ACACAGAGATAGCAGCTGCAAACTCCCCCAGACAGACCACCATCAGGAGCGTTCCCAGGGAGACATCGTGGTCCTGATCCTCGTCGTCGCGCACGGCGCCAGCCGGGATGCGCTCGAGCCGGCCCGGCCGGGCCCGGGCTCCGTAACGCTCGCCCTGGACCGCGGCAAGGTCCTTGCGCAGGCGCCGGTCGCGTGCCGCCCGTGCGGAACGGACCGCGCTGATCTGCTCCGGACTCGCTCGGTCGGCGAGCTCCGCCAGGCCCAGGTATCGGCCCGTGACGGCGTCGAATACCTCGATCCGGCGATCGTGGTGCGGCATGAAACGGACCCGCACCCGCTCACCGGCCAGGCCCGTCATCCACGCCGCCACGTAGTCGCGGTTCCCCCGGTCCCACCGCGTCCTCTCACGCTCGCGCTGATCGCTGAGCACGTCAACGCCTGGGCCGCGTCGTCATCGCCCCCCCTCCCGCACTTCCCCCTCGCCCGAAGGCGAGGGGGACGGAGACCGGCTACGCGGCCGGGGTGTAGTGGACGACGGTGGTCTCGCACGGGCCGCCGGCGTAGACCTTGAGGGCGTCGATCTCGGCCTGGTCGGCACTCAGGCCCCAGCGGAGCTTGGTCGCGGTCCATTCAGCCAGGTAGCGGCAGGTGGCGCCTGGGGCCGGAGGCATCCACGTGGCGGGGTCCTGGTCGGCTTTCTGACGGTTCGTCCGCGCGGTCACCGCGACCAGGCTGGTGGACGCGTCCTGGTCATTCGCGTATGCCTCGCGCCGCTTCGCGTCCCAGGCGGAGGCACCGGAGTCCCAGGCCTCGGCGAGCGGGACCATGTGGTCGATGTCCAACTTCGCCGGGTCGGTGACTTCCTGCTCGTCGTAGTACGACAGCCACTCCCCCTCGCCGACCTTGCAGCCGGCCGCGACCGGCGGGGCTTCGGTCGCCTCAGCAAGGAGGACCTCGGCGCGGGTGTTGCAGCCGTCCGCCGGATCCAGGCCGGTGTTCCAGTGGCGGAACTTGTCCCGGGTGTACCCGGTCCTGCTCTCCTCGGCGACGGGGATCTGGTCGATGCCGTAGGTGAGCGGGAACGTCTGCGCAGCGGACGCCGCAGTGGGGGCCGCGTGGGCGGAGGCGGGCAGGGCGAGCGGGGTCAGGACGAGGGAGAGCGCGGCGAGCCCGCGCATCATGTTCTTGATCACGAACGCAGGAATACCGGCCCGTCGGCCCGCTGGCGTGGTGATTTCGCCCGTGGCCCAGCCGCGTGGGTGAAGAGGTTCACCGGCGAAACGGTCCGCCACCAAAGACACTCCTGGGGCGCGCGATGCGCAACGGCCAGCCGATCGCCGGGCGCAGGACCCGTGCCAGGGAGGGGCGCGTCGTCCGCGAGGGCGTCGGCCAGGACCCACAGCGGCCCGCAAAACCGGGTCAGTGCCGTCGACGACGCGGAGGATGAGTGCGGCCCCGGCGAACAGGCCGGCGGTTCGACCGCCCGAGGCGGACAGAACAGCGTCGACCCTACCGTTCTAAGCGCCGGCGGGCCGGACCAGGTTGTACGGAAGCGTGGCCGTGAGCTCCACCTCACAGCCTCACACGCTCACAGCTCACCCATCTACCTTGGGGAAACAGGCCGTGAGCCTCATAGATCTCACGTCCTCGTTCACGTGGTGCTGCCCGGAGGCGGTCGAGACGCGGGGGGGGGTGGAAAACGCTCACCGGTGGACTTACCAAGGTCCTATTCTCCGGTCATGAACAGCCAGGTCGCCCCGCCTGTCAGCGGATCGTTCCAGCTGGGCGTCTTCGACACGTCATCTCGTCCCTCGGCCGGAACAACCCCTCTGGGATCCTGGGCGGGATGCGGTACGGCACGCTGCGCCGCTTCATCCCGCACTGCGTGTGGGCGGAGGTTCCCCGTGTGCTCGCCGACCGCAAGAACGAAGGCGGCGAAGGCGGCGACTTCGACCTCCTCGCCGCCGAAGCCTTGTGGTGGCAGCGAGTATCCGGGACCCCACCCCACCCCACCCCTTAGCCCTCGACGGAATGCCCTAGACTGTCCGGGATTTCGGGGCGCCTGACGGACCATCGGGCTTGACTACGTCATCTTCCCGCGCGGGGCCGGCGGTCAGTCCGGGTTCCGGGGCCGGCTCAAGCCAGGGACCCGCGAGGGATTGGCTGGGTTCGGGAAGTCCACGGCGCAGGTTTACGGCATGCCGAACGTCGAGCAGCAGGTCCACGAGAAGGCGTGGAAGACCGTGGAGTCACTGCCAGAACACCTCCTCGACGACGATCTGCGGGTCGGCGGTGCGGCGTACGAACGCGTAGTGGATCCAGCCCCGGCCGTGACCGAAGTAGCAGACGTGCAGCCCGTTCGGCACCATCGACCGGAGAGGGACGATCCGGCAGCCCTCGGGCAGGTCCGGCAGGTTGTCGACGCCCCGGAAGCAGGGGTCCTCGACCGTGACCAGCTCGGCGCGAATGTCGTCGAGCAGATCGCGTACCCGCAAGGGCAAGGAGTCCCTGGCGGCCGCTGGATCGACCCAGTCCATCAGCGCCGGCCGCTGTCGCAGCCGTGCGTTGCGGTCGCGGGACGGCGAGCTGAGAAGTTTCCCAGTCGTGATCGGTTCCCGTGCTCTGCGGCAAGCACCGTGGTGAGTACGGCAGGTCATCATCCCCTTCCGCCAGAAAAAGGGGATGTCATGCCGAGTACGGCGCTCTGGGACTGTGCGGGAGCTTCCACGACTCTCATCGCCGAGGGGGATCCGTTGCGACCTGAGGCGGGCTGATGACCGTCGCTGGCCGGCTGGGGACGCCGACGGCGTCGGTCGTCCTGAACCCTTCCGGTACCGAGAGTTCCCGGCCGAGCTGCGTACATGACACTGCGAAAGGCGATCAGCCCAGGTACAAGAGCGGCAGAAGCAGCCAGGCCGCGGTGAAGGGACCGGCACCGACCACCCTCAGCCGTGCCCAGCGCACCCTGATCGGTGTGGTGATCGCCGGTGCGGTGGCCATCGCCGGTATCGGTTTCGCCGGTTCGTACGCAGCCGTGCGCGACCTCGCCGTGGAGAAGGGCTTCGGCACTTTCTCGTACTTCTTACCCATCGGTATCGACGCCGGTATCTGCGTGCTGCTGGCACTGGACCTGCTGCTGACCTGGATCCGGATCCCGTTCCCGCTGCTGCGCCAGACGGCGTGGGTACTGACGGCAGCGACGATCGCGTTCAACGGCGCGGCCGCCTGGCCGGACCCGCTGGGTGCCGGAATGCACGCCGTGATCCCAGTGCTCTTCGTAGTCGCGGTGGAGGCGGCCCGCCATGCGGTGGGCCGGATCGCCGACATCACTGCGGACAAGCACACGGAGAGCGTGCGGCTCACTCGGTGGCTGCTGTCGCCGGTGCCGAGGTTCCGGTTGTGGCGGCGGATGAAGCTGTGGGAGCTGCGCTCGTACGAGCAGGTCATCAAGCTCGAGCAGCACCGGCTCGTGTACAAGGCGCAGTTGCAGGCCGACTACGGGCGCGCGTGGCGGCGGAAGGCACCGATGGAGGCGCTGATGCCGCTGCGGCTGGCGAAGTACGGTGTGCTGCTGGCGGAGACCGTCCCGCACGTTCTGGAAGAGGCAGGCCTGAATCTGAACGTGGCCGTGACGGTGGAGCGCGCTGACGCCGCACTGTCCGATCCCGTCGGCCCGCAGCCGCTGTCCAGCCTGGCGAGCGCCCAGGCTCTGGGCTCCGGCGTCGGCGAGGAGCCCGTCGAGGAGGCACTCATCCCCGCCGGGCGCCGTCATGGCGGGCCGATGGAGGGCGACCGCACGCTGGATCTCGAACCCGCTGCGAGGAGAATCCCGAGCTCCCGGCCGACCTCAGCAAGCAGGATGCTGCTGAGACCGCGGAGGCGGGCGTACCGGATCCGGCGGTCGATCACCTGTCACCACGGCTCAGGCCGCCGGATACAAGCGACGCGGACCGGCTGTTGGAGGTGACCGGGGCTCAGGCCGTCGCCGAACCTCACCCGTTCATCGAGAAGCCGGTTCTCGCGCCGTACGCAGACCCGGCGCCTGCCTTCGCAGAAGCTGCTGCCCCTGTGGGATTCGGTGCGGTGCCGCCGCTGAACGCGTGGGCCTTCCTGATCGGGCAGGAGGAGAAGCCCGTGGAGAACGAGCCGCCACCATGGGAAGGGAGCGTGACCGGTACAGGAGAGGCCACCGCTCGGATTCCTGAGCCCGAGCCGGTATCGGAACCTGAGGTCGTGGACCCGGTACGGCAGCAGATCGTGACGGTGGCCGAGTGGCTGGAGGAGGCCGAGGAGCACGGCCGGCGACTGTCTGGAGCGGAGGTTGCCCGTCGGCTCAACGTGTCCCCGAAAACCGGTCAGCGTCGGGTGCTCGCAGCCGCCGCCTACCTGGCCGAGCAGCGACAGACCCCAGATCACCCCCCTCTGCGAGCCGTGCGGCCGTGACGCGCCCGGTTCACCTGTGGCCTACGACCGGTACCGGTCTTGTGGGACACGGGTGTGTTCGCCTCCGCCGTGATCGGTCAACAGCCAGGTCAGCGGCCTTTGACCGATTCTGCGACCGGTGACCGATCAGCTTCAGATCGGTACCGGTCATGACCGGTAGCGTGGCAATCGGTCACGCCTTCTGCCGTGGCCGGTCGCCGCTTCTCATCGCCATAGGCGAGCCCGCGAGCCCCTGGCCGACACGAGGCCTGCCGGGGCGATCGTCACTGCTGGTGCAGCACCCGCGTTGGTGAACCGATGACCCTTGCCGGCCACTGACCGGGCTGAGGCCGCACGGGAATCTGCTGTGACCGATCTCGGTGACCGGCTGGGTCTGGTCATCCCTGCTGAATCTGCACGATGAGGACACCGGCGGCGCTGTGAAGCGCCGTGGTGAGTTGGTTGGTGCGGGCACTCACCATGGTCTCCCGCTGCTTACCACGACGCTTACCAGCAGGTCAGCGGCCCTTCACCATGAACTCGCCACGAGGAGTTATGGCCTTGTGACGGCCGAGGTCTCCTGGTGGTCAGCAGCGTGGTGAGCGCTCCGTCGAAGAGTGAGGGCATCCCTTTCCTTGCGCTTCCAGGAGCCCTCGATGTCCCTGCCCCCGCTGCGGCGTGACCGGCGCGCCCCACACGCTCCCACCGTCCCGCCCGGCTTCCGGTTAGCCGCCCTGCCCATACGCCGGGCGGCTCTGGTGCGGGTCGTGGTCTGGGCTGCGGTGGCCGCTGGTCCCCTCGCCCTGTTCTCCGGCTGCACCCGTACGGCCCCGGCCCAGCAGAACCGGCCCGCTCCCGCGCCCCCAACCGCCACACCCGTGGACGCCTCCGCCGACCCGGCGGGCTACGCGGAGCTCTTCCTTGGCCTGTGGCTGCGCAGCGGAACAGGCGAGGACAGCGCTGCCGCACGGCAGATGAGAGCGATAGCGCCGTCCGTTGAAACGCCGGTGTGGGGCAAGAACGCTCCGGTCGTCGAGCGGCTGGCGGCGATACGGACCGTCCGGCAGTCCACGCAGGCCTGGTCGGTCACGGTGGCTGCTCAGCTTGGTGAAGCCGGCGTCGGCGTGAAGGAGAGCGCGAGAGGGACGCTGCGGTACTTCGCCGTGCCCGTCGTACTCAAGCAAACCGGGACCACGCCCGGCACAGCCCAGGCGTTCATGGTCGCAAGCGCTCCGATGGAGGTCGCCGGTCCAGCCGCTACCCCGCCGGTGCGCCCAGCGTCCCGAGGCCAGCCGGGACGGGCCGACGGGCGGGCGCGCACTGCACCCTGTCGCGCCGTCAGGCGCGAGCCACTCCCCGCGCCCGGCGCCAGACGGGCGCCGGGCCGTCAGGCCCGGCGTAGAGCCGCCAGGCTCCCGCCCCCTCAGTGCACTGAGGCGCGCCCCCGCCCTCTCGGGCATCCGGGCACGGCGGGGAGGACGGGTGCGTGGGCGTGGGGCGCGGTGAGGGGCTGGCCGGGGTGCGGCGCGGCCTTGGGCGGCAGGGTCCGGCCAAGGCCTCACCGCGCCCCACCCCCACGCACCCGTCCGTCGGCTCCTGCCGCGCCCCGCGCTCTGGTCCTGCGCCCTGGTCGGGGTGGGCTCGCCCTTCGGGCTTGTCGGACCGGGGCCGCGCGCCCGGCAGCCCCATGCCCTCCTGGTGCGCCCGGCCGGCCTTCCGCTGGTGCTGTGGCCCTGCGCCCCCTTGCAGGATGCGGCTGCTCGTCGGTCCGGCCGCCGCGCCCGGACTATGTAGGTTTGGCTCATGGTTGATGACTGGCGGAAAGACCGGGTGGGGGCTGCTCTGAGGGGGGAGAACCCGACCGTGTTGCGGCGGCTGACAGCAGGGTTCGCGGTGATCGGGGACGTGCAGTTTCTACCGGGGTACTCGGTTCTTCTCGCGGACGAACCGGGTGCGCAACGGTTGTCGGACCTGCCGAGAGCGAAGCGGTTGTCGTTCCTGTCCGACATGGATCAGCTCGGTGAGGCGGTCGAACGTGCCTGCCGACGCCTGGACCCGGCATTCCGGAGGGTCAACCTGGAGATCCTGGGGAACAAGGACCCGTTCCTGCACGCCCATGTGTGGCCGCGGTTCGAGTGGGAGCCGGCCGATGCCGTGGGCGCTCCGGTCTGGCTCTACCCACGCGCCCGGTGGAGCGACGAGCGGTTCAGGCTCGGCCCCCAGCACGATGTGCTCCGAGAAGCGATCAGCAGCGAACTGGTCCGGTTGCGCGCCTGACGGTGGTTGTCGCCGCGCCCGGAAGCGACCCGACACACCGCCGGCTTCTCGCAAAGTCCGGACCCGAAGGACCGTCCCTGTACCGCCATCATACGGGCCACACCCAAGCCCTCGAGGAGACGACGTGATCCCCCGCGGCCGCCCCGTCATCAACGAAGCCGACATCGCCCGCCGCGCCGGCGTCCCTCTCCCCACCTGGCGCCGCCGCGACGCCCCCGCCTTCCGCGAACGCGTCCCCAGCCTCCTCCCCGAAAGCCGCCACCTCCTCTACGACCTCGCCCAGACCGAGGCGTATCTCGCAGGCAAGCCGGTCCCCGCCCTCCCCGCCGGCGAACACCCCGACGACCTCCTCATCGCCGAAGAGGCCGCCGCCATCCTCGGCATCGCCCCCACCACCCTCCGCGCCTACGCCGCCCAGGGATACCTCTCCCCCGGCATCACCATTCACGGATCCCGAGGCCGTCCCCGCCGCGAAGTCCTCGAACGCCGCGACAACGCCCCCGGCCAGGGCAAGGGCGGAGGCCGACGCCCCGGCGAACCCCAGAGGCCACGCAAACAGCACCCGTACGAGGGCGACCCCCGCCTCATCACCGCCCGCGAAGCCCTCGCTGCGGCCGGCAGCGCGCCCAAGGGCCGAATCGCCGCCGCGCTCACGGAACAGCACGGAGGCACACCCCGGACCTGGGAACGCCTCCTCACCGCCGCTGCCCACACCGACACCTGACCGGGACGCCTGTCCCGCACCCCAGCGGGCAGGACCGAACAGAGCCCCTGCCGGGCCGGTAGGAGCTCTTTTCGCCTGAGCTCCACGGGGGAAAGACGCAGGGCGGTGCATTCGGGCCGCTCGACGTCGAGCTCGGCCCCGACGGCGACTCGGTGCACGCGGCCGTCTGTGAAGCGCATGTCGTGCAGTTCGCGCGCTGGCTGCCGGGGACATGGCGGGCGGACAACCGGCTCCTGCGTGAACGGCTGGTCCGTCACGGGCTTCCCGCCCACGTCGTGCGGCCGGTGATGCGTGAGACGTTCACCGACGTCATCGCGAGGGGCCTGCACCAGTACGCGCCCGCGCTGCTGCGGGAGATCGCCGACGGCTCCCCGCTGGTGAAGGCCGGATATCTCGATCGCCGTGCGCTGCTGGCCACGGCCGAGGACTGCGAGCGCAGCATGCAGGACGCGGCCGTGCACTCCGAGGCCTACACGCCGATCGCACTGCACCTGGCCCTGCGCTCGCTGTCCTGACCAGGCCCGGTCGGGGCCGTCGTCCACCACGGGCGCCCGCCCCGACCGGGCGGCGCAAAGCGCCGCAGCACCCCTGCAACGCATACGGCGCAGCCGAAGGCGGGCGAGCAGCGCACGGGCACCGCGGGGCGCCCAGCGCCCCGCCTTCCCTGTCCCGGCGCGCAGCGCCTGGACACCCGCTCCGCGGGGGGGGAAGGCCCATCAACCCGGGTCCTGATCAACGCCGTCCCGAGGCGCGCCGTCGGACCAGCTATCGGCGTGCCCGGCTCCCCATCCGGTACGCGGGGCGCTCCCCGCCTTGCGCAGGGGCTGCTCAGCGCCCGGCCCCACCCTGCTCCGGAAAGGAGACCTCCGATACCCACGCGCGGCACGCCTAATCCGGTCGCGGCGGTCTCCATCGTCGGCGTGCCCGCTGCGCCCTGCCGGCCTTTCGAACCGCTGGTTTCGCCCGGGTGCGGGGCGTGTCCGGCGACCGCGACTTCAGACCACCATCGAGACGACAGGATGAGGACCGATGAACGCTTGCGAACGACCCAACGAGAACCCTGGGAGCGCGGCGGGGCCCGTGATGCGGCTGCGCTCGGACCCGTACGCCGAGGCATCGGCGCGGATGACGACCTGGTCCATGGCGGCCCAGGTACCGCGCACGGTGCGCACGGCACTGCATCTGGGGTGGCGGACCGACCGGCGGGCCGTCGTACTGTGGCTGGTCAGTCAGGTGCTCGCCGCCATCGCCGCGGCCGCCGCGCTCGCCGCGACCGCCCGCATCCTGCAGGAGCTTCTGCCTGTTGAAGGCGGCGAAGGCTCCCTGGGAGCCGGCATGCTGCGCGCCGCGGCGCCGGCCGCTCTGTGCCTCGCCGGCGCCCTGGCAGGCCGGTACGCGCTGAACGCGGTGGCGCAGCTGGCGGCGGCGCGGCTGGCGCCGAAGGTGGCACGCGAGGCAGACCTCAAGGTGCTGGAAGCGGCCACGGCCGTCGAACTGGTCGCGTATGAGGACCCCGGGTTCGAAGACGCGCTCGAGGCCGCCGACAAGGGCGCCGAATCGACACGCGAGTTGGTGATGTCGGCGCAGGCGCTGATCGGGGCCGCAGCATCGCTGGCCGGCGCGGCCGGCTACCTGGGCGTGCTGCACCCGGTGCTGCTGCCGCTGCTGGTACTCGCGGTCCTGCCGCGGGGCTGGGGGGCGATCCGGGCAGCGCGGGTGGAACACGCGGCAGCGCACCGCATGCTGTCCGACAGCCGGCTGCGAAGCGTGTGGCGCTCCTACACCGCCGACCGGTCGAGCGCGGACGAGGTGAGGGCCTCGACGATGACCGGCTTTCTGCTGGACAGGTACCGGGCGGTGTCCAAGCGGCTGGAAGCCGAGGACCTGGCCGCCGTGCGGCAGGCCCTGGGAGTGCGGTGGGCCGGCGACGCCGGCGCAGCGGTGGGCCTGTGCGCCACCTGGGCCACGCTGCTGTGGCTCGCCGTCCAAGGCGTCCTGCCGGCCGCGGCCGCAGGCGCGGCGATCGTCGGTGTACGGGCCTGCTCCACCGCACTCGACGCAGGGGTACGCGCCGGTGCGCAGCTGTTCCGCACTGCGCTGTACCTCGAGGACTGGGCGTCCTTCCTCCGGCGCACAGACCGGCAGCGCGCTCTCCGCGGACCGGCGATCGTGGCATCCGGCGGGCCGGAGGTGATCCGTGCCAGGGATGTGAGCTTCACCTACCCGGGCGCCGACGCACCCGCGCTGCACGGCATCACCATGGAGTTGCGACGGGGCGAAGTGGTGGCCCTGGTCGGAGAGAACGGCTCAGGCAAGACCACCCTGTCCAAGCTCATCACCGGAATGTATCTGCCCGACGGCGGCACGGTGAGCTGGGACGACCACGATCTGGCCCACTCCGACCCGCAGCAGGTGTGGCAGCACGTCGGTGTCGTGCCGCAGCATTACACCCGCTGGCCGATGTCCCTACGCGAGAACATCACCCTCGGCCAGGACCACCGCGCCGACAACACCGACAGCGCCGTCGCCACAGCCGCCGAAGCCGCCGGCGCCGCTGGACTCCCCCGCCGGCTCCCCGACGGATGGAACACCCTGCTGGCCCGCTCATGGTGGGGCGGACACGACCTCTCCGGCGGCCAATGGCAACGGATCGCGATCGCCCGCGCCTTCTACCGCAACGCACCCGTCCTCGTTTTGGACGAACCGACCGCCGCCCTCGACGCCCGCGCCGAACACCACGTCTTCCAGCGACTACGCCACCTCGCCACCGGACGCACCACCGTGTTCGTCACCCACCGGCTGGCCAACGTACGCCTCGCCGACCGGATCATCGTCCTCGAACACGGCCGGATCGTCGAAGAAGGCGACTTCGACTCCCTCATCAACACCGGCGGACTGTTCGCCGAGCTGTACAAACTGCAGCAGGACGAACCCGCCACCACCCACCACCAAGAAACGACCACCATGTGACCGCGCCCGACGCACCATGCTGGTACGAACACGTGCCGACCCCGCTGACGCCGCTGGCCACCCCCTCAAGGAGAAGCCGCCTCGTGATCCGCGCCGGACGCACCGCACTGGTACGCACCCTCACCAACCTCGCGACAGCAGCCGTCAGAGCAGAACACCATCGCGGGCATCCGGGGCGTTCTCAGCACGGCGTGGGCCACTCCCACCCCGCAAGCACCCGGAGCACCCGGAGCAGCCGGAAGGCTGCTCCGGGTGCGAGGGATCGAAGCTCCTCTGCGAGGCTTGTCAGCAGCGGCGCCAGGAGCTCCTCGCAAGACAGACCGCCTCATGCTCCGCGCTGCGCCGCTGGGGCTCCCGCCCTCGCTCATGATCCCGACACACACGCTCAAGGAGAGACCGCCTCGTGATCCGCGCCGGACGCGCCGCTCTGGTCCGAACACTCGCCGACCTCGCCACCGCGGCGGGTAAGACACCGAAGACGTTCGCCAACCAGAAACTGCACCGGCTGCCCGGACATCCCGATCCCATCAGCTCAGCACGGGCGCGTGTACTGCTCTGGGACGGCGAACAGATCGACGCGTTCCGTGCTGGCCAGCCCGTCCCCGCACTGCCCTCGCAGGACAGCGACGACGATCTCCTGGACCGCAACGAAGCAGCCGAACTCGCCGGCGTCGCTCCCCGCACATGGGACCGCTACGCCAACCTCCCCGGCATCCAGCCACGCCCCCAGCCCATCGACATCGCCGGCACCGAACACTGGAAACGCGGCGACATCCTCACCTGGCTCGCTGGCCGCCCCGGCCCCGGCACCTCCCCCGGCCGCCCCACCGGAAGCCGGGAAACAAACACGCGCGCCAGCATCCCTGCACGCACGGCCGAACTCCTCGAACAGCAACCGGCCATCACCGCCGCCCGCGTAGCTGCTGAACTCGGCATCACCCCTCACACCGCGCAACGCCACCTCACGCAGGCCCGCACCACCGCAGTCAGCGAACTCCTGAAGGCAGAACCGCACCTCACCGCACCCGACATCCACACCCGCCTCGGCTACCCCCTCTGGGCAGCCGAGCGCGCCCTCACCACAGCACAGACCAACATGAGTGAGAGGCGGAGTGAGAACACGTCCCGCCCCGAACCGGCCAACACAAGAAAGAAGACGGCCGACCCCGGCATCGGGGAGAAGGCGGCCGGCCCCGAAACCATGAAAGACCCCGGGAAGAAGAGTTAGCAGCCCTCCATACCAGCCGCCGCCCGGCCATCTGACCGCCAAGGGCGAACATCAAACCCAAAGCCAGACACCACACCCACCCTAACCACAAGCAGCAAACCAGCCCCGGCGGGCGCCGCAGGGGGCAGGGCACCCGGCACCCGCCGGCGCCAACCAGCGGCCGCGGAACAGCCGGGTCTGACCAAGGACGCCCGGCAAGCGGGCCGCATGGGGGTTGTTCATGCCACCGGCTCCCCTGTGAACTCGGCAGTGGAGGTGACCGACATGACGGGCCCCTCTCGAAGACGGCGGGTGGTGCCCGTGACGGCACGGCGGCCACTCCCCCGCCGCCCGCCAGCCGCACCGAGGCGGAGCGGGCCACGGGTGTCAGCCCCAGGTGATGCGCAGGCCACGCCCCCGGGCGTACTCGGCAAGCTCGCGCAGCTCGTACAGCCGCGCATCCAGGCGGGCATAGATCAGCCCCATGCAGCCTTCGGTCTCGGCGGCAGTCGCACCTCTGGTGTGAGAATCCACGGCTCCTTGCCCTCGCCCCGGCAGGTTACGCGCAGTTGGGCAGTCAGCGGGTACCCATCAGTGACTTCTACCCGTCGGGCCGCCGTACCCGCAGGCTCCAGAGGCCCGCCCTCGGCGACGCTGATGTCCGAGGTAGAGACACCGTCCTGGGACGACGTGAACTTCAGCCCTTGGCTCACCAATCGCACCTGACATGCGGAGAGTGCATGGGACGACCGGAGCGTGACCACGAGCGTCATTCCACCCCGACTCTCGAACGCGAACTCGAGGTCCGGCGTCAGCTCGTCATGCCGACGGCCTCGCTCCACCTGGGACACGCGGTAGCTGTACAGCGCACTCAACGCGGCGATGGCCGCTGCAACGATCGCGATGATCAGACTTGCGACTTCCATACTCAGAGCATGGATCGCCATCAACAGTGTGGCCAGCCGTTGCCACGGCCGGGCTCCGCTGCCGCCATTGCGTGAACCAGCCGCAGGCCCATCTCCGCCCCGTTGCGCGCGGCCGCGCAGGCGAGCCGGCGGGCGTGCACGAGGCACTCATGCCCCAGCTCGCAGCCAGCCCTCCTCTCCACCTCTCCGGCGACGACTCCGGCGCCACCGGGTTCGTGGATACCTGGACCCGCATGCTGGATGCAAGGTCCGCTACGGCTGAGGGGGCCTGACCGCCAGGCGGATTCGAGGGTCGGTGGTCCGAGACTCGACAAGATGGGCGAAGTGCTGCGCGGAGTCGGGATGCTGGCTCAGGATGCCTGCAACGGCGGCTGCAGCATCGCCTTGGAGGCCTGCGAGCCAGGGTCTGATCTGATCTTGAGCGTTGTACTGGTTCCACGCGCCGTCCCATATGCACATGGTCTGCGTGGCTTCGTCAAGGAGGTCCCACTGCCGGTGAACGGCTGCTTTCTCAGCGATCTGGCATAGCCACTTCACGACCTGGTTGGCCTGCCCGAACTGCACTATGTGCGCGTCGTCGCCGTCCACGTGTTCGGCCAGTGCCTGCAGGACGGTCTGCGCGCGGGACAGGTCTCGCGTGAGGGCCGAGGTTGCCTGGTTCACAGGGAGCTGGGGAAGGACGTCGACATAGAGCTCGTAGTCGTCTTCATGGTCGGTGAGCAGCGTCAGGAGTGCTTCGGCTGCGCCCGTGACGTTGATGGCGGCCTGCTGGACGAGGCTCGTCGCCCGTGCGTGCGGGTCCTCGGGGATGGCTATGTGTTCGCGTTCGATCAGCGAGACCAGTTCACCGATGTTCTGGGGCCGGCGCGAGGGGTCTTGGTGTGTAGCTGCTCTGACGATGTTGCGCCAGGGGCCGGGGTCCGGGAGCAGGGGCAGGTTGGGCGCGGGGATCTCGCCAGTGAGGGCCCAGGCGATGACCCGGCCGACGCCGTAGATGTCGCTGGTGGCTTCGGGCCGTCCTTGGGCTGCTGCGAAGGATTCGGGTGCGGTGAAGCCTTCTGTGCCGATGCCGAGGCGGGTGCGGCCGACCTTGGTGGTTTGGCCGGGTGGGCGGCGGACGGCGCCCCAGTCGGCGAGCACCCATCGGCCGTCCAAGAGGAGGATGTTCGACGGCTTGATGTCCCGGTGGATCCAACCGGACTGGTGAGCTGCGCCCAGTGCCGAGGCGAGGGCGTCGACCAGGATCCGCAGACGTCCAGGGTCCTGGAGTTCGGCCTGCTGGTCTTCGGCAGTACCGTCTGCCCAGGGCATGACGAACCAGGTGAAGTCGGTGCCGCGGTCCAGGATGGGCATGGTGTGCGGGTGCCCGTCGAGTGCCAAGCCAACCTCGATCTCCCGCCGCATGCGGGCGCCCCGGCCTTCCGGCGGGTACTTTCCGTGCAGCTGCTTCACCGCCACGCGGGTGCCCGTCGCCTTGTGGGTGGAATCGAATACGTCTGCCTGGTTGCTGTCGGGGTGAGGCAGGCGGGCGCGGTTGTAGTCGCTCCGGTCGCCCTTTGCCTGTGCGCGAACCGCGGCATAGCGGCCCTGAGCGGAGTGGGCCGGCGTACCGGGCATGGCGGCGGCCGCGCTGGAGAGGGCCGCGGTGGGGGGTGCCGGCGCCGCGGATGGTCCTCCAGCACGAGCGCTCGTCCGGCGGGCTTCGTACACCGGGTAGCCGCTGACGATCGAGCCCGGGCGGAGTGCGTATCCATCGGGTTCGAGGCCGTCGCTGATCAGCGCCAGCAGGTGCTCCACGTCGTGCGAGTCGGTCCGGACGGCTGGGTGGATCATCTCCGCGAGGAAGCGGAGCAGAACCACGTCAGGTCCATCGGCGAGTCCGAAGCGGCTGTCGGTGAAGACCCAGTCGTCTTGCCAGTCCGCGTTGTTGAAGCGGTGCTGGACGATATCGCCCTCGGCTGTCGCGAAGCGGGTATCGAAGCTCGGCAGGCGATCGAGGTCGTAGATCCTGCGCAGGAAGGAGACCTCGTCCAGGCTGCCGGACCAGGAGAACGGTGCAGCCCGCAGGGCGTCGAACAGACGCCGACGGGTGACCTCCGTGATGACTTGGGTCGCTGGAGAGATCATTCCCCTTCCCCAGCGCTGTGCGACGGCGTCCCTGTCGGAGAGGGTTCGCAGAAGGGATTCCTGCATCACCGGCTCGCCATAGGCCCGGAAGTAGAGGTCCGGGTCGACAGAAGCATCCTTCAGGGCGCGCAGGACAGTGCGCTGGATGTCGGCGCTCAGGTCCCAGAGTTTTTCGTAGTAGGCGTCGGACTGGCCGAGGGAGAAGAAGGAACCGTCGAGCGCGTCGAAGCGCTGCGGTATCGGCGTCCGGCTCGGTGTTGTCATGCCGATCCGGCCGATCTTGAGGCGGCCGATGTTATGGAAGCCGCCGCCGCTGTCTTGCGGGCAGAAGAGGTCGAAGCTCGTCTTGAAGTGATGGTCGTCCCAGTCGTCCGTGACCAAGTATGCCTCGCCCGGGCGCGAGGGGGGCAGCGGGCTGCGGACGGGCAGGACGGTGAACTGCACGGTTCCTCCGGAAGACGCCGCCGCGGGCCGGCAGCCGGGATGTCACTGCATGATGAAGCGCGGAGCCGGGATACGTCTCGGCGCGGTGCGGGATCAGATGCGCCAGGTCCGGATACGGTCGGCGGCCTGGTACACGGTGGTCTTGCCGGCCTGGATGTCGCGGACAAGGTCGACCAAGGCGCCGTACGGCGGGTCGATGCCCTCGCCGGAGGCGTGCATGTAGGCGGCTGTGACCTGACAGGCATACAGGCTGTTGCGGTAAGGCAGGGGCTGCAGCCGGATCAGGGTGTGCAGCAGAGCCGCGGCGCGCCAGGCCGGATCGGGGTCAGCCGTGGTGGGGCGTGGGATGCGGGTCTTGTGGCGGGCGACAGCCGCAACGAGGGCTGAGTAGTCGGCGACGCTGACGTCTTCGGGAACTGCCTGCTCCTGGACGTCCAGGAGCCAGGGGACGTCGATGTGGAGGATCATCAGGCGGCGTCCGCCCCGCGGTCACGGGGAGGGGGCGGGGCCTCGTCGGGGAAGGCGTCGTCGAACTCGTCCCGGTGCGCCTCGCCCCAGGACAGGGCGTAGCGGACGAACTGCAGGCGCTGCTGCTCGCGCAGTGGCAGGTCGTGGACGAACTGCTTCAACGACTTGCCCTCGGCGGCCGCGGCGGCGCGGACGGCCTCGAGTTCCTCGTCGGTGAATGTGATGTTCAAGGACGGCATACCTGATGGTACCTAGTAGGTACCACGAGTGGCTAGAGCCCGTCGAGCAGTCCTTCACCGCAGGTCAGGGGCGTGCCGAGTCGCGTCGGCTGGGCCTCTCCCTCGTCGACGTCATCCGGCTCGTTGTCCGCCATCTGTCCTGCCTATCGCCCCGGCCCCTAGCCAGCCCTTCCGACACTCCGGATCAGACGCACCTCGAGATGGCCCCGCTGACACCGAAGCGGTCCCGCCCCCCATGTCGGGGGCGAGACCGCTTCCAGGCGGGCGCTAGCCGGCCGCGCGAGTGCGCCACACCTGATTCAGGTAGGTGCCTTTGCGTTCCAGCGAGACACGGAAGTCCTGGGTGACCGTGTGGTTTGTCGGGGTGAGAGCGAGGTCGGGGTTGAGAGCGGGTGAGATGGCGGCCCCGTTCCTGACTCCGGTCTCGGAGTCCCAGAAGACCCACTTCTGGGACCAGCTCCCGGGACTGCACTCCTTGAGCTGTACATTGACGTTCTCCTCTGCCTCGCCCGGAACGGCCAGGCAGTGGCCGCCCTTGACGGTGCGCACCTGATAGGTGTCCTCACCTGTGGGGCTGGCGCCCGCGTAACGCAGGACCCACTGGTACTCCTCCTTGCGGGTGTTGTAGGCCCCGTCGAAGGACGGGTGGTACCCCTGAACCGTGTTGTTGGCGAAGGAGTTCCAGCCGGTGGGGACCAGCTGTGCGCCGTGCTGTACGTGGTCGATGTAGACGGGCTGGTTGACGATGATGCGATCGTCTGGCGCGGCGGAGGCGGTGCCAGTGGCGACCATGGTCAGGGCGGCGCCGACGACAGCAACGGCGATGAAGCTACGCATGACGAGGACTCTCCTTCAGCCGAGCGGTTCCACACATCGCACCAGAACAGGCCTATCTGCATACAACCGGGGCGAAGTGTGCTGCCCCGGCAGCGTGGCAGCAGCAAAGCACCGTACAGAACGAAACAACCTGGTTCCCACCCAGTTGAGTGACTATGCGGCTCTGCAGGTTTCACTGAGAGAACACCTCGAAGATCTACCGCGCCGACTCCCCTGCCCCGTCGAGGGGGTGGACGCTCCTTTCTGGCATGCCTGATGCCGTACGACATCACCCGCGACATCGCCGCCGTCGCGGCGCGAACGCTCTACCTGGACGAACACACCGGAGGCGACTACGTTCTCACCGGCCCCGAATCGCTGACCCAAGCCGCGCAGGTGGACGCCATCGGTGACGCCCTGGGGCGCCGGATCGCATTCGAGGAGATAACGCCAGACCAGTTCCGAAGCCTGTGCGAGGGTACGGTGCCCAGCTCGGCCGTCGACATGCTGCTCGCCGCGTGGAGTGCGGCGGTCGGACAGCCCGCGTACATCACCACTGCGGTGGCCGACATCCTCGGGACGGCACCGCGAACGTTTCGCCAGTGGGCCGTTGACCACGCCACCGCGTTCGCGGAGGGTTCGTAACCTCGTCGACCGCGACCTGCGCCCCAGGCCGGAGCCCTCAGTCCGCCGTCGCCCCGGCGCTCGCTCCCGGAATGTGCCGAACGCGTGGGCGCGTGAGGCTCAGGCAGCCCGGGGCCTCGTGCGTACCGACAGGACGCGCGCCTCCAAGCGCGCGACATCGAGTGGCGCCTGCTGGCCCGACTGAATAGTGCCGGGTTAGAACACCGCCTATTCACCAGTCGTTAGACCAGCTATTCGGCCAGGGCGGATGCGTGCCCGAGGGCGTCACCGGCCGGACCTATGCCCCGGCAACGTCCTGGCTGAACCTGAGAAGCGACAGGGCCGGCACGCGACGTCCGGCGGCTCGACGAGCACACCGGAGCCGACCAACTCGCCGTCGTCCGACAACGGCGGGACCACCTGGGGCAGCTCCGTCGTCATGGGCTGACCGCGACCAAGAACACCGCGCCCCGTCACGGCCCCCTCGCAGGCATGCGCTTGAGATGACCCCGACCACCACACGATTTGGGCTCGACCTGGACGTCGAGCCCCAATGCCCCTCTGAACTACCGTCGAGGCATGGCCGGGTCCGACTGCTCTCCCGATGCTGATGCCAACCACGTCCGCCAGACATGGCGTGTGTTCGGTACCTCAGGACGATCGAGGAGCCAGAGAAGGTAGCCGGCGTGCAGCCGAGCCCAGGGGTTGTCCGAATGGACCGCGTTACCGAGCCTTCGGCGCAGGTCGTCGCTGTCGACTGCCCGGGCACCGCGTGGGCCGTCCCCCGGGAAGGGACGGCCCACGGCTTCGTCAGATCATGTCCGCCACCAGGGCGGTGGCATTGCCCGGCCGGAGGGTGGCCCGGACAACGGCCTCATGGGACTACCGCACGTCCAGGACGGCGACGGCCTCGGCGAAGTCGGCATACGCGGGCTCGAAGGTCCGAGCAGCGACGAGGAACATCGAGCGGTCCGTCAGGGCCCGGGCGAGGCGGGCAGGGTCGTCTGGCAGGCGGCGGGCGAGCGCCACGCCTTCGTCGAAGTACGGCTTGAACCGCTCCCCGAACCGATAGGGGTGGTCGCCTTCGCGGAGGGCCGCGCGGATGCTGACTCTGCGCTGGACATCCACCAGTTCGGGCAGTCGGCCGGTCCCCGCGCAGTCCCGCCGCCTCCGCTTCGAGCCCTGGCAGGCTGTCGAGAAAGGCATCCCGCGTGGCGCTCGACCGTCCGAGGTCGGTCCCGAACGGCGGCATCGGGGACTCGGCGCTCACAGCCGGCTCGTCGGCGCGCCCCGAGAGGGCGAACAGGGTACCCACCACGCAAGGATGCAGCTCCAGTTCCTCGGCTCGCCCGTCGTCGCCAACTCCTGAAGGACGGCCAGGGCCTCCCGCCGGCCGCCGCGGCGTCCGCTCCGCGCCCGGCGGCCTCGCGCATCCGGGAGAAGTGCACCAGCTCCCAGGTGAGGATGGCCTGCGCCGTGCGCTCCCCGGCGGCCTTGCGCCGGGTCTCGTCGAGGAGTTCACCGAAGACGGCCAATGCCTCGTCATGCAGGCCGGCGCCCTCCAGGTTCGCCGCCCACTCGACCATGCTCCAGAAGGAATGCTCCGGTACGCCGTTCCGGGCTGCCTTCTCGTTGAGCTCCGCAGCCTCGCGGAACCGCCCCTCCTCAGCCAGGACGTTCGCCAACCGCCCGCTCTGTCCGGCCTCGGCCATCTCCTCGCAGGCCGCGCGCCCCTCCGTTCGGCGTCCCAGGGCGAACAGGGCCGCCTGGTAGGCGTCCAGAGCCGTGCACAGCCGTTCGGCCCAGGCCGGCGCCCCGGCCTCGATCCTCCGCGCGGCCTCGACCGCCTCGGCGCCCAGCGCCAGGTCCACCTCCGGGTCCCAGCTGCGGTAGATCATCGACAGGAGCGCGTCGACCAGCTTCGGCAGATACACCTTCGGACTCACCACCGCCAGAACCCGATACGCGCGGACCTGCTCGAACAAGCGCAGCCGCCCGGAACCCAACAGCAGCACCCGTGCCCGCAGCACCGCGTCCTGATCGATCTCCCTCATGCTCCCCCTGTCCTCCGGGTGATTACCGAAGGAGATTCTGGGGCCGGGAAGCAGACCGGACAAGGCTCGCGAACTGTGCCTTCCGTCCTACGAAAAACGCCGCTGACCTGCCATGATGGACACGCTTACGCACTAATCCACCGGATACGTGGCCGACAACGACACGAACCCACCCACCGACACGCCATCCCACCCCATGCCGACAACCAGCCACCGGGCTCCCACGCCCCCAGCCTGCGACGCGCGCACCGAGGACCGACCCGAACTCCGCGAGTGACAGCGAGGGCGGCAGCGTCGGCGGTGCCGCGCAGGGCGTGGGAAGCGGCGGAGGCCGGCGCCAGGGCAGGGATGAGGATCGACACAAGGACCCCGGGCGACTCGATGGCCAGAGGGTCACGTGCGAGTCGGCGCGGGCCTGGGCGAGGTGGTCACCCTCGGCGGCGCCGGCCAGGCGCAGGTCTTCGCGCACGGCCGTGGCGCGGCGGTGATCGGCTATGGCCACCGCTCAGGTTGAAGGCGACCGAGCGTAGGAGTAGAGCCGGTCGACCTCTGTGAACCCTAAGTTGTCGTACAGGGCGTTGGCGGCGGCACGGTCCCGCGCATCCCCAGGGGGTGCGTCGTCGTCGACGTAGAGGATCACCTCGGTGGCGCCCAGTCCGGTCAGAACGTCCAACGCCGAACCGAGCATCGCGTGACCGAGACCCCTCTCCCGGGCGGCGGAATCCACCCCGATCCACCACAGCACTCCCGTTCCCTGGACCGGGAGGCCGACAACAGCTTCAGCCACGGCGCGGCCGTCCTCGCGGGCCTCCAGGCGGCGGGCGTTCTGGGTTTCCGGGTCGGGACCGATCGTGACGTGGGTCAGGTGCGGGAGTCCACTAGCCGGAAGGGTGGCCCGCATGTACCGCCACAGCCGCTCACCGGCGAACCCAGCGCGGTCCAGCGCCCTGTCGGTCGCCGGGCGGTGACCAACCGGCAGAGCGTCCAGCCCGAGCGTGAGAGCGGAGGCGAACTGGAACGCCTCACCCGGCGGGGCACGAACACGGCCACGACAGGGCCGATCAGGGCGTCGGCGGTCGCGTCGTACTCCTGGCAGTGCAGCCACAGCAACTGGCCAGTGTCGTCCTTGGGTCGCAGCGCGTACGAGACGACACCCACGACCGCCCCGGCCTCGTTCACCGCCACCTCGGTGACGGGGGTCTTCGGGTCGGCCCACCAGCCCGCGTCCCCCGGAGAGCGGCCTTGCAGGGCCTCGCGGAGCATCGCGGGCGTGAGCTTGGGCTGGCCGGGGAGCCGGTCTGCGCTCGCCAGGCGCAGGACCGCCCGCCGGTCGGCGGGCGTGTAGGGGCGCAGCGTCAGGCGTGTGGGGGGGTACGGTTACGACCATGGCCAGGTGATTCCTCTCTGTCTAGTAGGCCCGTAGGGTGGCGACGAGCCGCTCGGCCGCCCCCGCGTGCTCGGGCCGGCCGGCCGGCCGGCTCAGTGGGTTACAGCACAGCTCCGTGCTCGATCGCGCCGTGGAGCCACCATTCGATCGCGGACACGGCCATCAGAACGGACGGCTCCCCCTCACGTCCCAGGCGCACCGAGTCGATCAGGCCGACCTCGACCGCCAGGAGCGGCGCTGTCGTGTCCAGGGGGGCGGCCTGCCCCTGACGCCTGCTGGGCTCGAAGAACAGACGGCCCGCCGCGCGCGGACAGACCTTCCGATCTCATCCAACCGGCACGCGGAGGCGTGCGGGATCCGGCGCCTTCGCGTGCCATGGGTAGATGAGGATCCGAAGTCGAGGGGCGGGGCGGCGGACCGTCCGGGCACGCCAGATCCGGAACGGCCGAGGGAGGGGAAACGGCCGCCCGGCCGGTGCGTGGGCGCTGACCGCCCTGGCGAGCCTGCCGGGGCTGACGGCGCTGATCGCGCTGCTCTTCACCTGGATGTCCGTCGGACAAACGCGCGAAGAGCTGCGGATCACGGAGCAGGGCCAGATCACGGACCGGTTCAACTCGGCGATCACACACCTGGGCTCGGCGTCACGGGACGTGCGGTTTGGCGGGATCTACGCACTGGAACGCATCATGCAGGACTCCGCCCGTGATCAGCCTCGCATCATCTCGGTGCTGTCCGCATACGTGCGCACGCACCCCACCGTCCCCCAGGCAGGCGGCACACCAGACCTCTCGGAGGACGTACAGGCCGTCGCGCGGGTCCTCGCCGGCCGCCCGGGAGGCCAGGACGGCACCGCGAAGGTCGACTGGACGGGCGCTGGCCTGCGTGGTCTAGAGCTGATCCGCGAGGACGCCGCCGCCCCCCGCCTTCTCCTGCACCACGCGAAACTCACCCGGACGGACCTGCGGGAGGCGAACCTCGCGGGCGTGGACCTCACCGCCGCCTCCGGCGCTGGAGCGAAGCTCGCCGACGCCTACCTCGCCGACGTCACCCTGAACCGAGCGAGGCTCCCGAAGGCCGATCTGACACGCGCGCGCCTTGAGCGCACCACTACCCTGGTCGACGCCTACCTCGGCGGCGCAACCCTCGCCGAAGCGGACCTCAGCAGTGTCGACCTGCACGGAGCGGACCTGCGGGACGCCAACCTGACCGACGCGGACCTCACCGACGTGAACCTCTCTGGTGCCGTCTTGGCCAAGGCCGTCCTACGCAACACCGAGCTGTCCGGCGCAGACCTGTCCAAGGCGAACCTCACGGCGGCCCGCCTGCCCGGCGCCAAGCTCGGGAAGGCCAACCTGCGAGGCGTGGCCGCGTCCCGGGCAGATCTCAGTGGCACGAGGATGTGGGACGCCGACCTGACCGGAGCGAACCTGTCGGGCGCGAACCTCAGCGGCGCGAGCCTCTTCCAGGCCAAACTGACCGGCGCGAACCTGACGAACGCAGACCTGTCAAAGGCGGATCTCATCTCCGCCGACCTGACGGGGGCGAACCTCACCGGCGCGAAACTCGACGGCGCGATCGGCATTCAGGGCAGCCTGAGCCGATGACCAGAGGTTGCCTCGGACCACTAGCGCGACGAAGCCTCGGACCGCGCAGTCTGGGGCTTCGTCGCGTCTCGGGTCAGCGACCGCTGGGAACCGTATACGGCGACCATGGCGACAGCGGCAGGCATGCGCTCAGCCGTGCACGTGCCAAGGCCAGGCTCCGCCGCAGCCATCGCGTGAACGAGCCGGAGGCCCATCTCCGCCCCGTTGCGCGCGGCCGCGCGGGCAAGCCGGCGGGCCTAGGTGCGGGTCCACCCCGTACGGCGTCGGAGCTACCGATGCTGTCGAGCTGGACGTACGCGCGGGTGCCGCTGTCGGTGTACGTCGCGGTGGCCTTGCACTCGTGGGTTCGGCCGCCGATCAGCTGTGCGGTCGCGTGTCGCATGGATGCTCCTCAAGGTGTGTGGTCGGTGGCTGCGGAGGTGCCACTCCCCCGCAGCCGAGGCGGGGCGGGACGCAGCGCGGTCGGCTGCGCCCCGATGGTGCGTCAGGCCTCTACGAGCGGGGCGTCGGCATACTCCACGCCCGGCTCCGGCGGGATCAGCTCGCCGGCAGCGGCGTCCGTGCAGTAGGCGTTGAAGATCTCGGCCCTGCCCAGCGGGTGGGCAGTGCAGTCGCTCAGCCTCCAGCCGAGGACACGGGAGGTGTTGTCCGCGTGGTTGGTGCGCACGACCGCACCGCCGATGCCGCCGGACGTCAGGGCCAGCAGTGCGATGACGTCGAAGGCGGCTGCCGCATCAACGCCGGTGTACTCGCCGACGTTGCGGAACGGCAGGATGCACACAGCCCCACGAGCGCAGCCGGTGACCGAGACGGTCAGGGTGTGGCACCCGTCGCCGACGGCACGGAGGAGGCCCATCAGCAGGGCAGCGGCGGGCTCCGGGGTGGAGGGCATCGGGGGAAGGCTGTAGGTCATGGGTTGGTCTCGCTTTCGAGTGGGTGTTCTCGGCGCGGCGGGGGTGCCACTCCCCCGCCGTCACGGGCGGGGCGCAGCGGGTCGGCTGCGCCCCGGGGTCGGGTCAGTCCTGGACGAGGCGCAGGGCGCGGGCCTGGGCGGCCACATCGAGGGCCGGGGAGCACCACTGGATGCTGTCGAGGACGATCAGGTCGGTGACGTCGTCGAAGCCCTTGGGGGCGCTGGCGAGCATCCGGACGTAGAAGGAGAACGCGAGCGCGTCGAGTTCCTTGGCCGGGCCGGTCGTGGGGAGCGGCGGGTTGGTGCGCAGGGCCGCGATGTAGGCCAGGGCGAGCAGGCCGAAGATTTCGGATTCGATGATCTCTTCGATCTCCGTGCCGGTGCGCTGCGTCAGGGGCGCCATGCGGGCGAGGAGGTAGCCCATGGCGTCTTCCATCTCGGCCTCGGTGTGGGGCTTTTCCGGCTCGGGGGCCGGTGCCGGGGTGGGGATGGCGGAGAGGTGACCGTGGGCGTTGTCGTTCGGCATGGTTCTCCTCGGATCGGAGTGTGGTCTTTCGGCTGCCGATCGACTGCCACCGCCGATCCGCATACCCTTATTATGCATTCTCCGAGAATTCATTTCAAGGGTTCTGGATCAATTCGCAGCCGCATTTCCCGTGGTCGGGGCAGGTTTTGGGACCTAGGCGCGGGGCACTGCGCAGGCCGTACCGCCGCCCCATGAAGCGCAGCGCCGTGGACCGAGGGGAACGGCAGCGCGAAGCGAGGGAGCGGGGCCGCGCAGCGTCCCCGTCGACCGGCTGCCGGGCCCCCGGTGCGTGAGAGCGCGCAGCGCTCGGTCCGGGCCGCAGCGCAGCGAACCGCCCGCACCGGGCGACGCGGACGGCGCAGCGCCCCGCACCCAGGGAAAGAACGGGCGCTGCGCCGCCACGGTGATGCGCCTGGACTGCTGCGCCCAGGCCCCCGCGGGCGATGACGCGGGAGCCGGCGGCTTCGCCGAGGCTCCATCCGGCCTCCCTCGCCGGACACGATGCTGCAGAGCAGCCCCGCCCTCGCCCGCCGGCAGATCAGAACCCAGGCGGCTACGCACGTGACGCTTGGCCTCGCAACCAGGACAGCCGCGGCGCCCTGCACATGTGCGTACGTACGCTGGAAGTCTCGGGGCCGGTCTACAGGAGTGACAGCATGTTGCGCCGTGCCAACAACGTCTCCATCAGCTTTGCTGTCGACCCCGGCGGTGCCGGTCCGCGGCGGTGGCTACGGCGGCATCGGAGTGCGCGGCCCCAGGGCTCACAGGGCCGCGTGATCATCCGTATCGGGAAGACCACGTTCTACAGCAACCTGAATGATGAAGCGGCCTTCGATGAGTCGCAGGAGATCCAACGTCACGAACCCCTCCAACTACTCACTGATGGTGAGCGCACCTACTGGCAGTTCCAGGACAGGTTCTACTGGGAGGACGACCACCTGACCGACGCTGACGTGTACGCACTCATCACTACCAGGCAACAACGCGAGCGCCAGCGAATCGACCGGGCCAAGGCAATGGTCGCCATGGGATCGGAGCCACGGCCCTCAGACCGCGGGCACATACCCGACGACGTCAAGCAACTCGTCTGGCTACGCGACCAGGGCCGCTGTCGGGCTTGCGGCGCTGCCTCGGAACTGCAGTACGACCACATCATCCCGGTCGCCTTGGGCGGAGCCAGCACAGCAGAGAACCTGCAAATCCTCTGCGGCCCCTGCAACCGACGCAAGAGCGCCGGCCTGACCACGGGATAAGGGCAAGTCTGCCTGACGCTATCCACCTGGATGCCGCGCCCCCGGCGCAGACACAGGGGCGCAGCCGTCCGGCTGCGCCCCGTGGATCAGGTCTCGTCGTCCCACCTGCGGCAGTGCCCGTAGGCGAGGATGGCGGCCGTGTCGGGGTCGGGGGCGTCGAACTCCTCTGCCCAGCCGGTGAAGTCGTCCTCGCTGGTGGCGAGCAGCCCGATCCGGTCGGCGACCGGGCCGGGCAGGACGGCGGCGATGAGCAGCTCGGCGCAGTCGACGTCCAGGGTCAGGCCGATGACGGTGAACGTCTGGGTGGCTGCTGCGGTCATGCGATCAGCTCGAACGTCACGCTCTCGATGGCCTGGGCTCGAAGGTCCCCCTCGAAGGCCGCGACGACGTAGGCGCCATTGTCGCCACCCCACAGGGTGTCGAGGCTCTCGCCCTCCTCACCCTCGGCGCGGTCCGGGAAGTGCTCCAGGACGGCCCCGGCTGCGTTCCGTTTAGCTTCGTCGAGCGTTTCCCCCTCCGCGACGACGGCGAAAGCCGGGGCGAGATCCCAGCAGTGATACCAGTCGCCGACAATCGTGTATTTCATGGATTTCCCCTTCTCGAGTTCCCGGGAGGGCCGGACCCCGGAATTCACTCCCGAGGCCCGGCGCGACCTGATGTCAGTGGCGCCGCGCGCCCGGTACGTGGGCGTTGATGCGCCGCAGATGGACGTCGAGCAGCTTCAGGGCCTGGGCCTCGGTGAGTCCGTGGACCGTGCCGGTTCCGGGAACCGTGGCGCCGGTGAAGACGGCGTCGCCGAAGTACACGCCGGGACGCGGCCGGTAGTCCAGCAGCAGAGCCCAGACGTGCGCGTTGCGCGGATGGAGGAGCTGGACGGCCTCGCAGTCCGTCCACATGGTCAGCTCCGGGGTGAGGCCGAGCGGCTCGGCGACATTGCAGGCCAGGGCATGTTCCGGGGTGGGAACGCTGCCCCAGTCGAGCAGGCGGAACGTGCCGGTGGGCGATACCCAGAGTGCGAAGGCCTCAACAGCCGCTGCGATCGCGGGCACAGTTGTCCCCTTTGTTCGGAGTGCGGGATTCGGCGCTGGTCGGCTGCCACCACCGACCAGCGAGATAACTATATCACCCATACTCCACATTCGGGGGTGGGAAACCGGCGTTTTGCAAGGTCAGCAGCTATTCGGGGGACGGCCGGCCCCGCAGCGCTGCACACGGCTCGCGCATGAACAAGCAGTCACCCAGGGCCGGGCGGCTGCGGACGGCCGGCTGAAGACACAGAAGCGCCCCGGCATGGCGCGAGGCCGTGCCGGGGCGTGGAGAGGGCTGTCAGGCGGCGCGGACGAGGCGAGGTGCATCGTCGCCGGACGGGTCGGGATCGTCGAGGTCCAGGTCGACGGTGGCCGTCGAGGTGTCGCTGTGGACAGTGAAGACGGCGGCCCAGGATGCGGCGTTGCGCTGAATGGCGAGGGCCTTGCGGGCAGCGTCGACCGGGTCGGCCGCGCCCACGTCGATCTCCCAGGTGACGGTGTACTCAGGCATGTTCCCTCCTTCCGTGTGCGAGGCGGGACGATCCTGCCTGCGGGGCAGAGGACTTGTCGGCGACGGTCGGCGGCTCTGCGGGGTCGTCCGGCTCGCACCGCGTGCCGTGAATGGGGCGGGCGGCGTGTACGTCCAGGGCTGCGAGCACGGCGACGCCCGATCAACTGACCTGCCCACCAAGGAGACACGCTCTAAGGGGCGCACCCACCCGGTGCGCACTCGCCGCACTTCTCCTTGCGGCCCGTGTCAAGGCGATACCCGCCGCCCGCAACCGGCCCGCATCGCCGCATCAACCCAAGCCTCGCGGACCTGCTGAGAGCGTGGCAACTTGGCCCATTGAGCGTGCTGGATCATATCGGCGTCGGCCAACGGTGTCGCCAGTCATGCCACGAGCCGCGGCAGCCCCATGCGCACCGGCCCCACACCGAGTGAGGTGTGAACCAGTGCTTCGCTGTCGGGGTCGGGGAGCTTCGCGCTACGGGTGAGGGTCTGGCTCAGTTCCAGGATCGTGCCTCGGCGCAGGGGCCACGGCTCGTGCTCCACCGGGGTGAGCCACAGGCGCCCGGCGCGGCGGGAGAACGCGGCCCACCGATGCGTGAGCCAGTCGTCGAGCGGGTCCAGTTCCTCCAGGAGCGCGCCTGCGCGGATGCGCAGCCGGTAGGAGGCGTCGCCGTGGCGGCGCCGTCCGGAGTAGCCGACCTCGTACCCCCGGGATTCCGCCGACAAGGCGGCCACGTGGTACGGAATTCCGATAGCGCGGGCCGCGAGCATCAGCGGGTTGGCGACGTCGAGCGAGAAGAACCACAGACCGCGGCGGCCGTCGGGCAGGCGGGCGTAGGTCCGCAGGTTCGTCTCCGGGAAGACGGGAGGCGGCAGAGGAGCCCGCAGCACTGTGACGGACCGCATGACGAAGGG
Source organism: Streptomyces sp. NPDC054975 (assembly GCF_053609105.1). Classification (NCBI taxonomy): domain Bacteria; kingdom Bacillati; phylum Actinomycetota; class Actinomycetes; order Kitasatosporales; family Streptomycetaceae; genus Streptomyces; species Streptomyces sp. NPDC054975. The sequence continues at coordinate 27,436 of NZ_JBSGWV010000060.1, forward strand.
GGTGAGGCTGACCCACGCGGCCTCGTCGAAAAGGTCGACGAGTAGCCCCGGCGGCAGCAGAGCCTGGACGGCTTCGGGCGGATAGCGCCAGTGCACCAGCGTCTGCTGCCGCCAGTGCATGGTCAGCAAGGCCGGGGTAACGTGCGGAGCTCCGTATCGCGTTTCACGCATGGGTGTTCAGAGGCAGGATCGGCGCGTCGTGGTCATGGGGACCACGATGGACCGGTAGACCAGGCATCGGCGCCTGCGACACACGGCCTGCCGCGCACAGCCGCTCCGCCTCCGGTGCGGGGCGTCGCCCCATCGGCCGATCAGCAGCCGTGACAAGGGTGTTTCTCCTAACGAGGCTGGTGGCGTCAGAGCCAGGACCGTACGTCGTCGGGGTCCTCGTCGTAGCACTCGTGCACGATGTCGACGAAGGTGGCGTCCGGGTTCTCCAGGAGCGTGAGCGCGGCGTTTACGATGAAGTTATCCGTGTCGGTTGTGTCGCGATCCGCTTTGTCTGCGGCCAGGTCGACGGCGGCGTTGACGGCAGTGCTGACGTGGTCGCGGGTGTAGGTGGTGCTCGTCATGGGCGTGTCCCTTCGCACGGATTCGTGCATCTGTGGAGTCAGCCGGCCGGGGTCCGGGTCCGGGGCGCGCGGCGGGCGCCCCCCGGACCGCAGGTCAACGCAGCGTGCGGATGAGGAGGGCGACTTCCTGGGCGATGGCCTGAACGCCGTCGCCGGACCACACTCCGTGGATGCAGTGCTGCCCTCCGTCGAGCTCTACGTACAGCTCGGGGACCGTGTCGCCCAGGTCGCCGACGGCGAGCAGGTAGGTCGTCGAGTCGGGTGCGGAGATGGTGCCGCTGACGCCCATGAAGCCGGACTCGGCAGTCCAACAGGGGCCGAGGATGACGACGGCGCGGCGGGCGATGTCGGAGATGCTGAACGGGTACTCCGTGCCCGGGGCGGGGGAATAGCGGCCGTGCTTGTCATACGGCAGGGGTGCGGCGCCGGTGGTCCGAGCGGCGTCCTCGAAGATGGCCATGGCGTACGAGAAGCCCCGGTGGACGGCATCGACGTCCGACTCGGTGACCGGCTGGGCGGCGGCCTGGACGATACGGATGGCCTTGACCCCGTTCTGCGCGTCGGTCGCGGCCCAGTAGGCGTCGAGCCACCGTCCGGCGAGCTCGGCGTCCACGTGGTCGTAGGAGTTGGTGTGCACGGCCAGGTCGGTCAGGGACCGGGCCAGCCCCAGCGCCATGTCCGGGCTGTCCGGCGCAGCGGTAAAGGCGTCGAGCGCGGCCTTGCTGGCGGCGAGGAGGTCGGCGGCGGGGCCGACAAACGCAGTGCTCACAGCGAGTTCTCCCATGAATTCGGGTGCGAATTTCCGGTGTTGGCCGACTGCCACCGCCGAACCAACAAGACAACTATATCCCATATCAGCCATGAATAGGGTGGAGTCACCGTTCTCCTCTGACTGATATCCGCAGGTCGCAAGACCTCTGCGGCACTCCGAGGGAGGTCGCCCCTGAACGCGAAAGGGGCCCCACGAGTGGGGCCCCCTTGTTGAACTCTGGCTACCAGCCGTCGCGGCAGCCAGGCAGATAGTCGTCGGAATACGGATCTTCGTAGGAGGGGTGGCGGCCCCGGAAGGGTGGGTCCTCCGGCTCTGCGGTCCGGCACGCGCAGGGGGTCTGAGTGCTCTCGTGCGGCCACTAGCCCCGGGGTTTGGAACTGGGGGCACTTCAGCCGCTCAAGGGTGGCCCAGGAGGGCGCGTCATCCCAGCCGCTCAACGGCTGGCCTCCAGCTGCTGCTCACGGTCGGGGAGCCATGCGGGGTGCTGGCAGCAGGCCGCCAGGGCGCGCTCGAGTTCCAGGCACACTTCCCCGGGGGTCGAGACCGACATCCGGGTTCGGGGAGTAGCCGGGCGGGGGCCGCCAGCCGCGGCCAGGCTCTTCCAGGCCGGGCAACGGGTGGTCGGTGCGCGGTGTCGGCACCAGTGTGCGGTCGACAGCGACAGCCGCCGCAACGACCTCGGGCACTTCCACCACCGAGCAGGGCAGCTCACTGAGGCACGAACCGAGGGACTCCCCCGGGCGCACCTTCGACGATCTCTCGGCGACAGGCGAGGAAGCCGAGCGCACGGACGCCGCAATGCGGGATTACGCCGCAAGTCCGCGCGGAACGGCGCCCAGGGGCAGCGCGAGGCGCTGGACAAGGTAGGCAACCTCGTCGACGAACGCCGGGCACGGCTGGAGCAGCAGCTGCAGCAGGCCGAATCGGAGATCGCCGCAGGCCCGCCCCCGCGCCCGAAACGGGGCGCTTGGGGACTGCCATAGACGTGCGCAGCCAGTGGCGATGCGCACCGGCGGCGGGCGGACCGGGCTGGAAGGCCCGGCGGCCGGTGTTCAGCACGAGCAGGCCGGTTGTCACCGGATTGCCCTGTCGCCCGCCCTCCGACGTCGTGGAGTTCTGCTCGACCACCGGCGCGGCCCTGGCGACAGCGGACCGTCCGGTCGCTGCCATGATCAGATCGGGGAGAGAGCCACCCTCAACTACAGCTCATGGGGTGTTCGCGCGGGGCGGCCGATGGTCCACACGTCACCGAGGTCGCGGACGAAGGCGCGGTGGGCGTGCATGTGGCGCCGGAGCTGCACGGCGGGGATCTGGTGACCGTGCCGCGCGAGAGCGTCCCGCAGTTCGCCTGGGGTCATCGGGTGGCCGTGGCGGGCGAGGCACCGCGCTGCCAGCTGCTCGGGGCTGGGGAAGGCCGGGGGCTGTACCACGAGGAGGGAGTCGCTGATGCTGCGGTGCTCGGTCGCGGCAGCGACGCCCTTCTCCAGAACAGGTTGCGCGACCTCCTTGAGACGAGCAATCCGCGGTCTCCACTCGCCGGTCAGGTGGCCGCGGTGGTAGCCCCAGAGCAGCAGTCCGCCCGCGACGGCGATGGCCGGCAGCGGGTTGCGTACGGCCAGGTCGAACAGTCGCCTGGCCGCTGCTCCGAGCAGCCGTAGCGCGAGGTCGATGAAGACCATGGCGTTCGCGGTGCTGGCCTCAAGGCCGGCCAGCCGCAGCAGGTTCTGCGCGATGGGGATCCAGTCGATGACGGCGAATCCGAAGCGGGAGAAGACGCTGTCCTGGGTGACGATGACGCAAGGAGCCAGGAACTCCGCCAGGGCCATGGTGGGCGCGTCGTCGGGATCGCCGCGGTGCCGAGGGTCGAGCGACGGCTCGACGCGCAGGATGTGCCGTGTCTGCGGGGCCAGGTGGTCTCGGATCTCCAGGTCCACGACTCGGAGGGCGGGAAGGATCTGGCGGTCCAGCAGGAGGCGTACTTTCCCTTCGGGCACCTCGTAGTGGGCCGCGAGCTTGGGAAGGTGCTCGTCGATCTCGCCGGGGACGTGCGCGGCGATGTACGGGTTCGCGCGGCCGGTGCCGGCCAACGCCGAGATCTTGTCCTCGTGGCGGCCATTCTTGACCAGGTAGCACGCCTCGGTCAGAAGCGCATTGGTGTCGAGAATCGGCAAGAGCATCGGGGTCGGCAGAATCATCGGCCTGATCGCAGGAGCGACACGACGCTGCTGGAACGAAGGCGTTGACGGCGGCAGATCGAACGGCATGGCCTCAGTGTGACGCCCACCTCTGACATCCGTACGAGCATTCCGGGGAGCACTGGATCGGTGGCCCTCCTCGCTGGAGGTGGAGCTTCATGACCTCCCTATCTCCATGCCAGGGAAGGGGGCCGGGATGCGAATCGTGCCTGCCGGCAGGCTGCTCGCCGTAGATCCAGGCGCCCTCGACGCCCGAGATGCCTCGCGCGTCCCCCGCAACGGACAGGAACTGCATTCCTCATTCCTCCGAGGGATCGCTCCCCAGCCGTATTTCCGTACCGGCGCTACTGGATCGTCCCTACACTGCCGGCCATGCCTCCTTCCAGCCGAACCGAGCTCATCGCCCTCCTCGCCCAGGGCAAGCCCGGTGAGCTGCTGGGCACGCCGGAGTCCGACTGGGTCGACTTCAAGAGCGGCGGCTTCGGCGCCCCGTACGACCTGCGCACCCCCAAGGGGAAGTTCGAGTTCAGCAAGGACGTCGCCGCGTTCGCCAACTCCGGCGGCGGGCTGATCGTGTGCGGCGTCACGGCGAAGCAGAAGGCGAACGAGCTCGTCGAGGCCGCCACGAAGCTCACGCCGCTCCAGCAGTCGCTCATCAAGATTGACCAGTTCAAGACCACCGTCGACGACCTCGTCCGGCCGCTCATCAGGGTCTCCTACCACTGGTTCGCCCACCCCGACGGCGACGCCGAAGCTTCCGGGTACTACTTCGTGATCGACATCGAAGGACTTGCCGACGCCGACCGCTGGGCCCTCGTACGCAAGGTCCTCAACGACAAGGACCAGTTCACCGAGGGCTGGACTGTCCCGATCCGGCATGACGACCGTACGACGACGATGTCGGCAGATGATGCCTACCGGCTCATGAACGACGGACTGCGCAGCCGGACGGCCCCTCCCTGGGCTGCCCTCGCCCCGACGCCGCCGTCCGACCCCGCGCAAGCTCGTCACGATCTGGAGGCCCACCTCGGGTGGGACGAACTACCGATCCTGTTCTGGCAGAGCGCTCCGCAGAACGCCCCCGAACTCATCGACGGTCTGCACAGCCAGGAAGGAATCCGCGGGGCCCTCCTCAACCAGGACGCCCTGCGGCCCCATGGCGGCTTCAACTTCTCCTCCGACTACAAGCGGCCCGAGCCGTACCGGGGCGGGCTCCTCCTTGCCGATAGTCGCCGTGCCGTCGCGGTCGCTGCGGACGGCACGGTATCCGCCTCCGTGGTCGCGACCAGCGAGATGCTCGGCTGGGGCATGGAGCAGCGGTTCGGTGAGACCGGCAGGATCAACGTCGTGACGCTGTCCGAGCTGATGCTGGAGTACTTCCGTCTCGTCGACGAGAAGATCATGCCCACCGTCGACGGGCCTTGGCAGCACAGGACCGTCACCGCCCGCTTCGCCCAGGTACCCGCCCGCACCCTGGCGCCCGGACCGAATCCCGAGTTCCCGTTCCTCGGGGCAGTACAGCAGGCGAGCGCCGACACGTGGAACCAGTCGTGGACCGCACACGGGAATCCCGAGCAGGACGCGTACGAAGGACTCCAGCGCGTCTACGCACTGTTCGGCCTCGACGCGAACCAGAACCCGTACGTCCAAGACCAGAGGCTGAGCGAGGAACTTCTCCAGGCAGCCTTCTCCCGGTAAAGGCCAGGCGCAGCCTCACAACTGGAGCCAATGCCCAACAGGATGGGACGGCCCCGGCCGTACTGCGTCCCTCCGTCACGCGGGGCCCGGGGCCTTGCCCGCGCACCCCATTCCGGCGCGGGCCGGGAGCGAGCGTAGTCCGTCCGGGTGAGCGAGGGGCCGCGACGGCGAGGCGCAGAAGCGCAGCCGTTCTCGCGTACGGTCCTGGAACGCGCCCCGACGCCCGAGCCGTTGAGGCACTCTGCCCGGGGCGCTGCAGCCGAGATGCGCAGCTGATGCCGCAGGCGACCAGAGCGGGGGCGGGGCGGTGCTGGATTCAGTACATTCCGCTCCCCGGGGCGATCGAGGTCCGTGACATCGGGTGGGCGGGCTGAGCTACGGAAGCTGCCGTGCCACGCCGGGCCCGTGGCCAACTCGTCAGGCAAAGGAGATCGAGCATGAGTCCCGTTCTACGGGTCGTTACCTTCAACACGCTGTTCGTCGGGCACACGGACGCCGGGTTCGGTCCGGCTGACCGGTGGGCTGGGCAGATGGATTTCCTCCGGTCGCTTCGGCCGGACGTCCTGGCCCTGCAGGAGCTCAACTTCTTCGAACAGCTGGGCCGCAGGCGTCTGCACCGGGCGGTCGCCCAGTTCGCGATGGCACAGGGGTTCCTCGCGGAGGCCAACGTGACCACGGCCGGCCACCGCTTCCACTCCGCGATCCTGCTCAGCGGCCGGGTCCGGGTCGATGCCGAAGGCGCCGACCGTACGCGCTACCACCACGTCATGGGCTGGGCGAACCCCTGCTCATGCCCGGCACGGACGGGGCTGGTAGAGGTGCGCAAACCTGCACTTGGACCCGTTCGACCCGCGCAATCGGGCGCGGGGTGGCGGCCAGCTGCTGCTCGCAGCGGCCGATGCCGGTGAACGCGTCCACGGCGGTCTGGGTGACCCGGGCGCAGGCGCGGCTGGCGGCGGCGTAGGCGGCGTCGGCCTGCTCGGCGCGCCGGAGGGCCTCCAGCAGCTGCAGGCGGGTGGTGATGTCCATGAGTGTCCTCACGAGGGGGGCGATGTCCGGTGTCTTCGGTGCCGGACGGCTGCCACGCCCGCCCGGCAAGGTGTCGTGATCGGCCCGCGGGGCGGAACGGTCTCGCGGTGTGGTGCGTGATCCACCGGGGCCGGGTGGGGGACGTCCCCCACCCGGCCCCGGTGGGCCGGTCAGCTGCGGCCAGCGGGCGTCAGGAGCCGGAAGGCGCGCTCCATCAGGTCGTCAGCCGTCCCGGTGATCACGCGTTCGGCGCGCGCTGCGCCCCTGAGGACGTCGTTCGCTCCGCGGGCGGGGGCGACGTGGTTGGCGTACTCGGTGATCGCGTTGTATCCCGCCCAGGCCGTGCCACGGATCCCGGCCTGGGTGTCCGCCTCCTCGAACAGACGGCGGATGGTGTTCCACCGCAGCCGCTGGTTGGTGCGCTTGCGAGCACTGTCGCTGGCGGTGACCGGCCACAGGTCGCTCACGGCGGAGCGCAGGGCGTCGACGCTCAGCTCTGTCTCGATCATGCGCTGGGCCGCCTTCTCGAACTCCTCGGCGTAGGTGAAGGTGAGGCCGAGGGCCTGGCGGGCCTGGGCGATCCTGCCGCGGGCTCCGGAGGTGTGGCGGACGGTGTAGCTGCTCCTGGCACAGTTCAGGGCCGCGCGGAGGGTGTTCGCGCAGACGACGCGGACGGGGGTGACGACGATACGGAACGCGCTGCTGCCGTCGTGGGAGTTGAAAGCGGCGATGTAGAGGTCCACCGCGTCGTTGCTGCCGATCGTGAGGGTCTGGGGGAGCTTCATGGTCAGGAAGACCTGGCGGCCACCGCGAAGCGATCCCGCGGTTTCGAAGTGGGCGCCGGACTCGTCCGCGAGGTAGTTGAGGAATTCGGCGTGCTCCTCGTTCTGGACGGGGGTGTAGTCGGTGCCGACCACGCCAAGGACCTCGGAGCGGCGTGTCTTGGGGTGGGTCCGTACCGAGGCGCGGTGGTTGGGGACCTCCAGCGTGGTCACTCCGTCACCGGTGATGTCCGTGGCGTGCAGGTCGACGAGCCGGACGTTCCAGTCGGCGAGGTAGGCGATCCGCATCGCGTCCTCGGCGGTCATGGCGTCCTCGGTCACCGTGCCCAGCTTGTGCCAGGCACTCTGGCGTGCGCTTGCCAACGCTGCCGTGCCGTCGGTGAACTGCTCGATCTGGTGGGCCATGGAGTTCTCCCTGTGTCTCGCCGGGGCGCGCCTGCGTAGGTGCGCCGTGTGTTCTCGGTGGGCTGGCCGACTGCCACCATCGACCAACGAAACAACTATACCATATATGCATCATGTTCGGGGGTCTACTGCGCGTCGCGCCGCCGACCGCTGGGCAGCCGGCCCCGGCCCGTGCGGGCACGCCAGCGGTAGGCAGTCCGCAGGCTGACTCCGGCACGGTCGGCAATCGTGCTGGCCGTCGCTCCCTTGCGGAGAAGCGCGGCGATGACGGCCTGGCGCTCCTGTCGGGTGAGTGCGGGGCGGGGATTGTCGCCCGCGACCGTCCGTTCGACTGCCACCCAGTCGGGCTCGCCCTCTTCATCGGGAAGTCCCCTGCGGGCCCGGTCACGTCGCCGCGCGCACGCGCGGCAGTAGAGCCAGCCGTTGGAGTGGTGCGCGGCGTTGGCGGGGAAGGGGTGGCCGTGGCGGCAGTGGGCGCTGTTCTGGGTGGCTCGGTATCCGGCAATGCCGAGCCTCTTGCGGTAGCGGGCGACCGTTTTCCGGGCGGTGCCGGTGCGGCGGTGGATGGCGAGGTCGCTGAGTCCGGAGCGCAAGAGGTCTTCGACTTGTGCGCGGGGTGCGGCGGGCCGACCCATCACGCCCCGCCGGTTCGAGGGTTGAGGGCGGTGAGCATGGCGTGGACGGCGCGCGGTCCGGGAGCGCTGACCTCTGTTCCGCGGACGGTGATCTGTCCTCGGAGGATCTTTCCGGAGCGGGCGCCGACCAGGATCCAGCCGCGTCCGTCCTGGGGGTCCGGCGCGGAGAGGATCACGCGGTGCCGCGCGGTGCTGACGTACCAGGTAGGACGCAGGCCCTTCGAAGACGGTGCGGGTGTAGGCGGTGATCGGGTCGGGGGCCTTGGGGGTGCCGACGTGAAGGAGCTGGCCGCGCATACGCAGGACCTGGGCAGGGGCGAGAGCGGCAAGGATGTCTCGGACGTCGCGGTAGGGCAGATGGCCGCGTTCGAGGCAACGGGAGCACACGAGGATGTCGCTGCGGTCGCTGTCGCCCGACGCAAGCCGGGAGTCCGGGTCGTTGCACCGCGCGCACGTCGCGGGCGACCACACATAGTTCTCAGGGTTCACCGGGTTCACGGGTTCTCGTCTCTCGCGCCTCTGCAAGGGGTGCGGTGCGGACAGGGGGCTGAGTTCGTCGGGGCCGCCGGGCCCGCCCCGGGAAGGGGCTGGGCCCTGGCGTGGGACCGGCTCAGGGAAGGTCGGCGAGTCCGATGGGGCGGGTACGGCGGACGGTGGTGACCTCCAGCAGCCGCAGGCTGTGGGGATCCACGCGAGGCAACGTGGGCAGGGGGCTGATCTGGGTCTCCGAGAGCCACTTGAAGTAGCTGCGGACGTCGTCGCCGGTGCGGAGCACCGGGCGGCCCCAGCTGAAGCGGTAGTGGCGGCCGATGTGGTCGGCCCCCTCCGGCAGCTCGGGCACGGGGGTGGGCTTCTCGGGGCCGGGGAGGTCGTCCATGGCGATGAGCCGCTCGGTGATCTGAGAGGTCATTTCCGCGATCTCGACTCGGTTCACCCCGGGGGTGGCGTGGAGGCGGTCGTACTGCGCGCGGGCGACGTCCGCGTACTCCAGGGGCATCGTGGCGTACGCCTGATGGCCGTTGTTGCCGAAGGCGGTAACCGTCCAGAACGTCGCATGGCCGGTGCGTCCCGAGGGGCTGGCGGTCCACTGCAGGGTGTGGGACATGGATCCTCTCTCCGGTGTGTGTTCGGTCGGGCGGCTGCCACTGCCGCCGTGGTGGTCGCGGGGCCGGGGGCGGACGGGCCGCCCCCTGCAGCGGGCAGTCGGCTAACCGCGGTACGGAAAGTGGATGGAGGGCTGACCAGGGGTCCAGGTGTCGCCCTCGTAGCGGTCCCGCAGGTCCGCTTGGTAGGCGGCGATCTCCATGGCCGAGGCCATCCAGCAGGCCACGGCGTCCGCGACGACTTCGACGGGGTGGAAGCCTGCGCACAGGCCCTTGCGGGCGCGCGCGGCGGCTAGGTGAATGAACGTCGCGGCCGGTGCACCGCACCCGAAGACGAGGTTGCACAGGGGCACCCACCCGTTCCCGTCCGTGCGGCCCCCCGACTGCCACAGCGCCTCGGTCTGGCGGAGATCGCTGGTCTCGACGGGCGCGGGTAGCTGGGAGAGGTCGTTGAACAGCATGGGATCTCCTGGGATTCACGGGGGCGCATTCTCGGTTTCGGTCGACTGCCACCATCGACCAACAAGATAACTATACCCCTCTCACGTCACAACCGTCAAGCGCAATCACGCGATCAGCACGACGTTCCCGATGGAACGGGCGCGGCGCACCGGGGCCGGGCCGCCGGATGACCTCCTTCGGCGCACCGGCTCCGGCAGCTCACGCAGCGGCGGAAAGACGGGCCTGCCGCCGGTGTGCTCCGTCCACTTCCCCTCGAAGCCGGGACGCTGCTTGTCAACAACTCCTGCGGGTGCGGCGACGATGAACGCCTCGGTGCGGGGCAGGCCTTCGGTGTCGGGGAGGTAGTGGGCGCTCCGGATCCCGGATGTGGCGCCGTCGACCAGGCGGACCCTCTTCGGGAAGCGGCCTGCGAAGCGGCCGACGATCAGTTCAGCCCGTTCGCGGGGGCCTTCAAAGACGGTACGGACAGAACGCCAGGTCTGCCCCTTCTGCTGCTTGCCGCCGCAGCGGGGGTCCGTGCCCCGGCAGTGCGGTTCGGCGTCGACCGGAGCGCCGTTCTGGTCCACGACCGTGTGGATGCGGCGGCAGCGGGGCGTGCGCTGCCAGTTGCACCACCATTCCGGCTCGGCGCACTTCTTGCCGTGCCAGCGGCGGCAGTCCTTCGTGCGGCCGACGAAGGTGATGCGGCGAACCTCGTAGACGGCGTACAGGGCCTGGTCCAGGCCGGTCTGGAAGGCCTCCAGGACCGCACGGTTGCGGCCGTCCTCGGTGAGGCGGCCGTACAGCGATCCTGCGGGCCCGTACAGGGACATCTGCTCGTTGAGCGCCATCGAGACGTACTCCAGGCGCAGCACGTCGGCGGCGACGTGCGGGTGGGCGCGCAGCCGCTCTTCGTGGCGGTCGCGGGATGCGCAGACGCCGGAGAACGGGCACATGGCGCAGTACGACTTCTTGATGGGCTCGCCCAGGGCGGCGAGTACGTACGCCTCGACGGCGGCCCGGTCCTTCCGGGCCAGGATGAGCGGATAGTGAGGCTCACAGATGGTGCGCCCGGCCTCGGTGTTGAGACGGCGCTGAATGGCGGTGTCCTTCTCGGCGCGGCCGAGTTCGTCGGCGTGGTAGCCGATGGCGCGGCGGAAGCTACGCGCGCCGAACTCGGCGGCGGCCCAGTTGTCGAGGACCCAGCCCTTGAAGCGGATGGAGCAGCGGCGCTGGCCGTTCGCGAGCTGCGGCACGGTGCCGGCCGCGCGCAGCTCGTCGGACAGGCGCCAGGGGCCGGCGGCGTGGATGCGGCGAGGAGCGCGGGAGTCGTCCAGGACCAGGACGCCGTCGGCGTCGCTCTTACCTGCCCGACAGACCTGGACCAGGCGCACCGAGCGGGCGCGGAGCAGCGGCAGGACGAGGCGGTTGACGTAGTCCAGCGAGTCGGCGAACTCGTCGCCGGTGATGGCGTGGACGACGATCAGGTCCGACAGGTCCGGCTCCAGGCCGTGCGCGGCCGGATCGGCCAGGAACATCAGCAGGATGGCGGTGGAGTCGGCGCCCAGTCCGTAGGACAGGACGGTGGGGCGCTTGGGGTGGAACGTGGCAGGTGTCGCGGGAGCGGTGCGGGCGGGGGCGAGCTGGGACGCCGAGGCATGGACGGACATGAGCGTGACTCCGGGAGTTCGGGGAGCGGCGGCGCGGGAGGCGTGCTCCGCGCCGCCGCGCAGTGCTGAATGC
>NZ_JBSGWV010000061.1:0-31211 GCF_053609105.1 Streptomyces sp. NPDC054975
GCCGCAGTCCATCACCTCCACCCGGAACGGGACCGGCGGCTCCCCGCACGTGGCTCGACCCTCAGATGTCCCGGAAGATCTCGATCTGCGCGCCCACCGAGTTCAGGCGCTCCGCCAGGTCCTCGTAGCCGCGGTTGATGACGTAGACGTTGCGCAGCACCGAGGTGCCCTCCGCGGCCATCATCGCGAGAAGGACGACCACCGCCGGGCGCAGGGCCGGGGGGCACATCATCTCGGCCGCGCGCCAGCGCGTCGGGCCCTCGACCAGGACGCGGTGCGGGTCGAGCAGTTGGAGGCGGCCGCCGAGGCGGTTGAGATCGGTCAGGTAGATCGCGCGGTTGTCGTAGACCCAGTCGTGGATCAGGGTCTTGCCCTGGGCCGTCGCCGCGATGGCCGCGAAGAACGGCACGTTGTCGATGTTCAGGCCCGGGAAGGGCATCGGGTGGATCTTGTCGATCGGGGCCTCCAGCTTGGAGGGCCGGACCGTCAAATCCACCAGGCGCGTACGGCCGTTGTCCGCCGCGTACTCCTGCGAGCGGTCGTGGTCGAGGCCCATCTCCTCCAGGACCGCGAGCTCGATCTCCATGAACTCGATCGGGACCCGGCGGATCGTCAGCTCCGACTCCGTCACCACCGCCGCGGCCAGCAGGCTCATCGCCTCGACCGGGTCCTCCGAGGGGGAGTAGTCCACGTCCACGTCGATCTGCGGGACGCCGTGCACGGTCAGCGTCGTCGTGCCGACGCCGTCCACCCGTACGCCCAGCGCCTCCAGGAAGAAGCAGAGGTCCTGGACCATGTAGTTGGAGGAGGCGTTGCGGATGACGGTCACACCGTCGTGGCGGGCCGCGGCCAGCAGCGCGTTCTCCGTCACCGTGTCACCGCGCTCGGTCAGCACGATCGGGCGGTCCGGGACCACGGACGATTCGACCTGCGCGTGGTAGAGGCCCTCGGTGGCCGTGACCTCCAGGCCGAAGCGGCGCAGCGCGATCATGTGCGGCTCGATCGTGCGCGTACCGAGGTCGCAGCCGCCCGCGTACGGCAGCTTGAAGCGGTCGAGGCGGTGCAGCAGCGGGCCGAGGAACATGATGATCGAGCGGGTACGGATCGCGGCCTCGGCGTCGATCGAGTCCATGTCCAGCTCGGCCGGCGGCACGATCTCCAGGTCGACGCCGTCGTTGATCCAACGGGTGCGCACGCCGATGGAGTTGAGGACCTCCAGGAGCCGGAAGACCTCCTCGATCCGGGCGACGCGGCGCAGGACCGTGCGGCCCTTGTTGAGGAGCGTGGCGCAGAGCAGCGCGACACACGCGTTCTTGCTCGTCTTGACGTCGATGGCCCCCGAGAGCCGGCGGCGGCCGACGACCCGCAGATGCATGGGGCCGGCGTAACCCAGGGACACGATCTCGCTGTCGAGCGCTTCGCCGATGCGTGCGATCATCTCAAGGCTGATGTTCTGGTTGCCACGTTCGATCCGGTTCACGGCGCTCTGGCTTGTGGCCAGGGCTTCGGCGAGCTGCGTCTGCGTCCAGCCACGGTGCTGACGGGCGTCACGGATGAGCTTGCCGATGCGTACGAGGTAGTCGTCTGCCATGGGCGTCACGTTATCTCAGATATGAGATGGGCCTCGCGTGGGGGTGGGCCATCAGGGTGACGAGCTGTGCGCAGTCGGGTGACGCGGTTCGTACAGCGGCAGTTCGGCGCCGCTCGGCAGCCGAACGGCGGCGAGCAGGCCCCAGCCCTGGTCGCTGATGGGCCGTGAGATCTCGGCGCCCCGGTCCTCGAGGGTGGTGAGCGTGCCGGTGATGTCCTCGCACATCAGATAGAACTCGTGCTTCGGCTCACCCGCCGTCGGGTGCACCGCGACCTCGGCGGGCGGCAGTCTGAAGATGAGCCACCCTTGGCCCGCGTCGACGTGGTCGAAGCCCACGACGTCCTTGAGGAAGGCCCGGTCGGCGTCCGCGTCCGGGGTGTAGAGAATCACATGCGCGCCGCTGAACATGTTCCGATCCTCGGCCGCCGCACGAGCCCCGGCAATCTCTTCGCGCCCGTACGGGTCGCCTCCTCACGCCGCCGCGTCCGCGCGGTGGTGGCTCGGGCGTGTCCCGTAGACCCGCTGGAAGGCCACCCGCCCCCCGCGCGCGGAGCTACAGCTCCAACTCAAGGTGCGCGGACAGGGCGCGGAGGAAGTCCGGCGCGTCGAACATCGCCCCGGCCGAGGCCACGCCGACCGTCCGGTCCCGGCCCGTGACCAGACGGTCGACCGCCTCGACGGCGAGCGGCGCGCTGACGGCGTAGATGTCCCGCCCGCTCGCCACGGCGCGCCGCTCCTCGCCGCCGGAGCGCACGACCACGTCGACGAGGAAGGTCTGCGCGGACCGCCCCCGCTCGTCGGCCGCCGCCGGCGCCGGGGTGTCGGCGGACGCCAGGTCCCTGGCCGCCTCGACGGCCATGTACGTACGGACCTCGGGCACGGACACGTGACTGGGGACGGTGACGACGTCGGCCATGGTGAAGTCGCCGATCACCGCCTTGACCCCGAGCGGCTCGGGGAAGGACCACTTCACGGTCGGCGGGGTGCCGTCCCCGTACTCCAGACGCCCCTTCGTGTACCGGACGTGCCGGCCGTCCCTGCGCTGCCGGGAGACCGCGCCCGCCGTGCGCGTCCCGGCCGTGGGGTGCCAGCTGCTCAGCCCGTACGCGACGTGGACCTCGTCGGCCGTCGTCCAGTCGCCCATCGCCGCGGTGACCAGCAGGTCGCCGAGGCCGCCGAAGAAGGCCATCGCGGGGACCACCGCCGTGCCCGCGGCCCGCGCGGGCTCCGCGAACCGGGCGAACGTGTCGGCGTTGGCCTCGATCTCGGCGGCCACGTCCACGTACGGGATCCCGGCCCGCAGCGCCGCCTGGATCACCGGGGCGGCCGTCGTGGCGAAGGGCCCGGCGCAGTTGATCACGGCCGCGGCGCCGGCCAGGGCCCGGTCGAGCGCGTCCGGGTCGTCGACCGAGGCGGGCCGGGCCTCGACGCCCGGAGGCGGCTCCGGCAGGGACGCCGCGAACGCCCGCAGCTTCTCCGCGTCGCGCCCCGAGAGGACGGGGACGAACCCGCGCTCCAGCAGTTCCGCCACCACGAAGCGCCCGGTGTGCCCGTAGGCCCCGAACACCACGACCGTCTGACCTGACCCCATGACATCCCCTTCGATTGCGTTCCGGTGGTTCGACCGGGTGTTTTCGATCCGGTACGGAGAGTCTGGCGGCGGCCGCCGATCGGCACGAGTGTCCGGAACGACACGCCCCGCACACTTCCGGACATGGGTACTGTCGCCCCATGGGTACTGTCGCGCTGGCCGTCACCGACGGAATGCTGCACTTCGAACTCTCCGTGGCGTACGAGGTGTTCGGCGACCCGCTCCACCGCCTCACCGTCCACGGCCCCGCCTCCGTCCGGTTCGGCAGGTTCCTGCTGGAGCCGGACGGCGGGTTCGCCGGTCTCGCCGACGCCGACACGGTGATCGTCCCCGGCTGGGCCGACGTCGACGTGGACCCGCCCGCCGAGCTGGTCGACGCGGTGCGCGCGGCCCACGAGGCGGGCGCCCGGGTGGCCTCGCTGTGCACGGGCGCGTTCGTGCTCGCCGCCGCCGGGCTCCTGGACGGGCGCCGCGCGACCACCCACTGGGCCCACACCGAGGTCCTGGCGGCCCGGTACCCCGAGGTGGAGGTCGATCCGGACGTCCTCTACGTCGACAACGGGAGCGTGCTCACCTCCGCCGGCAAGGCCGCCGCGATGGACCTGTGCCTGCACCTGGTCCGCCTCGACCACGGCTCGGCGTTCGCCAACACCGTCGCCCGCCGCCTGGTCGTGCCCCCGCACCGGGCCGGCGGCCAGGCCCAGTTCGTCACCGCCCCGGTCCCCGCCCAGGACGACCACCCGCTCGCCGACCTCTTCCCCTGGGTCCTCGAACGGCTCGACGAGCCGCTGACCGTGGAGGACCTGGCCCGCCGGGCGAACATGAGCTCCCGCCACCTGACCCGCCACTTCCGCGCGGTGACGGGCACCACCCCGCTGCAGTGGCTGCTGACCCAGCGGATCCGCCACGCCCAGGAGCTCCTGGAGGCGACCGGCGACAGCGTCGACGCCATCGCGACGGCCACCGGCATGGGCACGGCCACCACCCTGCGCCGCCACTTCAACCGCACGATCGGCGTCCCGCCGGACACGTACCGCCGCACGTTCCGCAGTGCGCGCTCCGGCGCGCACCCGGGAATGCCTCGGCCGGATGACGGCGATCACAGGCATGCCGGGCATGACCGAGCGGCGGGGATGCACTAGAGTTATCTCGACATCGAGATAACTGCTTACGGCGCACCGCAGCCGCCACCCGGTAAGGGTTACCTAACTAAGCCTTACCTTAGCGGATCGGCGAGGAGTCGTGGCGGCAGCATGGCGGTAATACGCGCACTTTGATGAAGGAGACTGTCGTGTCGGCGAACAGCTTCGACGCCCGCAGCACGCTGCGCGTGGGCGACGAGTCGTACGAGATCTTCAAGCTGGACAAGGTCGAGGGCTCCGCGCGCCTTCCCTACAGCCTGAAGGTGCTTCTGGAGAACCTCCTCCGCACCGAGGACGGCGCGAACATCACCGCCGACCACATCCGCGCCCTGGGCACCTGGGACTCGCAGGCCCAGCCGAGCCAGGAGATCCAGTTCACGCCGGCCCGCGTGATCATGCAGGACTTCACCGGTGTGCCCTGTGTCGTCGACCTCGCCACCATGCGTGAGGCCGTCAAGGAGCTCGGCGGCGACCCGGCGAAGGTCAACCCGCTCTCCCCGGCCGAGCTGGTCATCGACCACTCCGTCATCGCCGACAAGTTCGGCACGAAGGACGCCTTCGGCCAGAACGTCGAGCTGGAGTACGGCCGCAACAAGGAGCGCTACCAGTTCCTGCGCTGGGGCCAGACCGCCTTCGACGACTTCAAGGTCGTCCCCCCGGGCACCGGCATCGTCCACCAGGTGAACATCGAGCACCTGGCCCGTACCGTCATGGTCCGTAACGGCCAGGCGTACCCCGACACCCTCGTCGGCACCGACTCGCACACCACCATGGTCAACGGCCTCGGCGTGCTGGGCTGGGGCGTCGGCGGCATCGAGGCCGAGGCCGCCATGCTCGGCCAGCCGGTCTCGATGCTCATCCCGCGCGTCGTCGGCTTCAAGCTGACCGGCGAGCTGCCCGCCGGCACCACCGCCACCGACCTCGTCCTCACGATCACCGAGATGCTGCGCAAGCACGGTGTCGTCGGCAAGTTCGTCGAGTTCTACGGCGAGGGTGTGGCGGCCACGAGCCTCGCCAACCGCGCCACCATCGGCAACATGTCGCCGGAGTTCGGCTCCACCGCCGCGATCTTCCCGATCGACGGCGAGACCCTGAACTACCTGAAGCTCACCGGCCGTTCCGAGCAGCAGGTCGCGCTGGTCGAGGCGTACGCCAAGGAGCAGGGCCTCTGGCTGGACCCGTCCGCCGAGCCCGACTTCTCCGAGAAGCTGGAGCTCGACCTCTCCACGGTCGTCCCCTCCATCGCCGGCCCGAAGCGCCCGCAGGACCGCATCGTCCTCGCCGAGGCGGCCGCCCAGTTCGCCCAGGACGTCCGCAACTACGTGGACGACGTGGACGAGGCGGGCAAGGAGTCCTTCCCGGCCTCCGACGCCCCGGCCAACACGCCGAACGGCGCCCCGTCGAAGCCGGTCACCGTCACGGCTCCCGACGGCTCGACGTACGAGATCGACCACGGCGCCGTCACCGTCGCCGCGATCACCTCCTGCACCAACACCTCGAACCCGTACGTGATGGTCGCCGCCGCGCTCGTCGCGAAGAAGGCCGTCGAGAAGGGCCTGACCCGCAAGCCGTGGGTCAAGACCACCCTCGCCCCGGGCTCGAAGGTCGTCACCGACTACTTCGACAAGGCGGGCCTGACCCCGTACCTCGACAAGGTCGGCTTCAACCTCGTCGGTTACGGCTGCACCACCTGCATCGGCAACTCCGGCCCGCTGCCGGAGGAGGTCTCCAAGGCCGTCAACGAGCACGACCTCGCGGTCACCTCGGTCCTCTCCGGCAACCGGAACTTCGAGGGCCGCATCAACCCCGACGTCAAGATGAACTACCTGGCGTCCCCGCCGCTGGTCGTCGCGTACGCCCTCGCGGGTTCGATGAAGGTCGACATCACGAAAGACGCGCTCGGCACGGACACCGAGGGCAAGCCGGTGTACCTGGCGGACATCTGGCCCTCCGAGGCCGAGGTCAACGACGTCGTCGCCAACGCCATCGGCGAGGACATGTTCAACAAGTCCTACCAGGACGTCTTCGCGGGCGACGCCCAGTGGCAGGCGCTGCCGATCCCGACCGGCAACACCTTCGAGTGGGACACCGAGTCCACCTACGTCCGTAAGCCCCCGTACTTCGAGGGCATGACGATGGAGACCACCCCGGTCACCGACATCGTCGGCGCGCGTGTCCTGGCCAAGCTGGGCGACTCGGTCACCACCGACCACATCTCCCCGGCCGGCGCCATCAAGGCCGACACCCCGGCGGGCCAGTACCTGACGGAGCACGGCGTCGAGCGCCGCGACTTCAACTCGTACGGTTCCCGCCGAGGCAACCACGAGGTCATGATCCGCGGCACGTTCGCCAACATCCGCCTGCGCAACCAGATCGCGCCGGGCACCGAGGGCGGCTACACCCGCGACTTCACGAAGGAAGGCGCCCCCGTCTCCTTCATCTACGACGCCTCCCGCAACTACATCGAGCAGGGCACCCCGCTCGCCATCCTCGCGGGCAAGGAGTACGGCTCGGGCTCGTCCCGTGACTGGGCGGCCAAGGGCACCGCGCTCCTGGGCGTCAAGGCCGTCATCGCCGAGTCGTACGAGCGCATCCACCGCTCGAACCTCATCGGCATGGGCGTCCTCCCGCTCCAGTTCCCGGAGGGCGCCTCTGCGGCCTCCCTCGGCCTGACCGGCGAGGAGACCTTCTCCTTCACGGGCGTGACCGAGCTGAACAACGGCACGACCCCCCGCACGGTCAAGGTCACCACGGACACGGGCGTCGAGTTCGACGCGGTCGTCCGCATCGACACCCCCGGCGAGGCGGACTACTACCGCAACGGCGGCATCATGCAGTACGTCCTCCGCAACCTGATCCGCGGCTGACACCTCTGCTGACACACGAAGCGGGCCCCGCTCCTCGTAAGAGGAGCGGGGCCCGTTCGGTTTTCTTAGGGCCGCGCCGCTGGGGCGCGAGGCGTCAGGGACGCCCAGGCCGTCAGAAGATCAGGCGGTAGGTGTTCCAGCCGGTGCCGATCTTCGTGCGCGGCTTGAACGCCGGGGACGTGGAGCCCGTGCCCGGGTACAGCCACAGCACGCCCGCCGAGTCGCGCGCGACCAGGTCGGTGACGCCGTCGAAGTCGACGTCGCCGCTGGAGACGAAGGTGGGCAGGCTGTTCCAGCCGCTGCCGGCCTTGAAGCGGTTGCCGAACGGCTTGTGGTAGCTGCCCGTGCCCGGGTACACCCACAGGTTGCCCGACGAGTCGCGGGCGACCAGGTCGTTCTTGCCGTCGTTGTTCAGGTCGCCCTTGCCGGTGATCTGGGTCATGGAGCCCCAGCCGGTGCCGACCTTGACGCGCGGGGCGAACCTGCCGTTGCCGTACCCGAGGTACAGGTACAGGTTGCCGGAGCCGTCCCGGGCGAGCAGGTCACCCGCGATCGCGCCGCCGAGGTCGCCCACGGAGACGACCTTGTTGAAGACGCCCCAGCCGCCGCCGAGGTCCGTGGTGCCCTGGTCCCAGGCGGTGTAGTGCAGACGGCCGCCGGTGACGCCCCAGGCGCCGTCGCTCTCGCCGTCGCCGTTCTGGTCGGCCATGGTGAGGTGGTTCGTGTACTCCCAGCCGTGGCCGACGTACTGGCGGTCGGCGAAGCCGCCGGTGCCGTTCGGCATGTAGGAGTACATGAAGCCGTCCCGGTCCACGCCGCGCAGCTCGCCGTCGGCGGTGGCGGACGCGCCCTCGGTGGCGAAGGTGCCCGCCGCCGGCGCCTTGGCGCCGGTCGCCGAGGCCGCGGTGCGCGGCTGCGGCTGGTCGGCCGCGACCGCGGCCGTGGTGGTGGACACCAGAGCCGCGGTTATCGCCGCGACGGTGACACGGGAGAGGATTCCCGTGGTGTTCAGGCCAGAAGACTTGGCCACGTAGTTCTCCATCTGTGGTCGAAAGACGTGGTCCGCCGACACCCGTCGAGGGCGCGGCGGACCACTCATACCCCCTGATCTTTGCACAAGATATTCACGTGCCAACTGGTTTGTGACACAGCTGTTTCGGAAAGGTTCATGCGCCTGTTCTGGCGGCTGCGATCTCCCTGTCGGTGCGACGAAGCGGGCCCCGCTCCTCCGGAGAGGAGCGGGGCCCGTTCGTCTGTTCGTCAGGCGCCGAGAGCGGCCGTCAGAACATGAAGCGGTAGGTGTTCCAGCCGCCGGTGCCGATCAGGGCCTTGGCCTTGAAGGGGGCCGCGGCGCTGCCGGTGCCCGAGTAGCGGTAGAGCTTGCCGGCCGTGTCACGCGCGATCAGGTCGGCGCGGCCGTCGAGGTCCAGGTCGCTGACGCCCACGAGGCTGTTGAAGGCGTTCCAGCCGCCACCGATCTTGGTGCGGGCCGCGAACGGGGCCTTGTAGTTGCCGGTGCCCTTGTACAGCCACAGCACGCCCGAACCGTCGCGCGCCACGATGTCGGCCTTGCCGTCACCGCTCAGGTCGTCGACGCCGGCGATCTGGGTGTACTGGCCCCAGCCGCCACCGACCAGCGAGCGGCCGGTCAGCTTGCCGTCGCCGTAGCCGAGGTAGATGTAGAGGTTGCCCTTGGCGTCGCGGCCGAGCATGTCCGGAGCCGCCGCGCCACCGAGGTTGCCCGGGACCAGGACCTTGTTGTAGATGTTCCAGCCCTTGCCCACGCTGATGCCGCTGTCCTCGACATCGCCGTTGGCGTAGACGAGTTCGCCCTCGTTGGTCCAGGCCCAGAGGTCGTCGGCGACACCGTCGCCGTCGTTGTCGGCCTGCTGGGCGTTCTTGAAGATGTCCCAGACGTCCGTGATGTGCTCACGGGCCTCGTAGCCGCCCGTGGTGTTCGGCGCGTAGTAGTACAGGTTGGGGCCGGAGACGGCGCCCAGCACGCGGTAGTCCGGCTCGGCGGACGTCGCCGTGGCGCTCGCCTTCGGCGCCGCGAAGGAGTTGGCGGCCGCGGAGACGGCCTTCTCCGCGGGCGTCGGCGCCTCGGCCGCCACGGCGCTCGTGGTCGTGGCGACCAGGGCCGCCGTTATCGCCGCGACCGTGACACGGGAAAAGATGCCCGTGGTGTTCAGGCCAGAAGAGTTGGCCACGTGCACTCCAATTTCTCTGCGGAAATGGGTCCGCCGCACCCCCCCCCGAGGGGTGCGGCGGACCACTGATGCCCTTGGATCCTTGCACGGGATTTTCACAGGGCTATGGGTTTGTGACAGAACTGTTTCGGAAAGGTGCTGGAGTTTGCCCGGAGTTAGCCGAGCAGCTCCACCTCCGCCAACTTCGCCTCGCCGCCGAGGACCAGACGGTAGGTCGTGTACGAACCCGGTGCCCGGATCGTGAACGCCCTCGTCTGGCGGTCCCAGGTGAAGGACTCACTCGCCCGCCTGTCCAGATCCGTCCACTTCTGTCCATCGGTCGACCCCTGCAGCACCCACCCCGACGGCGCCGCGTCCGCAGCCGCCGACGTCAGCGTGTACTGCACCGCCCGGGTCCTCGAAGCGACCGGCAGCTCCACCGACGTCACCGTCGCCGATGTCGCCGAGGTGTTGTCGACCAGCGGGCCCGTGCCCGTGGTCGCGTCCTCGCGCGGCGACGGCGTCTTGCCGTCCGGCGTGATCGAGACCGGCCCGGAGTGCTTGCCCGTGCCCCAGGACGACGGCCTCGGGCCCATGTCGAACGTCAGCGTGCCGCCCCGCGCCAACAGGTCGTGCGGGAGCGCGGTGGAGTTCCAGCGCTTGCCGTTCAGCTTCACGCCCTGCACGTAGACGTTCCTCGCGCTGTTGCGCGGCGCCTCGACCACCAGCTTCCGCCCGCTGTCCAGGTGGAGCGTCGCCTTCGAGAAGAGCGGCGAGCCGATCGTGTACTCCCCGCTGCCCATCACCAGCGGGTAGAAGCCCAGCGCGGAGAAGAGGTACCAGGCGGACTGCTCGCCGTTGTCCTCGTCGCCGTGGTAGCCCTGCCCGATCTCGCTGCCCGTGTACAGACGGGAGAGCACCTCCCTGACCTTCTCCTGCGTCTTCCAGGGCTGCCCGGCCGCGTTGTACATGTACGGGACGTGGTGGGCCACCTGGTTGGAGTGCCCGTACATGCCCATCCGGACGTCCCGGGCCTCCGTCATCTCGTGGATGACGCTGCCGTACGAGCCGACGAACTCCGGGCTCGCCGTCTCCGGCGTCGAGAAGTACGTGTCCAGTTTCTCCCCGAGACCGCCACGGCCGCCGTACAGCTGCGCCAGGCCCCGCGAGTCCTGCGGCGCCGTGAACGCGTAGCCCCAGCCGTTCGTCTCCGTGTAGTCGTGGCCCCAGATCCTCGGGTCGTAACGTTCCGACGGCACCCGCCACTCGCCCTTGAGGTCGCGGCCCTGGAAGAAGCCGGCCTTGCTGTCGAAGAGCGAGACGTAGCTCTGCGCGCGCGAGAGGAAGTACGCAGCCTCCTCCTGGTACCGCTTCTCGCCGGTCTTCTTGTGCAGCGCCTGCGCCATCCTCGCGATGCCGTAGTCGTTGAGGTACCCCTCCAGCGACCACGAAAGACCCTCGTGCGTCTCGGTCGACGCGTAGCCCAGGAAGGGAGACGTCTCCATCCCCTTCCGGCCCACGCCCCGGCTCGGCGGCACGACCGTGGCGTTCTTCAGCGCCGCCTCGTACGCCGCCTCCGCGTCGAAGTCCACGCCCTTGACGAACGCGTCCGCGAACGCCACGTCCGAGGACGTGCCGGTCATCAGGTCGGCGTAGCCGGGGGAGGACCAACGGGAGATCCAGCCGCCGTCCTTGTACTGCTGCACGAAGCCGTCGACCAGCTCGCCCGCCTTCTTCGGGGTGAGGAAGGAGTACGCCGGCCAGGTCGTGCGGTAGGTGTCCCAGAAGCCGTTGTTGACGTACACCTTTCCGTCGACGACCTTCGCCCCGGTGTGGGTCGGCGTGTCCTGGCCCGTCATCGGAGAGAAGGGGCTCGCGTACTTGTACGTCGCGCCCACCTTCTCGAAGCCCGAGTTCGGGTAGAGGTACAGGCGGTAGAGGCTGGAGTAGAGCGTCACCAGCTGGTCGTGATCGGCGCCCTCGACCTCCACCCGCCCGAGGATCCGGTCCCAGGCGTCCTGCGCCCGCTCCTTCACGTCCTCGAAGCGGCTGCCCGCCGGGAGCTCGTCCGCGAGGTTCGCCTTCGCCTGGTCGACCGAGATCAGCGAGGTGGCCAGACGGAGCGTCACCGTGCGGTCCGCGCCCGCGTCGAGGCGGACGTGTCCCTTCACGCCCTGCGCGGCGGAGCCGGTGACCGGCGCGTCGAAGACGCCGTACACGAACATCCGGGTGGCACCGGTCGACAGCCCGCTCTTGACGTCCGAGAAGCCGGTGAAGGAGCTCGTCGCCGGGTCGAGCGTCAGGCCGCCCTGCTCGGTGACGTTGTCGAAGACGACGCTCGCGTCCTCACCCGGATAGGTGAAGCGCATCATCGCCGCGTGGTCCGTCGGGGTCATCTCGGCCTTCAGGCCGTTCTCGAAGGTGACGCCGTAGTGGTGCGGGCGGGCCGTCTCCTTCTTGTGGCGGAAGGCGAGCGCCCGCGCCGTCCGGTCCGTCGCCGGGGCGCCGGCCGCCGCCGAGGGCATCACCTGGAAGGTCTGCCGGTCGCCCATCCAGGGGCTCGGCTCATGGCTCGCCGCGAAGGCCTGCACCGTCGGCAGGTTGTCCGCGTTGTTGCCGCGCGCGTACTCGTACAGCCAGCTCTGGGAGGCCGCGTTGGTCACCGGCGTCCAGAAGTTGAAGCCGTGCGGGACCGCCGTCGCCGGGAAGGTGTTGCCGCGCGAGAACGAGCCGCTGGAGTTCGTGCCCCGGGTGGTCGAGGCGTAGTCGGAGAGCCGGGCGAGCCGCTTCTGCGGCGCCTTCGGCTTCAGGCTGATGTCGTCGATCCAGCCCTGGAACTTCGCCGGGCCCTTGGGGGAGTCGTACGCCACCAGGATCCGGTCCACGGTCTTGCCGGCCGCGACCGCGCCGATCCGCGCCGACACCTGGTTCCACTGGTTGACGTAGAGCCGCTTGGCGGCGCCCTGGCCCTGCGGGGACAGCGCCCCGCCGTGCGAGTCGGTGGCCCGCAGTTCACTCAGATGGGTGCCGTCGGTGAACGCCAGGTCCACGGACACGTGCGTGGCGGGGTAGTTGAGGTCCGTCTCGGGGAGCGACGGGAAGATCCGGTACGACAGCTCGGTGTCCCGCTCGATCCGGGTGTCGACGTCGAAGATCCGGTTGTACGAGTACGCCCGCCCGGCCGGCTTGTGCGTACCGGCGTAGCGCAGCGCCCGCGTTCCGGTGAAGCCCGCGTTCGCCTTGGCGGTCGGCGACCCGCCGGGGCCGCGGTCGACATGGCTGCGCATCTCCTCGGGCACGGGGGCCGAGGTGTCCCCGTTCGAGAACTGAACGTCGGCCAATTGGGTGAGATTCGCGCCGGCGTTCTTCGTGATCTCCAGGCGGTAGTGGGCGTACGCCGTGTCGCCCGCGAAGTCGAACGTCCTGGTCTCGAACCGCTTGGCGAAGCTCTGGCCGGACCGGGTGTCGAGGACCGTCCACTCCTTGCCGTCCGCCGAGCCCTTGAGGGTCCAGTCGCGCGGGTCGCGCTCGGCCGCGTCGTTCGCCGAGGTCAGCGCGTACGTGACCACCTTGGAGGGTTCGTCGAGGTCGAATTCGATCCAGGCCGTGGGCTCGAAGACCAGCCATTTGGTGGAGGGCTGCAGATCGACCAGGTTCTCCTTGGTCTCTCCCGAGCCGGCGTTCTCGCCGCTGGCCCGCAGCCTCACCACCTTGTCGGTGACATTGCCCGGTATTCCACTGGCGAAGCCGCCGTCGACCCCCGACGCCCTGGGGGTGCCGTCCGCCGCGACGTCCACCGAGTTACGCCAGGTGGGATGAGTTTCGTCCGATTCGAAGGAGGTGGTGAACTCCCGGGAGGAAGTGTCCGTTTGGCCGGGAAGTGCCTGTGCCACCGAGGGCGCAGAACTCAGTACCAATGCCGTCGACGCGAGCAGCGCGGCGGCTCTGAGACGGGCGTTCCGGGACCGTGATCGGGTGCGAATTCTGGGCTCCATGCCGTGCCGCCACTCCTGCCACTGGAATTGGACAACGTTGTCATCTGCATGACGCAGGCTCCAGTAGGGGGTCAAGTGGAAGGCGGTGTCAAGGGTGTTGACGGCAAGTCGGGGGATGAAACGGCACTAATACGTCGTCATAATCCGCGAGGTCTCAACTCGGGAAAGACTGACGCGCAAACCGGCTTTCGATCTTGCTCCGAAGAAGGGAAGTGGACTATACCTGTCGGCGTCCGGACCGTCGTACCACTCACCCGACGGCACGACGCCTGTACGTGTACGACCCAAGCTGCATTCGAATGCGGTGGCGGGGCCCTTCGCCTGTGGCGAGCAGATAACGGGCGACCGGTACACCGCCTGAGTCCTGAATGAAGGCGAGGACTTGAGCATGGGATCCACCTCCGCGCACGACCCCTCCGCGCACGACCACTCCGCGCAGAACAACGAGGGCATCGGCCGCCGCGGTCTGATCAAGCGCTCCGCCGCTCTCGGTCTGATCTCGGTGCCGACGATGAGCTTCCTCTCCGCCTGTGCCACCGGTGGCGGTGGCGGCGAGAAGAGCCCGAAGGCGGCGGGCGGCGAGAAGACCGCGAAGAACCCGCTCGGCGTCAAGCAGGGCGCCGCTCTGGAGGCGTTCATCTTCAAGGGCGGTCTGGGCGACCAGTACGCCAAGGACGCGGAGGCCGACTACAAGGCCACCTACGGCGCCGAGGTCAAGCACACCGGCACCCAGCAGGTCGGCCCCAAGCTGACCCCGCGGTTCGCGGGCGGCAACCCGCCGGACGTCATCGACAACTCCGGCGCCGACCACCTGGACATGAACAAGCTCTCCACCCAGGGCCAGCTCCAGGACCTGAACGAACTGCTCGACGCGGCCTCCATGGACGACCCGGCGAAGAAGGTCCGCGACACCATCCACCCGAGCACCATCGAGAAGGGCAGGCACGGCGACAAGTTCGACGTGCTCTACTACGCCTTCACGATCTACGGCACCTGGTACTCGCAGAAGCTCCTGGAGTCCAAGGGCTGGGCGTACCCCAAGACCCTGGACGAGATGGTCACGCTCTGCGGCGAGATCAAGAAGGCCGGCATCGCCCCCTGGACGTACGCCGGCAAGTACCCGTACTACGTCCACTTCAACCTCTTCGCCCAGATCGCCAAGATCGGCGGCATGGAGAAGTGGATCGCGATCGACAACCTCGAGCCCAACGCGTGGACCAGCAACGACGCGGTCAAGGAGGTCGTCGAGCACTACGAGGAGCTGGCGGCCAAGAAGTACTTCCTCGAAGGCAGCCAGGGCCTGACCCACATCCAGTCCCAGACCGCCTGGAACAAGGGCAAGGCCGTCTTCATCCCGAACGGCTCCTGGGTCGAGAACGAGGCCGCCCCGACCACGCCGCCGGACTTCGGCATGGCGGTGGGCGCCCTCTTCGACGGCACCGGCGACAAGATGCCGCACGGCACCCTGCGCGCCGAGCCGAGCGAGCCGTACCTGGTCTCGGCCAAGGGCAAGAACCCGGCCGGCGGTATGGAGCTGCTGCGCATCATGCTCTCCAAGAAGCACGCGCAGAACTTCGCCACCAAGGTGAAGTCCCTGACCTGTGTCATGGACGCCACCGAGGGCATGACCCTCTCGCCGGGACTGGCCTCGGCCAGCAAGGTCTTCAAGGAGGCCGGCACCAACCTGATCAGCCTTCAGCTGCAGGAGTGGTACCCGGCGCTCACCGACGAGAAGATCGGCGGTCTGACCGGCCAGCTGCTCACGGGTGAGCTCAAGGCTGCCGACTGGATCAAGAGGACGCAGGAGGAGTGCGACAAGGTGGCCAAGGACAGCTCGGTCGCCAAGTTCAAGCGCACCGCCTGACGAGCCCGATCCGCAAGCCCGCAACAAAAGAGGGGAAGGGCCGGGGAGCACCATGCAACACGGCAAATACCGATTCATCGTGGGCTTCCTGGCCCTGCCTCTGATCATTTACGCGATCTTCGTGATCTCGCCGTTCGTCCAGGCGTTCCAGATCTCGATGACCGACTGGTCCGGGCTCGTGGGAACGGCGCAGTTCGTCGGCCTGGACAACTTCCAGAAGCTCTGGGAGAGCGACGACTTCTGGAACGCGCTCCGCCACAACGTCTACATGCTGGCGCTGGTCCCGGTCGTGACACTCGGCCTCGGCCTGTTCTTCGCCTTCATGCTCAACGTCGGCGGCAAGCGCAGAAAGAACGAAGTCGTCACCGGTGTGGCCGGATCGAAGCTGTACAAGTTCGTCTTCTTCTTCCCGCAGGTCATCTCCATCACGATCATCGCGGTGATCTGGTTCAACATCTACAACCCGGACCCGCAGGACGGCATGCTCAACTCGCTGCTCGGCGCGGTGGGCCTGGACGGCCTGCAGAACGCCTGGCTGGGGGAGAAGAGCCTCGCGCTCTGGTGCATCAGCGCGGTCATGGTCTGGAGCCACGTCGGCTTCTTCGTGGTGCTCTTCTCGGCGGCGATGGCCTCCATCCCGCGGGACATCTACGAGGCGGCGCTGCTCGACGGCGCCAGCCGCTTCCACACCTTCTTCAAGATCACCCTGCCGCTGCTCTGGGACACGGTCCAGACCGGCTGGGTGTACATGGGCATCATCGCGCTCGACGCCTTCGCCCTGGTCCAGATCATGTCGGTGAACATGGGTGGTCCGGACGGCGCGACGGACGTCATGCCGCTGAGGCTCTACCTGACGGCCTTCCGTGACAGCCAGTTCGGCTACGCCTCCGCCATGGGCATCGCGATGCTCATTGTCACGATGACCTTCGCAGTGCTCACGATGCGCTTCGCGCGCCGTGAGCGGATCGAGTACTAGGGGTACGGCGGATGACGACCGAAGAGATCGAGAAGGTGGCGGAGGACGAGACGCCCGCCACCGTCACCACGAAGCTCGGGCCGACGGGCGGCCGTTCCTCCGAGGGTGGAGTCCTCAACGTCTTCTCCCACGGCATTCTGATCGTCTGGGCGCTCATGGTCGGCGTGCCGCTGCTGTGGGTGCTGTGGAGCGCCTTCAAGGACAGCAACGGCATCCTGACCGACCCCTGGGGCCTGCCGACGGTCCTGCACTGGGAGAACTGGTCCAACGCGTGGAACGACGCGAACATGGGCCAGTACTTCGTCAACACGGTGATCGTCGTCGGCGGCTCGGTGATCGGCACGATGGTGCTCGGCTCCATGGCCGCGTACGTCCTGGCCCGCTTCACCTTCCCGGGGAACAGGTTCATCTACTACCTGTTCGTGGCGGGCATGTCCTTCCCCGTCTTCATGCTGGTCATCCCGCTCTTCTTCGTCCTGCGGGACTTCCCCGGCAGCACGCTCCTCGCGACGTACCACGGTCTGATCCTGGTCTACATCGCCTACTCGCTGCCGTTCACCGTCTTCTTCATGACGGCGTTCTTCCGCACGCTGCCCACCTCGGTGGCGGAGGCGGCGATGATCGACGGCGCCTCGCACACCCGGACGTTCTTCCAGGTGATGCTGCCGATGGCCAAGCCCGGCCTGATCAGCATCGGCATCTTCAACTTCCTGGGCCAGTGGAACCAGTACCTGCTGCCGATGGTGCTCAACCAGCAGGAGGACAAGTACGTCCTGACCCAGGGCCTGGCGATGATCGCGCTCCAGCAGGGGTACGAGAACGACTGGGGCGCGCTGATGGCCGGCATGATGATCGCGATGCTGCCCGTTCTGGTCGTGTACACGATCTTCCAGCGCCAGGTGCAGTCCGGTCTGACGGCCGGAGCGCTCAAGTAGGAGTCACGCTCGTCGTACGCGAGGCCCCGGTGGGACACCCCACCGGGGCCTCGGCTCATTCGAGCCCGTATGCGCTCAGGTCTTGACGGGGGACAGGCCGAAAGGCTCAGCTTAGAGTTCACAAGTTGGAGAACAAGCTGGGGTCTCACAGGCGCGGCCCCGGCCGGGGCGGTGATCACACCGTCCGTCGCAGGCGGGAGTGGATGAGTCGATGGAGACTCCGGGGTCGCAGACATCTCTGCACAGGGCCAACCTCGAGCGGGTGGTCCGTGCGGTACGCATGGCGGGCTCGCTCACCCAGGCGGAGATCGCGCGGGCGACCGGCCTGTCCGCCGCCACGGTCTCCAACATCGTGCGGGAGCTGAAGGACGGCGGGACCGTCGAGGTCACGCCCACCTCCGCGGGGGGCCGCCGGGCGCGCAGCGTCTCGCTCTCCGGCGACGCCGGCATCGTCATCGGCGTCGACTTCGGCCACACCCATCTGCGGGTCGCCGTGGGCAACCTGGCCCACCAGGTGCTCGCCGAGGAGTCCGAGCCGCTGGACGTGGACGCCTCCGCCGCCGAGGGCTTCGACCGGGCGGAACAGCTGGTCATGCGGCTCATCGGGGCCACCGGCATCGGCCGCGACAAGGTCGTCGGCGTCGGACTCGGCGTACCGGGCCCGATCGACGTCTCCTCCGGCACGCTCGGCTCGACCTCGATCCTGCCGGGCTGGAGCGGCATCAACCCGGCCGACGAGCTCTCCGGCCGGCTCGGCGTGCCCGTGTACGTCGACAACGACGCCAACCTCGGCGCGCTGGGCGAGCTCGTCTGGGGCAGCGGCCGGGGAGTGAAGGACCTGGCCTACATCAAGGTCGCCAGCGGCGTGGGAGCCGGTCTCGTCATCGACGGGCGGGTCTACCGGGGCCCCGGCGGCACGGCGGGCGAGATCGGGCACATCACGCTCGACGAGTCGGGCCCTGTCTGCCGCTGCGGCAACCGCGGCTGCCTGGAGACCTTCACGGCCGCCCGGTACGTCCTGCCGCTGCTCCAGCCCGGCCACGGCCCCGATCTGACCATGGAGCGGGTCGTCCAGCTGGCCCGCGAGGGCGACCCGGGCTGTCGGCGTGTCATCGCCGACGTCGGGCGTCACATCGGCAGCGGGGTCGCCAACCTCTGCAACCTGCTGAACCCCAGCCGGGTGGTCCTCGGAGGCGACCTCGCGGAGGCGGGCGAGCTGGTCCTCGCGCCCATCCGCGACTCCGTCTCGCGGTACGCCATCCCCAGCGCCGCCCGCCAGTTGTCGCTGGCCCCCGGGGCGCTCGGCGGCCGCGCGGAGGTGCTCGGCGCCCTGGCTCTCGCGCTGAGTGAAATGGGCGATTCGACCCTGTTGGAGAGCGCCCTCCCCGGCGCCGCCAAGGCCTCGCTCCCTGCCTTCACTTAGATAACGAATGGCACCGTTGCCATCTCGTTAAGGATTTACTTCTTGACGATGTCCCTGCGGCCGAGTTGACTTCCAGCCACCTCGGCCGCAATGTCGCGGCCTCGTCAGGGAGGCAACCCCACATGAACGCATTGACGCGTCGCGTCGTCATAGGCACGGCCGCGGTTTCCATGGCCCTCTCCGTCGCCGCCTGTGGCAAGGCGGGCGACAGCGACTCGGGTAGCGGGAGCGGCGGCGACAGCAAGACCATCGGTCTGCTGCTGCCGGAGAACAAGACCACGCGTTACGAGACCTTCGACCGCCCGATCATCGAGGCGAAGATCAAGGCCCTCTGCTCGGACTGCGAGGTCAAGTACAACAACGCCGCGCAGGACACCGAGACGCAGAAGAAGCAGTTCGACGCGCTCGTCACGCAGGGCGTGAAGGTCATCATCCTGGACTCGGTCGACTACAAGGCCACCAAGTCCTGGGTCCAGCAGGCGGAGAAGAAGGGCGTCAAGGTCGTCGCGTACGACCGTCTGGCCGAGGGCCCGATCTCCGCCTACGTCTCGTACGACAACGAGAAGATCGGCCGCCTCCAGGGCGAGGGCCTCGTGAAGGCGCTCGGCGACAAGGCCAAGGACGCCAACGTTGTCATGATCAACGGCTCGCCGACCGACCCGAACGCCCCGCTGTTCAAGAAGGGCGCCCACAGCGTCCTCGACACGGGCGTCAAGAAGGTCGTCTACGAGCAGGACATCCCGGACTGGTCCCCGGACGAGGCCAACAAGAAGATGGGTGCCGCCATCGACTCGCTGGGCAAGGACGGCTTCCAGGGCGTCTACTCGGCCAACGACGGCATGGCCGGCGGCATCATCACCGCCCTCTCCAAGCAGGGCATCAAGGTCCCGGTCGGCGGCCAGGACGCCGAGCTCGCCGGTCTGCAGCGGATCCTGAAGGGCGACCAGTCCTTCACGATCTACAAGCAGATCAAGCCGGAGGCCGAGACCACCGCCGAGATCGCGGTCCGCCTCCTCAAGGGCGAGAAGATCGACGACCTGGTTCCCACCAAGGTCACCAGCCTGACCGGTGAGTTCAAGGACATCCCGGCGAAGCTGTACGACGCCCAGGTCGTGACCAAGGAGAACATCGCCGGCACGATCATCAAGGACGGCGTCTACAAGGCGGCCGACATCTGCACCGCCGAGTACAAGGCGGCCTGCGACGCGGCGGGCATCAAGTAACACCCGCTGCCGGTACGGCCCTTCGGAGCCCACCGACCTCCTCCGAAGCGCCCCCCCGGTCCGGTCCGGCGCCCCCGCCCCGTTCCACGCCCCGCAAGCGGGGGCGGGGCGCCGGACTCCTCTCACAGCCCCTCCGTGTCACAGCCCCTCTGTGCTTTCGCACCACCATCCCCGCCGGTCAGGCGGCGAAGGAGATGATTCACGTGTCCGCTACGCCCGTGCTGGCGTTGCGCGGAGTCTCCAAGCGGTTCGGCGCCGTCCAGGTGCTCACCGACGTAGAACTGGAGATCCACGCCGGTGAGGTCGTCGCCCTGGTCGGCGACAACGGCGCCGGCAAGTCGACTCTCGTCAAGACGATCTCGGGTGTTCACCCGATCGACGAGGGCGTGATCGAGTGGGACGGCAACCCCGTCCAGATCACCAAGCCCCACGACGCCCAGAACCTCGGAGTCGCCACCGTCTACCAGGACCTGGCGCTCTGCGACAACCTCGACGTCGTCGCCAACCTCTTCCTCGGCAGCGAGCTGAGCTCCGGCTCGGTCCTCGACGAGATCGCCATGGAGAAGCGCGCCAAGGAGCTCCTGGACACCCTGTCCATCCGCATCCCCAGCGTCCGCATCCCCGTCGCGGCGCTCTCCGGCGGTCAGCGCCAGGTCGTGGCCATCGCCCGCGCCCTGATCGGCGACCCGAAGATCGTCATCCTGGACGAGCCCACCGCCGCCCTCGGCGTCGAGCAGACCGCACAGGTGCTCGACCTCGTGGAGCGACTGCGGGAGCGCGGCCACGGAGTCATCCTCATCAGCCACAACATGGCCGACGTCCGCGCCGTCGCGGACAAGGTCGCGGTCCTCCGCCTGGGCCGCAACAACGGTGTCTTCGACGTCAAGGACACCACCCACGAGACGATCATCGCCGCCATCACCGGTGCCACGGACAACGCCGTGACCCGTCGGCAGGCCCGCACGGCCTCGGCCACGGCCACGAAGGAGGACGCGAAGTGAGCGACCTCGCCAAGACCCCCGCGACCCCCGCGACGGAGCCCGAGGCGGCCCCCGCCGAGGAGTCCGCCGCGCCCGTCCCCGCCGTCGACCCGCGTCTGCTGGTCCGCGAGGAGGGCATCAAGGGCTACTGGACCGAGTTCACCCGTAAGATCCGCGGTGGCGAGCTGGGCTCCCTGCCCGTCGTCCTCGGCCTGATCGTCATCGGACTCGTCTTCCAGGTCCAGAACGGCAACTTCCTCTCCGCGAGCTCCGTCGCCAACATCGCGGTCTACTCCTCCGGCCTCGGCATCATGGCCGTCGGCATCGTCTTCGTCCTCATCCTGGGCGAGATCGACCTCTCGATGGGCTCGGTCGCGGGCGTCGGCGCCGCCGTCTGGGCGGTGCTCAACGTCACCAACGGCGTGAACGACCTCCTGTCGGTCGTCATCGCCGTCGCCTCCGGCCTCCTCATCGGTCTGCTGCACGGCTTCTTCTTCGCCAAGATCGGCGTCCCGGCCTTCGTGGTCACCCTCGCCGGATTCCTCGGCTGGAGCGGCCTGCAGATCTGGCTGATGGGCAAGGAGGGCTCGATCAACGCCCCCTCCGGCTCGATCGTGGAGAACCTCACGGCGTTCTACTTCGAGGACAAGGCCGCCGCGTACGGCCTGGCCCTCGTCGCGGTCCTCGCCTACGCCGGATCCCTCCTCCTCGACACCAAGCGCCGCAAGGCCGCCGCCCTGCCCTCCCGGCCGGTCAGCGAGATCGTGCTGCGCACCGCCGTCGTCGCGGTCCTCTGCTTCGTCGTCGCCTACGTCCTGAACGAGCCCGAGGGCGCCCGCGGCCTGCCGCTCGCCCTGGTCCTCTTCCTGGCCGTCCTGGTGATCGCCGACTTCGTCGCCCGACGCACCCTCTTCGGCCGCAAGGTCTTCGCGGTCGGCGGCAACGCCGAGGCCGCCCGCCGCGCCGGCATCAACGTCGACCGGATCCGGATCGTCGTCTTCGGCCTCTCCGGCATGCTCGCCGCCTTCGGCGGACTCTTCGTGGCCAGCCTCTCCGGCGGCGCCACCAAGAGCCTCGGCAGCGGCAACACGCTGATGCTGGTCATCGCCGCCGCCGTCATCGGCGGCACGAGCCTCTTCGGCGGCCGCGGCAAGGTCTGGTCGGCGCTCCTGGGCATGATCGTGATCCAGTCGATCCAGCAGGGCCTGAACATGATCGGCATGGCCAACGAGATCCAGTACATGATCACCGGCGCGGTGCTCCTCGCCGCCGTCGTGATCGACTCGGTCTCGCGCCGTACGCAGAAGACCGCGGGTCGCGCCTAGCCCGCGTTATCCACCCCACAGTGTCCGGTGCCGGAGAACCGGCGCCGGGCACTGCTGCGTCTGTCCCGGTGGACCGCCCGTAGGCTCGGCGGTGTGTCGGCCACGCGCGCGACGCGCACCCCGCCGTCCGATGACGTTGATCGGGGGCGGAACATTAGACTCGACGAATCGGCAAGCTCGACCAGCTCAATGGCAAGGAGGCACGGGTGGCATTGCTGACCCGTATCAGGGGACCGCGCGATCTGGACCGGCTCTCCCCGGAACAGCTGGACCAGCTGGCCGAGGAGATCAGGACGTTTCTCGTGGACGCCGTCTCCAAGACCGGCGGTCACCTGGGGCCCAACCTCGGCGTGGTCGAGCTGACCATCGCCCTGCACCGCGTCTTCGACTCCCCGAAGGACAAGGTCCTCTTCGACACCGGCCACCAGAGCTACGTCCACAAGCTCCTCACCGGCCGCCAGGACTTCTCGAAGCTGAAGATGAAGGGCGGCCTCTCCGGCTACCCCTCGCAGGCGGAGTCCGAGCACGACATCATCGAGAACTCCCACGCCTCCACGGTCCTCGGCTGGGCCGACGGCCTGGCCAAGGCCAACGAGGTCCTGAAGAAGGACGACCACGTCGTCGCCGTCATCGGTGACGGAGCCCTCACGGGCGGCATGGCCTGGGAGGCGCTGAACAACATCGCCGCCGCCAAGGACCGCCCGCTGGTCATCGTCGTCAACGACAACGAGCGGTCCTACGCTCCGACGATCGGCGGCCTCGCCAACCACCTGGCCACCCTCCGTACCACCGACGGCTACGAGCGCTTCCTCGCCCGCGGCAAGGACATCCTGGAGCGCACCCCGGTCGTCGGGAAGCCGCTCTACGAGACGCTGCACGGCGCCAAGAAGGGCCTGAAGGACTTCATCGCCCCGCAGGGCATGTTCGAGGACCTCGGCCTGAAGTACGTCGGCCCCATCGACGGCCACGACATCGAGGCCCTGGAGTCCGCCCTGACGCGCGCCAAGCGCTTCGGCGGCCCCGTGATCGTCCACTGCCTCACCGAGAAGGGCCGCGGCTACCAGCCCGCCCTCCAGGACGAGGCCGACCGCTTCCACGCCGTCGGCAAGATCCACCCCGACACGGGCCTGCCGATCGCCTCCTCCGGAGCCGACTGGACCGGCGTCTTCGCCCAGGAGATGGTCGAGCTCGGCAAGGAGCGCGAGGACATCGTCGCGATCACCGCGGCCATGCTCCAGCCCGTCGGCCTCGACAAGTTCGCCAAGGCCTTCCCCGAGCGGGTGTACGACGTCGGCATCGCCGAGCAGCACGGCGCGGTCTCCGCGGCCGGCCTCGCCACCGGCGGCCTCCACCCCGTCTTCGCGGTCTACGCGACGTTCCTGAACCGCGCCTTCGACCAGGTCCTCATGGACGTGGCCCTGCACAAGTGCGGCGTCACGTTCGTCCTGGACCGGGCCGGCGTCACCGGCACCGACGGCGCCTCCCACAACGGCATGTGGGACATGTCGATCCTCCAGGTCGTCCCCGGCCTGCGGCTCGCCGCCCCGCGCGACGCCGACCAGGTCCGCGCCCAGCTGCGCGAGGCCGTCGAGGTCACCGACGCCCCGACCGTCGTCCGCTTCTCCAAGGGCGCCGTCGGCCCCGCCGTACCGGCCCTGCGCCGCATCGGCGGCATGGACGTGCTCCGCGAGCCCGGTACCGACCGGCCCGACGTCCTCCTGGTCTCCGTGGGAGCCCTCGCGCCGATGTGCCTGGAGATCGCCGACCTGCTCGACAAGCAGGGCATCTCCACCACCGTCGTCGACCCCCGCTGGGTCAAGCCGGTCGACGAGGCCCTCGCGCCGCTCGCCGACCAGCACCGGGTCGTCGTCACCGTCGAGGACAACAGCCGCGTCGGCGGTGTCGGTTCGGCCGTCGCCCAGTCCCTGCGCGACGCCGGGGTGGACGTACCGCTGCGGGACTTCGGCATCCCGCCGCGCTTCCTCGACCACGCCTCGCGCGCCGAGGTGATGGCCGAGATCGGTCTGACCGCCCCGGACATCGCCCGCCAGGTCACCGGCCTGGTCTCGCGCCTCGACGGCAGGTTCGAGTCCAGCGCGCAGGCCGTGGAGCCCGCGCGCGACTGACCGAGGTCACACGGCGTCACCATTGGGCCGGTCGGAGCACCCCACGGGGTGACCGACCGGCCCTTTCGTGTGAAACCCGCATTCTCGACGGGCGCCACTCCTTCGGGTTCTCGATCATGGGGGTCGGGACCGACGGCACGGAGGTACGACGGTGAGTACGGACCAGCAGCCACCACGAGCGAGCTCCGGGATGTTCCGGACGAAGACGGTCGAGCAATCGATCCGAGACACCGAGGAGCCGGAGCACGCGCTCAGAAAGTCGCTCTCCGCCTGGGACCTGACGGTCTTCGGCGTCGGAGTGATCATCGGCACCGGCATCTTCGTCCTCACCGGCAAGGTGGCCAAGGAGAACGCCGGGCCGGCCACCGCGCTCGCCTTCGTCGCCGCCGGCATCGTCTGCGCGCTCGCGGCGCTCTGTTACGCCGAGTTCGCCTCGACCGTCCCGGTCGCCGGGTCGGCGTACACCTTCGCGTACGCCTCGATCGGCGAACTGCCCGCCTGGATCATCGGCTGGGACCTCGTCCTGGAGTTCGCGCTCGGCACGGCGGTGGTCGCGGTCGGCTGGTCCGGCTACGTCCGCTCCCTGATGGACAACGTCGACTGGCATCTACCAGCGGCTCTGGAAGGACCGGACGCCCCCGGCGGGACCTTCGACATCCTGGCCTTCCTGCTGGTCCTGGTGCTGACGGTGATCCTCGTCCTCGGCATGAAGCTCTCCGCCCGGATCACCGCCCTCGTCGTCGCCATCAAGGTGACCGTGGTCATGATCGTGATCATCGCGGGCCTGTTCTTCATCGTCGGCGACAACTACGACCCGTTCATCCCGGCCGCGGTCACCCCCGAAGGCGGCGGCTCCGCCTGGGACGCCCCGCTCGTCCAGACGATCTTCGGCTACGAGCCCACCAACTTCGGCGTCATGGGCATCTTCACCGCCGCCTCCGTCGTGTTCTTCGCCTTCATCGGCTTCGACGTGGTCGCCACCGCCGCCGAGGAGACCAAGCTCCCCCAGCGCGACATGCCCCGAGGCATCCTCGGCTCGCTCTTCATCTGCACCGTGCTCTACGTCGCCGTGGCGCTGGTCGTCACCGGCATGCAGCACTACAGCGAGCTGTCGGTGAGCGCCCCGCTCGCCGACGCCTTCAAGGCCGTCGGACACCCCTTCTACGCCGGCGTGATCAGCTTCGGTGCGGCGGTCGGCCTCACCACCGTCTGCCTGATCCTGCTGCTCGGCCAGACCCGGGTGTTCTTCGCGATGAGCCGCGACGGCCTGCTGCCCCGCTTCTTCTCGGTCACGCACCCGCGCTTCCGGACGCCGTACCGCCCGACCATCCTGCTCGGCGCGGTCATCGCCATCGTGGCGGGCTTCACCAGCATCGACGAGCTCGCGACGCTGGTGAACATCGGCACGCTCTTCGCCTTCGTCGTCGTCGCCCTCGGTGTGATGGTGCTCCGCCGCACCCGCCCCGACCTGCACCGCGCCTTCAAGACGCCGTGGGTGCCGTTCCTCCCCATCCTCTCGATCGCCGCGTCGGTGTGGCTGATGCTGAACCTGCCCGGCGAGACCTGGTTCCGCTTCGCGGTCTGGATGGCCATCGGAGTCGTCGTGTACTTCCTCTACGGCCGCTCCCACAGCCGCCTCGGCAAGGCCGGCGCGGACGCGCTCTACTAGCTCTCCAGGACCGCACGCGGGCCCACGCACCGGGCCCCGTGCTCGCCCACCCGCCGCCGCAGCTCCCGGTCGGCCGTGACCACCAGGCACGGCCGACCGGCCGCGTTCCGGGCCAGCTCCACGATGAGGTCGTCGCCGCTGCCGGGCGCCTCCTCGACCCGTACCCCGGGCACGGACTCCACGCCGCGCGCCCGCCCCTCCACGACCAGCACGATCTCGAAGGGGCCACCCTCGGGTCCGCCCCCTGCCACGAGCCGCTCGCGCAGCCGCTCGGCCGCGGCGCGACGGTCGCGCCACCAGCCGTCGGGCACCGAGCCCACCACGTTGGCACCGTCGACGATCAGCAGAGGCAGCTCCTGTTCCATGCGGACAGGATGTCAGTCGCGACCGGCGGCGTCGGGCGCTCCCGGCACCTACTAAAGTCGACGAACAGCAGTCCGAGCGGACTTGCGCATTCCACTGCTGACCTGTCGACCGGAGCGCTGGAACCCATGGCAAATCGATCCGAGGACCCCACCCACCGTCCCCAGGGGCCCTTCACCGTCCCGACCCTGCGCGGGGGCTGGCTCACCCGTGGAGTGGAGGGCCGCTTCAGCGCGTATCTGATGAGCGACGGCGAGGTGTTGCGCTGGACCGAGGGCACCGACGGACGGTGGACCGGCCCGGTCTCCCTCGGTGGCGGCGGGCTCCTGCCGATCCTGTCGGTCGGACAGGGCGCCGACCGCTACGTCCACCTCGTGGGGCTGCGCCCGGTACCCGGCCAGGACGACCACGTCGAGCTGGTGCACTCCACCCAGTTCCAGACGGGGCGCCCGAACGTCGAGTGGCGTTCCATCCAGCACTCCAACGGCAAGAGCTTCCCGTGGACCGGCAACCCGGCCGTCGCGGTGGACCCCCGGGGCCGCGCGTACGTCTTCACCAAGAACGGTGGCGGCGGACTCAGCGTACGGGCCCAGAAGGACGGCGGCGGCTGGCACCCGTGGTGGGACCTGTGGGGCAACCGCTCCGACCCCTCGCCGGTCGCGGCCACCAACGGCGCGGGCTTCGTCGAGCTGTACACGGCGAAGCCGGAGGGGCTGCTGCGCTACGAGCAGCAGGAGTCCATGGGCAAGCCGGTCCGGCACGACGTGGTGCCCGCCTCGGTCACCTTCGGCACCCTCGCGGCGGTGACCGGCCCCTCCGGGCACGTCACGCTCTACTACCTCGACGACGCACAGCGCGTCTGCGTCTGGTCCCCGGGGCGCTCGCTGGAGCCGACGCCCTTCCTGGACGCGGTGGGCACGGGACCGCTCTCCGCGTCCCCGTGCCTCGTCGACGGCTCCGAATGCACCGTCCTGGCCCAGCAGTCCGCCGACGGGCGGCTCGCCCTGGCCGTCTTCCCCGCCGAGCAGGAGACCGCCGCCGGCAAGTGGACCGAGACGGGCGAACCCCACGGCCCGCTGACCACCACCCTCGCCCAGGCCCTGGACGGCGGTCTGGTGGCCATGACGGTGGCCGACGGAGCCAGGGGACCGGTCCTGCTCACCGCGCGCCAGAAGACCGCCTCCGACGGCTTCCAGCTCGGCGGATGGCACTCCGTGGCCTGAGCCACCAGAACCTCCGCACGGGAACGCGGAACGGCCCCGGCACCTTCCTGGTGCCGGGGCCGCCTGCGTGCATGCGGCGTTACGCCGGGACGCTCGCCACACCCTGGGCGAGGAACGGCTTGCCGTTCACCCGCTGGGAGACACCCTCACGGTCCAGGTACGGCGTGATGCCGCCCAGGTGGAAGGGCCAGCCGGCGCCCGTGATCAGGCAGAGGTCGATGTCCTGCGCCTCGGCGACGACACCCTCCTCCAGCATCAGGCCGATCTCCTGCGCCACCGCGTCCAGGACGCGGGCGCGCACCTGCTCCTCCGTCAGGACGACGTCGCCCTGCTTGAGGAGGGCGGCGACCTCGGGGTCCAGCTCCGGCTTGCCGGAGTCGTAGACGTAGAAGCCGCGCTTGCCGGCCTCGACGACCGCCTTCAGGTTCGGGGACACCGTGAAGCGCTCCGGGAAGGCGCGGTTCAGGGTCTCGGAGACGTGAAGTCCGATGGCCGGTCCGACGAGCTCCAGCAGGACCAGCGGCGACATCGGCAGGCCGAGCGGCTCGATGGCCTTCTCCGCCGTGACGACCGGCGTGCCCTCGTCGATGACGTTCTGGATCTCGCCCATGAAGCGGGTCAGGATGCGGTTCACGACGAACGCCGGGGCGTCCTTGGTGAGGACCGCGGTCTTCTTCAGCTTCTTCGCGACACCGAACGCGGTGGCGAGGGAGGCGTCGTCCGTCTGCTCGCCGCGCACGATCTCCAGGAGCGGGAGGATCGCGACCGGGTTGAAGAAGTGGAAGCCGACCACGCGCTCCGGGTGCTGGAGCTTCGACGCCATCTCGCTGACGGAGAGCGAGGAGGTGTTGGTGGCGAGGATCGCGTGCGCCGGGGCGACCGCCTCGACCTCCGCGAACACCTTCTGCTTGACCGTCATCTCCTCGAACACGGCCTCGATGATGAAGTCCGCGTCCGCGAAGCCCTCGGCCTTGTCCAGGACACCGGAGACCAGGCCCTTCAGGCGGTTGGCCTTGTCCTGGTTGATCCGGCCCTTGCCGAGCAGCTTCTCGATCTCGCCGTGGACGTAGCCCACGCCCTTGTCGACGCGCTCCTGGTCGATGTCGGTCAGGACGACCGGCACCTCGAGGCGGCGCAGGAAGAGCAGGGCCAGCTGGGAGGCCATCAGACCGGCGCCGACGACACCGACCTTGGTGACCGGGCGGGCCAGCGACTTGTCCGGGGCACCGGCCGGCCGCTTGGCGCGCTTCTGCACCAGGTTGAAGGCGTAGATGCCGGAGCGCAGTTCGCCGCCCATGATGAGGTCGGCGAGCGCCTGGTCCTCGGCGTCGAAACCGGCCTGGAGGTCGCCGTCCTTGGAGGCGGCGATGATGTCCAGGGCGCGGTACGCGGCCGGGGCCGCACCGTGCACCTTGGAGTCGGCGATGAACCGGCCCTTGGCGACGGCCTGGTCCCAGCCCTCACCGCGGTCGATCTCCGGACGCTCCACGGTGACCGTGCCGTTGAGGACGGACGCGGTCCAGATCAGCGACTGCTCCAGGAAGTCGGCGCCCTCGAAGATCGCGTCGGCGATGCCGAGCTCGAAGACCTGCTTGCCCTTGAGCTGACGGTTCTGGTTCAGCGAGTTCTCGATGATGACCTGGACGGCCTTCTCCGCGCCGATCAGGTTCGGCAGGATCGTGCAGCCGCCCCAGCCGGGGACCAGACCGAGGAAGACCTCGGGCAGCGAGAAGGCCGGCAGGGCCTTGGAGACGGTGCGGTAGGTGCAGTGCAGACCGGCCTCGACACCGCCGCCCATCGCCGCGCCGTTGTAGTACGCGAAGGTCGGCACGGCCAGCGCCGAGAGGCGCTTGAAGACGTCGTGGCCGCCCTTGCCGATGGCGAGCGCGTCCTCGTGGCGCTTCAGCAGCTCGACGCCCTTGAGGTCGGCGCCGACGGCGAAGATGAACGGCTTGCCGGTGAGACCGACGCCGACGATGGAGCCCTCGGCGGCCTCCTTCTCGACCTGGTCGATGGCGGTGTTGAGGTTCGCCAGGGACTGCGGGCCGAAGGTGGTCGGCTTGGTGTGGTCGAAGCCGTTGTCCAGCGTGATCAGCGCGAACCGGCCGGCGTTCGCCGGGAGTTCGAAGTGCCGTACGTGGGCGCTGGTGACGACCTCGTCCGGGAACAGCTCGGCCGCACCCTTCAGAAGCTCGGCGGTGGTGCTCACTTGCCCTCCCAGTGGGGGTTCTCCCAGATGACGGTGGCGCCCATGCCGAAGCCGACGCACATCGTGTTGAGGCCGTAACGGACCTGCGGGTTCTCCTCGAACTGGCGGGCCAGCTGCGTCATGAGACGGACGCCGGAGGAGGCGAGCGGGTGACCGTAGGCGATGGCGCCGCCGTACTGGTTGACGCGCGCGTCGTCGTCGGCGATGCCGTAGTGCTCGAGGAACGCCAGGACCTGGACGGCGAAGGCCTCGTTGATCTCGAAGAGGCCGATGTCCTCGATGGACAGACCCGCCTGGGCGAGCGCCTTCTCGGTGGCCGGGATCGGGCCGTAGCCCATGACCTCGGGCTCGACGCCGGCGAAGGCGTACGAGACGAGGCGCATCTTCACCGGGAGGTCGTTCTCGCGGGCGAAGTCCTCGGAGGCGATGATCGAGGCGGTGGCGCCGTCGTTGAGACCGGCCGCGTTACCGGCGGTGACGTTGCCGTGGACGCGGAACGGCGTCTTCAGGTTGGCCAGCGACTCCAGGGTGGTGCCCGGACGCATCGGCTCGTCGGCGGTGACCAGGCCCCAGCCGGTCTCGCCGGCCTCGGCGTTGGTGCGGCGCACGGAGATCGGCACCAGGTCCTGCTGGATCTTGCCGTCGGCGTACGCCTTGGCGGCCTTCTCCTGCGAGCGCACGGCGTACTCGTCGGCGCGCCGCTTGGTGATGCTCGGGTAGCGGTCGTGCAGGTTCTCGGCGGTCATGCCCATGAAGAGGGCGGACTCGTCGACGAGCTTCTCGCTCACGAACCGCGGGTTCGGGTCGACGCCCTCGCCCATGGGGTGGCGGCCCATGTGCTCGACACCGCCGGCGATGACGGCGTCGTACGCGCCGAAGGCGATGGAGCCGGCGACGCTCGTCACGGCGGTCAGCGCACCGGCGCACATGCGGTCGATGGAGTAGCCCGGGACGGACTGCGGCAGCCCGGCGAGGATGCCGGCGGTGCGGCCGAGGGTCAGACCCTGGTCACCGATCTGCGTGGTCGCCGCGATGGCGACCTCGTCGATCTTCGCGGGGTCAAGGCCGGGGTTGCGGCGCAGCAGCTCCCGGATGGCCTTCACGACGAGATCGTCGGCGCGGGTCTCGTGGTAGATGCCCTTCGGGCCCGCCTTGCCGAACGGGGTGCGGACGCCGTCGACGAAGACGACGTCCCTGACGGTACGAGGCACGATGGCTCTCCTCCAGGGTGCGGGATGGCACTGCACTGCTGCGGCACACGCCTAAGCGCGCGCTTGCTACCCCCATGCTACTTGTGGGTAACCAGGCTGCCCACCCCCCAGGGCGGGAGCGGCGAAGGTCACACTCTGCCCGGCGCGCAGGGGTACGTCTGTGCGCCCCGCGCGCGCCCGTCCGATCGGCGTGCCTCGGCTACCCGATCGGGTCGACGGCCAGGTCGACACGGTCACGTCGGCCTCGTCGGACGCGGGTCCGGGCCGACGCTGGTCGGTGGCGGGGGGGGGGGCCCCCGCCCCCCCCCC
>NZ_JBSGWV010000061.1:31221-36716 GCF_053609105.1 Streptomyces sp. NPDC054975
GGGGTCGTGGGCCGGTGCTACGGGGCCGGGTGGGCTGGGTGGGGGGGGGGGGGGGGCGGCGGTGGGGGGGGGCGGGGGGGGGCGCCCCCCCCCCCGACCCCAGAACGGATCTCCATGCCCGTCATCACCCAGGACCACGCGGTTCCCCACAAGTCCACCGTCCCCGCGAACAAGGACGTGATGGTCGATCTCTTCGTACGGGAGAAGCGCGACACGTCGCCGGAACACGGCCCGGATCGCAAGGCCGTCCTCATGCTGCACGGCCGCAGCGTTCCGGTGCTCGCGGGCTGCGATCTCCAGCACGCCTCGTACAGCTGGGCCGACGCGCTGGCGAAGGCGGGTCACGACGTCTTCATGATGGACCTCCAGGGCTCCGGGCGGTCGCCGCGCCCGAAGATGGACGACCCGTTGAACGCCAACCCGGCCAACCAGAACCTCCTGAAGCCGCGACCGCCGGGATTCACGCCCGGCACGCCGAACTACAAGTTCCAGCTGAACAACTCGAACAGCGACCGGGACGAGCTGCACACGGTCGTGGAGTGGATCCGCAAGGAGCGCAAGGTGGACAAGGTCGCCTTCGTCGGCTGGTCCGCGGCGGCGTTCACCATGGGGCCGTACGCCGTGAACAATCCCGCCAAGGTGGAGAGCCTCTTCCTGCTGGCGCCGATCTTCCCACCCGACGGCACATCGACCCCACCGAGCACGCTGCCACAGCCGGGCTTCCCGATGTTCCTGGCCACGAGGTGGGGTCTCGAGTCGGGGTGGAACGCGGAGCTTCGCTGCCCGGAGCAGCGTGAACCCGGCATGGTCGAGAGGGCCTGGGCCGCGATCATGGACAACGACGCGGTGGGCAGGACCTGGGGGCCGCCGGAGGGGCTCAACCGGATCCGGAACTTCGTCCGGTGGGGCTGGAACCGGACGACGGCCGGGCAGGGCGATGCGCTCGGCGACAAGGTGCCCGTGCTGATCGTGTACGGCGATGCCGACAGTCAGGTGAACACGTTCCCGCCCAACCCGAACCCGGAGCTCAACTTCTCGGTCCCCGCGCTCTACGACGCCGTCGCGGGCCCCCACAAGCTCATGGTCAAGCTGGCCTGCGCGGGCCACTCGGTGGTGTGGGAGCAACAGCACAAGAACGTGCACAACCTCTCCAAGCACTGGCTCAAGCACCTCAAGGTCGACGGCAAGACCCAGGGCGTGTTCGACATGAACACCAACGGCGACCTCAGCCCGGCCCCGTAGGACGGCGGAGCCCCCGGCCGTGCGCGGCCGGGGGCTCCGAGGGCTGTGACGACCGGGCGGTTACGCCGGCGTCGTCAGGGCCGTCGTCAGGAGCGGGGTCACCAGCTCGACCTGCCAGGGCCGGGCGCCGTGGCCCGCGAGGGCGGCGGCGATCGTGTCCGGGGTGGACGGCGTCGGCGGCTCCCAGCAGACGCGGCGGACCGTGTCCGGAGTGATCAGGTTCTCCTGCGGGAGGTTCAGCTCCTCCGCGAGGGCGGAGATGGCCGTGCGGGCCGCCGAGAGACGGGCGGCGGCGGCCGGGTCCTTGTCCGCCCAGGCGCGCGGCGGGGGCGGGCCCGCGACCTGCGCGCCCGGCTGGGGCAGCTCGCTGTCCGGGAGGGCCTTCGCCCGGTCCACGGCCGACTGCCACTGCTCCAGCTGACGGCGGCCCATGCGGTGGCCGAACCCAGGCAGCGCGGTCAGCGCGGCCACGTTCGGAGGCACCGCGAGCGCCGCCTCCACGATCGCCGCGTCGCTCAGCACCTTGCCGGGCGAGACGTCCCGCCGCTGGGCGATCCGGTCCCGGGCCGTCCACAGCTCCCGTACGACCGCCATCTGCCGACGGCGACGGACCTTGTGCATGCCGGACGTGCGGCGCCAGGGGTCCTTGCGCGGCGGCGCGGGCGGGGCGGAGGCGATCGCGTCGAACTCTTGCAGGGCCCACTCCAGCTTGCCCTGCCGGTCGAGCTCCTTCTCCAGCGCGTCACGCAGGTCGACGAGGAGCTCGACGTCCAGCGCGGCGTACCGCAGCCAGGGCTCGGGCAGCGGGCGGGTGGACCAGTCCACCGCCGAGTGCCCCTTCTCCAGGACGTAACCGAGCACGGACTCGACCATGGCCCCGAGCCCGACCCGCGGGAAGCCCGCGAGCCG
Source organism: Streptomyces sp. NPDC054975 (assembly GCF_053609105.1). Lineage (NCBI taxonomy): Bacteria > Bacillati > Actinomycetota > Actinomycetes > Kitasatosporales > Streptomycetaceae > Streptomyces > Streptomyces sp. NPDC054975. The sequence continues at coordinate 33,373 of NZ_JBSGWV010000061.1, forward strand.
GCCGGCCAGCTCGGTGTCGAACAGCCGCGTCGGCACCATGCCTATGTCCCGCAGGCACGGCAGGTCCTGGGTCGCCGCGTGCAGGATCCATTCGGTCCCCGCGAGCGCCTCGCCGAGGCCGGACAGGTCGGGGCAGCCCACCGGGTCGACGAGCGCGGTGCCCGCGCCCTCGCGGCGGAGCTGGACGAGATAGGCGCGCTGGCCGTAGCGGTACCCCGAGGCGCGCTCGGCGTCGACGGCGACGGGCCCGCGGCCCGCGGCGAACGCGGCGATCACCTCGGCGAGCGCCTCGTCGGTCGCCACGACGGGCGGCATGCCCTCGCGGGGCTCCAGCAAGGGGATCGGCAGCCCGTTCGCAGGGACGTCGTCGTCCGGGGGAGCGCCCCCGGTGGTTCGCAGTGCTGTGTCTGCTGCGGTCTCTTGGGCGTCGGTCACGTGTCAAGGGTATCTGTGAACGGCAAGCGCCTGCCGACGGAACGTTCCGTCGACAGGCGCCGATGTTTTGTCAACCGCGCGGGATGCCCGTCCGGGAGGCCCGGGGGCTTTCCGGAATCAGTGGATGATCCCGGTGCGCAGTGCCACCGCGACCATGCCGGCCCGGTCGCCGGTGCCCAGCTTGCGGGCGATCCGGGCGAGGTGGCTCTTCACGGTCAGGGCCGACAGGCCCATGGACACGCCGATCGCCTTGTTCGACTGGCCTTCGGCGACCAGCCGGAGCACCTCGACCTCGCGGCCGGAGAGCTCGCGGTAGCCGCCCGGGTGGCTCGGGGCACCCGGGGGGCGGCGGTGGCCGAGACGGGCGGCCGCGGCGCCGATGGGGGCGGCGCCGGGACGGGTGGGGTGCCCGATGTTGGTCCGCGTACCGGTGACGACGTAGCCCTTGACGCCACCGGCCAGCGCGTTGCGCACCGCGCCGATGTCGTCGGCCGCCGACAGGGCCAGGCCGTTGGGCCAGCCCGCCGCGCGGGTCTCGGACAGCAGCGTGAGGCCGCTGCCGTCGGGGAGGTGGACGTCGGCCACGCAGATGTCGCGGGGGTTGCCGACGCGGGGACGGGCCTCCGCGATGGACGACGCCTCGATGACGTCGCGTACGCCGAGGGCCCACAGGTGGCGGGTGACGGTGGAGCGGACGCGCGGGTCGGCCACGACGACCATGGCCGTCGGCTTGTTCGGGCGGTAGGCGACCAGGCTTGCGGGCTGCTCGAGGAGAACGGACACACGGCCTCCTGGGGAGATGCGGGACGGAGCCGGCTCGGGGAAGAAGCCGGGGGCGAACCCGTGCGGTGAAGGGGTCATTGACCTCTTCGGCAGCTCGGCCGCCCGCCTTTAGGGAAAGATCACGATTTGGTGAGTAACAATTCGGGCAATTCGGACGCGTGATCGATCATCCTACGAGTGAGCCTCCGTCCGGGCGACGCCGACGACCCCGTGGGAGCCCTCCCGGGCCCCTCCCTAGGGCTGCTGCGGGCCCCTGCGCTGGGGCAGCGAGACGACCCCCGCGCCCGAGATCGTGCCCGCCCCCGGATCCGGCGGCGACGGCGGCAGACCCGCGACCTGGCAGAGCAGATCGCACCAGGCCGCCAGATGCGCGCCGGTGTCCGGCACGCCGCCCAGGGCCTCCTGCGGCGTCCACGACGCCCGGATCTCGATCTGGCTCGCCGGACGCCGCTCGGCGAGTCCCCCGAAGTAGTGCGAACCCGCCTGGGTGACCGTCCCGCTCGCCTCCCCGTAGGCCAGGCCCCGCGCCTCCAGCGCTCCGGTCAGCCACGACCAGCAGACCTCCGGCAGCAGCGGGTCCGCCGCCATCTCGGGCTCCAGCTCCGCCCGGACGAGCGTCACCAGCCGGAACGTACCCTTCCAGGCGTCGTGCCCCGCCGGGTCGTGCAGCAGCACGAGCCGGCCGTCCGCCAGATCGTCCTCCCCGTCGACGACGGCCGCCTCCAGCGCGTACGCGTACGGGGCCAGGCGCTGCGGCGGCCTGGTCGGGTCGATCTCCAGCTCCGGCCGCGGCCGAGCCGCCCGCAGGGCGTCGACCGCTCTCCTGAAGGCGGGTGGCACCGCGTTCGCCTCCGTGTCGCCCGTACCTCCGTCACCGTCGGAATGATCGGAAAAATGTCCCTGAGCCGCAGCCATGCGGGGAAGAGTAGGCGGAACGGGGGCCTCGCGCAGGGAGGGACACCCCGCCCCGGCGGGCGGCTTCCGCATGCATGCGAAGATTCTGGGCGTGAGCGCCATTGACCGCCCCGAGGGCCAGCAGACGAAGCACCAGCCGCAGACGTACGACTCCGCCTTCCTGAAGGCCTGCCGGCGTGAGCCCGTGCCGCACACGCCGGTCTGGTTCATGCGGCAGGCCGGGCGCTCGCTGCCGGAGTACCTGAAGGTCCGCGAGGGCATCCCCATGCTCGAGTCCTGCATGCGGCCCGAGCTGGTCACCGAGATCACGCTGCAGCCCGTGCGCCGCCACAAGGTGGACGCGGCGATCTACTTCAGCGACATCGTGGTCCCGCTCAAGGCCATCGGCATCGACCTCGACATCAAGCCCGGCGTCGGCCCGGTCGTCGCCGACCCGATCCGCACCCGCGCCGACCTCGACCGGCTCCGCGACCTGACCCCCGAGGACGTCCACTACGTCACCGAGGCCATCGGGATGCTCACCGGCGAGCTGGGCTCCACCCCGCTCATCGGTTTCGCCGGCGCGCCTTTCACTCTCGCGAGCTACCTCGTCGAGGGCGGCCCGTCCCGCAACCACGAGCACACCAAGGCGCTGATGTACGGCGACCCGCAGCTGTGGGCCGATCTGCTCGACCGCCTCGCCGAGATCACCTCGGCCTTCCTCAAGGTCCAGATCGAGGCCGGCGCCTCCGCCGTCCAGCTCTTCGACTCCTGGGTGGGCGCCCTGGCCCCGGCCGACTACCGCCGCTCGGTGATGCCCGCCTCCGCCAAGGTCTTCGACGCGGTCGCCTCCTACGGGGTCCCCCGCATCCACTTCGGTGTCGGTACGGGCGAGCTGCTCGGCCTCATGGGCGAGGCGGGCGCCGACGTGGTCGGCGTCGACTGGCGCGTCCCGCTCGACGAGGCGGCCCGCCGCGTCGGCCCCGGCAAGGCGCTCCAGGGCAACCTGGACCCGGCCGTGCTCTTCTCCACCCCCGAGGCCGTCGAGGCCAAGACGGACGAGGTCCTGGCCGCCGCCGAGGGTCTGGAGGGGCACGTCTTCAACCTGGGCCACGGCGTGCTGCCGACGACGAACCCGGAAGCCCTGACGCGCCTGGTGGAGTACGTTCACACCAGGACCGCCGTCTGACGGCACCTTCGCGAGCACGAAGCGGCCCGCCACCCCGTTCGGG
>NZ_JBSGWV010000062.1:0-35703 GCF_053609105.1 Streptomyces sp. NPDC054975
CTCGGCTCCCTTGTCGACAAGTCGCTCGTCGTCGCCGCGCCCGGCGACGACGGCGGGATGCGCTACCGGCTCCTGGAGACCGTCGCCGAGTACGCGGGGGAGCGGCTGGACGAGGCGGGGGACCGGGACGAGGCCGAGCGGCTCCACCTCGTGCACTACCGCGAGCTCGCCCGCGTCACCGACCCGCAGCTACGCGGCGGCGGCCAGCTCCGCGCCATGGCCTGGTTCCGGACCGAGTACGAGAACCTGCGCACGGCCCTGCGCCGCGCCGTCGCCGCCAGGGACGAGCACGAAGCGCTCGTGCTCGTCCACTGCCTCCTCTGGTACTGGCAGATGCGCGACCTCCGCGTCGACGGCCTGCACTGGGCCGAGGCCGTCGCCTCCCTCGGCCCGGACCCCTTCGCGGAGCCCGCAGCCCCCGTCGAACCCCTCCATGAGCCCGTCACGGCCGCGCCCCCGCCGCTGAGCGAGGCGCAGCTGTGGGAGGCACGGCGCGGGGTACGGCTGATCGAGCTGCTCAACATGGACTACATGACGGGCGACTGGACCACCCCCGAGGGCGTCGAGCGACTCAAGCGGATCACCCACGCCTACCGGCCCGGACTTCCGCAGACCTGCCGACTGCCCGGCTCCTTCGCCGTCTTCGCCGTCATGATCATCGGCGAGCCGGGCACGATGCGCGAGATGCTCGACGCCACCGTCTCCACCTGCCGCCGCCTCGGCTACGACTGGGAACTGGGCCACGCCCTCCAGTGGCGCGCCAACCTGCTGGCCCACCGCGTCGACTGGGCCGGCGACGCGGCCGCCGACGCCGACGAGAGCCTGGAGATCTTCGTCCGCCTCGACGACGCCTGGGGCGCGGCCGAGGCCCTCGCCTCGCGCGGCGAGGCCCGCGAGCGGCATCTCCGTTTCGAGGGCGCGGCCGAGGACTACGCCACCGCCATCGGCTATGCCGAGCGGGTCGGCGCCCAGTCCCAGATGGCGCTGTTGCGCGCCCGGTACGCCGACATGCTCGGCCTGACCGGACGCGAGGAGGAGGCCGAGGAGATCCTGCGCGCGGTCCTGGCGGGCGGGGACAGCCGGGGGCACGAAGCGATGCTCGCCGCCCGGCTGTTCCTGGCGATGCTGCTGGGCCGCACCGGTCGCACCACCGAGGCCCGCGCGCAACTGACCACGCTCATGGGCGACTTCAGCTCCCAGACCCTGTCGATCTTCGGCGGCTTCACTCTCGGCAGCCTGGCCTGGCTCGACAACCTCGACGGGGAGTACGCCTCGGCCCTCAGCCGTTCCAGGGAGGCCCTTGAGCGGTCCCTGGGCGCCCTGTCGATGATGGTCGCCCCCCAGATGCCCGCCGTCCATCTGGTCACCGCCGCCTGGGCGCTCGCCGGTCTCGGCGGCCCCCACGCGACCGTAGGCGCCCGGCTTTTGGGGGCCAACGCGGGCCTGGTCCCGGAAGGGCACCTGCTCTCGCCGCACGAGCGCGACAACCTGGAGCGCGCCACGGAGCTGGCCCGCTCCGTCCTCGGCGACGAGGCGTTCGAGGCCGCGTACGCCGAGGGCGGCGGCCTCTCCGTGGAGGAGGCCGCCGCCCTGCTCGAACGCGCCGACGCGATCCTGGGGCGCGCCGAGTCCTGATCCCGTACGGACCGAGTCCGTCCGCACTCAGGTCTTGTTACGGAACTTGGCCACCGCGAGCGGCGCCGTGACGGCCGTGATCACCACGGCCCAGCCGAGCGTCATCCACACCGAGTCGCCCACCGGCGTGCCGTTGATCATGGCCCGGGCGGCGTCGGCGAGGTTCGACAGCGGGTTGTACTCCGTGAAGGTCTCCAGCCAGCCGGGCATCGAGGACGTCGGGGCGAAGATCGAGGAACCGAACTGCAGCGGCATCAGCACCAGCATCGCCATGCCCTGCACGGCCTGCGCGGTCTTCATCGTCAGACCGAGCAGGATGAAGATCCACATCAGCGAGGCGCCGAAGACCATCGACAGACCGATGGCGGCGAACAGGTCCAGGACCGAGGTCTTGATCTCCAGACCGAGCAGGAAGCCCGTGCCGAGCAGGATCGCGGTGGCGATCAGCATCCGGCCGATCTCGACGACGATCTTCGCTATGAGGACGGAGGACCGGGCGATCGGCATCGTGCGGAACCGGTCCATCACCCCCTTCTTGAAGTCGTCGTTGACGCCCACTCCGACGGCCATGGCGATGTTCATCCCCATCATCGCCATCAGGCCGGGGGTCACGTAGTTGACGTACGCGTCGTTGTTGCCCTTGCCGGAGATCGCGCCGCCGAAGACGTACACGAAGAGCAGGATGAAGATGATCGGCATCAGGACCGCGTCGAACATCGACTCCGGGTCCTGCTTGATCTGCAGCGCGTTGCGCCGCACCAGCGCGCCGATGTGGCGGAGGTTGGCCCGCAGGCCGATCCGGCCTTCGCCGGAGGGCGAGCGCCGCACCGGGGCGGGGGCGCCGGCGGGAGGCTTGGCGACCGAGGTCGTCGTCGTGGTCGTGCTCATGCGGCGGCCTCCTGGGGAAGCGTGTCGGAAGCGGACGACTTCTCGCCCGTGATGGCCAGGAACACCTCGTCGAGGCTCGGCAGATGGGTGCCGATGTGCGCGATGCCGAAGCCGCGCGCGCCGAGGAGGCCCACGACGGCGGTCAGCTGCTCGTCGCTGAGGATCGGCACGTACAGCGCGTCCTCGTCGGGGACGATCGTCGAACCGGCGATGCCGTCGAGGCCGGACTCGCGCAGCGCCGCCGACATGGCCGGCAGGTCCGCCGGGTCCACGGGGCGGACCTTCAGCGTGCGGCCGCCGACCCGGGCCTTGAGCTCGTCGACCTTGCCGTTGGCGATGACCTTGCCCCGGTCGATGACCGTCAGCTCGCTCGCGAGCTGCTCGGCCTCCTCCATGTACTGGGTGGTGAGCAGGACGGTCACACCGTCGGCGACCATGCTCTGCACCTCGTCCCAGACCTCGTTGCGCGTGCGCGGGTCGAGGCCGGTGGTGGGCTCGTCCAGGTAGAGGACGGCCGGGCGGCCGATCATCGACGCGGCGAGGTCGAGCCGGCGGCGCATACCGCCGGAGTACTGCATGGCGGGCCGCTTGGCGGCCTCGGTGAGCGAGAACCGCTCCAGCAGCTCGTCGGCGCGGCGCCGGGCCTCCGGACGGGAGAGGTCGAGCAGCCGCCCGATCATGTACAGGTTCTCCCAGCCGGACAGCTTCTCGTCGACCGAGGCGTACTGGCCGGTCAGGCCTATGGTGCGGCGGAGCTGGCGGGGCTGCTTCACCACGTCGTAGCCGGCGACGACGGCGGTGCCGGCGTCGGGGACGATCAGGGTGGACAGGCAGCGGACGAGCGTGGTCTTGCCGGCGCCGTTCGGGCCCAGCACGCCGAGGACCGTGCCCTCGCGGACGTCGAGGTCGACCCCGTCGAGGGCCTTCGTCTCGCCGTAGTGCTTCACGAGGCCTCGTACCTCGACGGCGTTGTGTGTGGATCGCGTCATGGAGCCCACTACATCAGGCGCCACCGACAACGCACCGACAGACGACCGACAGACGACCGACAGCCCGCCGATGGGGGAAGTCGGCGGGCTGCGGTCCGTACCACCGTGGTCAGTGGAAGGTGTGCTCCTCGGCCGGGAACGCCCCGCCGGTGACGTCCTCCGCGAAGGCCCGGGCGGCGTCGCCGAGGGTCGCGCGGAGGTTCGCGTACTGCTTGGTGAAGCGCGGCACCTTGCCGCCGGTCAGCCCGGCCATGTCGGTCCAGACGAGGACCTGGGCGTCGGTGTCCGGGCCCGCGCCGATGCCGATGGTCGGGATGTGCAGGGAGCGGGTGACCTCGGCGGCCAGCTCGGCCGGGACGAGTTCGAGGACGACGGCGAACGCGCCCGCGTCCTGGGCCGCCTTGGCGTCGCTGAGCAGCCGGTGCGCGGCCTCGTCGGTGCGGCCCTGCACGCGGTAGCCCATGGTGTTCACGGACTGAGGGGTCAGGCCCAGGTGGGACATGACCGGGATACCGGCCTGGACGAGCAGCTCGGTCTGCGGCAGAGACCTTTCGCCGCCCTCCAGCTTGATCGCTCCGACGCCCGCGTCCTTGACGAGCCGGGTCGCGTTGCGCAGGGCCTGGACGGGCCCTTCCTGGTACGAGCCGAAGGGGAGGTCGCCGACGACGAGGGCGCGCTTGGTGCCCCGTACGACGGCGGCGGACAGGAGGGTCATCTCGTCCATCGTGACGGGCACGGTGGTGTCGTATCCGAGATGGCAGTTGCCCATGGAGTCGCCGACGAGCACGACCGGGATGCCGGCCTCGTCGAAGACGGACGCGGTCATCGCGTCGTAGGCGGTGAGCATGGGCCACTTCTCGCCACGGGCCTTGGCGGCGGCGATGTCGTGGACCGTGATACGGCGCGTGCCCTTGCCTCCGTACAGCGCCTTGCTGCTGTCGGGGGACTGCTTCGGGGCAGGCTGAAGCGTCATGGTGAACGGCTCCTTCGTCATCTCGAGGCGCCCTGACGGCGTCCCCGGACCACGTCCATGGTGGCACTTCCCGCGGTGAGGGGGGAAGTGGGGCGAAGTGGCGCTGTTCACACCGCCGTGCCGGAAGAAATGCGGGGTGTACGTACGAATGTGCGCGTTCTGTCACAGCCTCCCCGCCGGGCGCCGACCACCGGAACCCGCCGCACCGCCCCGTCGTCCCTCGTGGCAGTACGGCGAGCCCGGCATCACCTAGTGTCGACGTCGGGTCGCAGAGCAAGGCAGCACGACGGCAAGGCAGTGAGGACTGAGTGATGGCGCGGGTGGACATGACGGAGACCGAGAACGGCGGCGCCCGGAACGAGCGCTCCGGATCCCGGTTCCGAGCGGCGCTCGACCGCCTCCGCGGGGACCGGGGCATCTGGCGACGCGGCATCCTCCTCGCCCTCTGCGCGGTTCTGCTCACCCTGCTCATGGCCTTCCACGCCGAGATCCCCAACCGGATCGGCAACCTGGGCAGCCTCACCGAAACCTTCCTGCCCTGGCTGGGCGTCCTCGTGCCGGTCCTGCTGGTCCTGGCCCTGCTGCGGCGCTCCGCGACCGCCCTGATCGCGCTGCTCCTGCCGGCCGTGGTCTGGGTGAACCTCTTCGGCGGCCTGATCACCGACAAGTCGGAAGCGGGCGGCGACGTCACCTTCGCCACCCACAACGTGAACGCCGACAACCCCGACCCCGAGGGCACGGCCCGGCAGATCGCCGCGTCCGGCGCGGACGTGGTGGCCCTGGAGGAGCTCAAGGGCGACATGGTCCCGGTCTACGAGAGCGGCCTGGCCGACACGTACAAGTACCACTCGGTGCAGGGCACGGTCGGCCTGTGGAGCAAGTACCCGCTGCACGGCACCGGCCCCGTCGACACCGGGATGGGCTGGACCCGGGCGATGCGCGCCACCATCTCCACGCCGAAGGCCGAGGTCGCCGTCTACGTCGCCCACCTGCCGTCCGTGCGGGTCAGGATGAACGCGGGCTTCACCGCCAACCAGCGCGACAACAGCGCGAACATGCTGGGCGAGGCGATCGCCGCCGAGTCGCACGAGCGGGTCGTCCTGCTCGGCGACCTCAACGGCACGATGAACGACCGCTCGCTCAACGCCGTCACCGCGCAGATGCGCTCGACCCAGGGCGCCTCGGGCGACGGCTTCGGCTTCAGCTGGCCGGCCTCGTTCCCGATGGCGCGGATCGACCAGATCCTGGTGAAGGGCGTGGAGCCGGTCTCCTCCTGGACGCTGCCGGAGACGAAGAGCGACCACCTGCCGATCGCGGCGCGCGTCACCCTCTGAGCCCGAGGGGCCGGACGAGTCCGACTCGGACCGCGACCGCAACCTTCCCGTCACCTGGCCGAAGCCGCTGGGAACATTCCACCTGAGAGTATTTGTTCAGTCGAAGAACTATTCGTCTGGAAAGGCTCTCCCCATGCCCCTGGCGTTGCTCGCGCTCGCCGTCTCCGCCTTCGGCATCGGCACCACCGAGTTCGTGATGATGGGCCTGCTGCCCAACGTCGCCGAGGACCTCGGCACCTCCGTCCCCACCGCCGGACACCTCGTCTCGGCGTACGCGATCGGGGTCGTCATCGGCGCCCCGCTGCTCACGGCCCTCGGCTCGCGCGTGCCGCGCAAGAAGATGCTGCTCCTGCTGATGGCCCTCTTCGTCGTCGGCAACCTGGCCTCCGCGCTCGCGCCCGGCTTCGGCTGGCTGGTCGCGGGCCGGGTCCTCGCTGGGCTGCCGCACGGCGCGTTCTTCGGCGTCGGCGCCGTCGTCGCCGCCCGGCTCGTGGCCGAGGGACGGCAGGCACGGGCCGTCGCGACGATGTTCCTGGGGCTCACGGTCGCCAACATCCTCGGCGTACCGGCGGCGACCCTGCTCGGCCAGCACCTCGGCTGGCGGTCCACCTTCCTCGTGGTCACCGTCATCGGCCTGCTCGCCATGGCGGCGCTCGCCCGGCTCGTGCCGTACGTCCCCGTCGACGAGCGGCAGAGCCTGGGCCGCGAGGTCCGCGCGCTCGGCCGGCCGCAGGTGCTGCTCGGCCTGCTCACCGCCGTCTTCGGCTTCGCGGGCGTCTTCGCCGTCTACTCCTACCTCGCCTCGATGACCACCGAGGTGATGGGCCTCGGGGAATCCTCCGTCACCCTGGTCCTCGCCCTCTTCGGCATCGGCATGACAGCCGGCGCGCTGGCCGCGGGCCCGCTCACCGACCGTGCGCTGCGCCCGACGCTGTACGGCTCCCTCGCCGCCCTCGCGCTCGTCCTCGTCGCCTTCCGCTTCACGATCCACGTGCCCTGGCTGGCCCTGGTCACCGTTGTCGTCCTCGGCGCCGTCGGCTTCATGACCACCACCCCGCTCCAGATGCTGGTCATGAACAAGGCCAAGGACGCCCCGACCCTGGCCTCCGCCTCCAACCACTCCGCCTTCAACCTGGCCAACGCGGGCGGCGCCTGGGCAGGCGGCGCGGCCATCGCCACCGGCTGGGGCTGGACCTCCCCGACCCTGGTCGGCGCGGTGCTCGCGGCCGTCGGCCTGGCGGTCGCGGCGGTGGCGGGCCTGCTCGACCGCACGCGTACGCCCACGGCGGAGGGCGCCTCCCGCGTCATCGCGGGAAGCGCCCCGGTCGCCGACGGGCAGGCGCAGGCCGTCAGTGGATCGGGGACTCGCGCCAGCGGTTCGTGACCGGCAGGCGGCGGTCCTTGCCGAAGCCCTTGGCCGAGATCTTGGTGCCCGGCGGGTACTGGCGGCGCTTGTACTCCGCCATGTCCACCATCCGCAGCGTCCGCGTCACCAGCTCCTCGTCGAAGCCGGCCGCGACGATCGCGTCCCGGCCCTGGTCGCGGTCGACGTACAGGGCCAGGATCCGGTCCAGGACGTCGTAGTCCGGCAGCGAGTCCGTGTCGACCTGGCCCGGGCGCAACTCGGCGCTCGGCGGCTTGACGATCGAGCTCTCCGGGATCGGCGGGGTCATGCCGCGTTCCTCGGCCGCCCGGTTGCGCCAGCGAGCCAGGCGGAACACGGTCGACTTGTAGACGTCCTTGATGGGCCCGTACGCGCCGACCGAGTCGCCGTACAGCGTCGAGTACCCCACCGCCAGCTCGGACTTGTTGCCCGGCGCGAGGACGAGGTGGCCCTCCTGGTTGGAGATCGCCATCAGCGTCGTGCCGCGCAGCCGGGACTGGAGGTTCTCCTCCGCGAGGCCCGTGAGGCCGAGCGCGTCCATGTACGCGTCGAACATCGGCTCGATCGACACCGTACGGAAGTTCAGTCCGGTGCGCCGGGCCAGGTCGGCCGCGTCGCCGCGCGAATGGTCCGAGGAGTACTTCGACGGCATCGAGACGCCGTACACGTTCCGCGCGCCGACCGCGTCGCAGGCGATCGAGGCGACGAGCGCCGAGTCGATGCCGCCGGACAGGCCGATGAGCACCGAACGGAATCCGTTCTTCGCGATGTACGCGCGCAGGCCCACGACCAGCGCCGAGTACACCTCCTCGTCGTCCTCCAGCCGGTCCGCGTAACCGCCCGTCAACTCCGGCTCGTAGGCGGGCAGCGGTTCCTCGGAGAGGATGACCCGGTCGATCCGCAGCCCGTCGTCGACACGCTGTCCATCAGCGACTGCGTCGCGGGCCGTCGGCGCGTCGGGGGCGGCGGCCGGCAGGTCGAGGTCCACGACGACCGTGCCCTCGGAGAACTGCGGGGCCCGCGCCACGACCTCGCCGTGCCTGTCGACCACGATCGAGTCGCCGTCGAAGACCAGGTCGTCCTGGCCGCCGATCATCGCGACGTACGCGGTGGTGCAGCCCGCCTCCTGGGCGCGCTTGCGGACCAGTTCGAGCCGCGTGTCGTCCTTGTTCCGCTCGTACGGCGAGGCGTTGATCGAGATGAGCAGCCCGGCACCGGCGCTACGGGCGGCCGGCACCCGGCCACCCTCCTGCCACAGGTCCTCGCAGATCGCGAGGGCCACGTCGACGCCGTGGACCCGGACGACGGGCATCGTGTCGCCCTGCACGAAGTAGCGGAACTCGTCGAAGACCCCGTAGTTGGGCAGGTGGTGCTTGGCGAACCGCAGCACCACCTCGCCCCGGTGCAGCACGGCGGCCGCGTTCTCCGGCGACCCGGCGGGCCGGCCGAGCCGGGGCTCGGCGCGGTCCGAACGGTCGAGATAGCCGACGATCACGGGCAGTTCCCCGAGGCCCTCGGCGTCCAGGCGCCGGGCGAGCGCCCGTAGGGCGGCCCGGGACGCCTCGACGAAGGACGAGCGCAGTGCGAGGTCCTCGACGGGGTAGCCGGTCAGCACCATCTCGGGGAACGCGACCAGATGCGCGCCCTGCTCGGCGCAGTGCCGGGTCCAGCGGACGACCGCCTCGGCGTTGCCGGAGAGGTCGCCGACGGTCGAGTCGATCTGATTCAGAGCGAGGCGTAGTTGAGGCACCCGCCCAGTGTAATCGTCAGACCGACGCTATGTCCTGTGGACGGATGCCTCGTGTACGGATCCTCGTGTACGGCCGTTCCCCGGACTACTTCGTCGGGCCGATCCAGATCGCGTTCTCGTGGTCCAGGATCGTCGGGCTCAGCTCGACCTGCATCTCGCCGCTCGCGTCGGCGGGGAGCGAGAAGGCGAAGTTGCCCTTGGCCTGCTTGCCGGGGAGCACGTTGCCCTGGAACATCTGGGTGGCGTTGCTGCCGTCGAAGATGGCGTCGGCCTGCGCGCCCTCCGCGTCGCTCGCGTCCACCAGGGCGCCCGTGACGTCGAGGGTCTCCTTGCTGCCGTTGACGATCGTGACCGTCACCTGGAACGCGCTGTTGCCCTTGGTGTGGCCGGCGGCGAACTGGTCGGGCTTGTACGCACGCGGCTTGGAGACGGTCACCTTGATCCCGTCCTCGTACGCGAAGGTCTGACCGAACTTCAGCGCGGCCGGGGCGGTCTCGGTGGGCTCCGGGTCCGCCGCGGGCTCCTTGCTGGCGCCGGGCGTGGCCGGGGCCGAAGAGGCCTTCTCCTGCTTGGCGATCTCCTCGTCGATCCCCTTCTTGATGTCCTCCACGGCCACGGCGAAGAAGATCACCCAGGCGATGGAGGCGACGAGCGCGAGGGCGCCGAGGATGATGCCGGAGAGGGCCGCGCCCTTGTTCGTGGCCTCGCCCTTACGAGCCCGGCCGTGGCCGATGATGCCGAAGATCAGCGCCAGGATGCCCAGGATCGCGCCGAGCCAGAACGTGAGCGGGAAGAGCCCGAAGAGGAGGCCGACGATGCCCAGGACGAGCGCGGCCACGCCGAGTCCGTTGCGGGGCTGCTGGAACGGGGGCGGCATCCCCGGTATGCCGGTCGGGGGCATGCCGGGCGCGGCCGCGCCGGCGGACGGAGGACCCCAGGGGTTCTGATCGGGGGAGCTGGTGGGCGTGGTCATGCGGAGTCCTCCGGACTGGCTGGGCTGGATGCCTGACGTTAGGCCAGCTGATTATGGAGGAGCCAGGGATTTTGTGATCAACCGGTGTCCATGAAGCGGACCTTCGCCGCACACGGGCGCCGACCATGAACGTTCTCGCCGCACACGCGCGCCGTCCGGGAACGCCCTCGCCCGCACACGCGGGCCGTCCGGGAACGCCCCGCCGCCTGCGTACGGGGGCCGGAGCCGGCCCCGTTGCTCCACCCCGACCACCAGGGCACCGCGGTGTCCGCATAGCATCAACGACCACCATGTCCCTTTCCCGGCCCGACCGTGCCGCCCGAGCCACAGCCGCCCTGCTCCTCCTCGGCGCGCTCGCGTACAGCGCCTGGGTGCTCGAAGTCGTCCTGCGGACCGGGCTCGACCCGGTCCGCACGTACGTCTCCGAACTGGCCGCCGCCGACCAGCCCTTCGGGGGCTTCTTCCGCGCGAGCGACCTCACGGCCGGACTCCTGGTCCTCGCGGCGGCGGTGACGGCACTGTGGAGGACCCGCCGCGGAGCCACGAGGCCCCACCGTCTCGTCCTCCTCGGCTGGGGCGCGCTCGCGCTCTTCGGGGCCGCCACCGCCGCCGACTCGCGGCTGCCGCTCAGTTGCGCCCCGACCGACGACCCGGCGTGCGCCGCCCGGGAGGCCGCCGGGCTGGTCCCGGCCACCCATACGGCCCATGCCGTCAGCTCCAGCCTCGCCGTGGCCGCGGCCCTGGCCGCCATGCTCGCCCTGACCCTCGCCGCCCGCCGCCACCGCCTGTGGCGGCCCCTCGCCCGGACCGGACCCGTCCTCGTCGCCCTCGAACTGGCCGCCACCGTCTGGACCCTCGCCGGCGTCGCCGCGTTCGAGGCCGGCCGGAGCACCTGGGCCCTGGGGGCCGGGCAGCGGCTCCAGGTGCTGCTCGTGGCAGTCTGGCTCGCAGTACTCGCCGTCTCCATGGCCAGGGAGCGACCTTGAGCGTGTTCGTACGGGTCGGGGGCGTGGCCCACCACGTCGTCGTCGAAGGCACCGGACCCGTCTGCGTGCTCAGCGCCGGCCTCGGGATGAGCTGGTTCGACTGGGACCCGGTCGTCCCGCTGCTCGCCCCCCACCGCACGGTCGTCCGCTTCGACCGGCCCGGCCACGGCCTCTCCGCCCCGGCCGCCGTCCCGCCCTCCGCCACGGGCGAGGCCCACCGCATCGCCGGCCTCCTCGACGCGCTGTCCCTGCCCGGCCCGGTCACCGTCGTCGGCCACTCCATCGCCGGTTTCCACGCGGAGGCCTTCGCCCGGCTGCACCCGGCCCGTACCGCCGGGCTCGTCCTCGTCGACGCGTCCGTCGAGGAAGACGCCCGTACGCCCGCCGCCCCCGCCCTGCGCACCGCCGCCGCCCGCGGCCTCGGCACCCTGCTGTCCGCCGCCGGAGTCCCGGCCGCCCTCGGACCGGCCGCCCGCCGCGCCACCGTACGGCTCTCCCGCGCCGGCGGCGGGGACCCGGCACCCACCGCCCTCGTACGCCGCTGCTACCGCACCTCGCGCGTGCTGCAGGGCGCGCTCCTGGAGAACACCCACTACCGCGCGGTGGCCGCCGAACTCCTCGCCCTGCGCGAGCGCACGCCGCTGCCGCCCGGCGCCCCGGTCACCGTCCTCGCAGCCCCGGACGGCTCCGCCCGCTGGGCGCGCCGCCAGCACGCACTGGCCCGGCGGCTCGGCGCCCGCTACGAGGCGGTCGAGCCGTCGGGCCACCTGGTCATGCTGGACCGCCCGGACGCGGTGGCCCGGGCGGTACTGGCACCGAGTTGAACCGCCTCAGGAGCCCCGGGGAGCCTCGGGGGTCTCGTGAGCCTCAGGGGCCTCAGCGCGGGGCGTAGACGCTCTCGCAGAACGAGTGGATCTGCTCGTCCGACAGATGCTGGGCGAGATCGGCCTCGCTGATCATGCCGATGAGCCGCTTGTTCTCGATGACGGGCAGGCGGCGGATCTGGTGGCTCTGCATCTCCTCCAGCACCTCGCCCACGTCCGAACTCGCCTCGATCCAGCGCGGGGTGCCCTTCGCCATCTCTCCGCAGGTGATCTTCGACGGATCGTGGCCCATGGCCACACAGCCGATCACGATGTCGCGGTCCGTGATGATGCCGCAGAGACGTTCGTTCTCGTCCGCGATCGGCAGGGCGCCGACGTTCAGGTCGCGCATCATCTGCGCCGCGCGGTCGAGCGTCTCGTGAACCGGGATCCACCGGGCCCCGGGGTGCATGATGTCCTTCGCCGTGGTCATGGGGTGCGTACCTCCGTAGCACGTCGTCGTACGTCCCCGAGCGTCACCCATTGTCCGCGTACACGGCGGCCCCCGCGACCGCTGGGGTCACGGGGGCCGTGGTGAGGGGCCGTCCGGCTCAGGAGCGCGGCTTCGCGCCCCGCTCCTTCAGCAGGTCCGTCATCAGGCCGATCTCGGACTGCTGCGCGTCGACCATGCCCTGCGCGAGGTTCCGCTCGACGTCCACCGAGCACCGGTCCACACAGCCCTGGGCCATGTGCACACCGCCCTTGTGGTGGTCGGTCATCAGCTGGAGGTAGAGGATCTCCGCCTCCTTGCCGCTCGCCTTCCGCAGGCGGTCGAGCTCGGTGTCGGTCGCCATGCCGGGCATCAGCGCCCCGTCGACCGGACCGGTGTCACCGTGCCCGCCCATGCCCATCCAAGCCATCGGCTCGGTGCCCGACTCGATCTTCGGCAGCCCCCACAGGTCCAGCCAGCCCAGCATCATGCCGCGCTGGTTGGCCTGCGTGTTGGCGATGTCGTACGCCAGCCGGCGGATGTCCGCGTCCTCGGTGCGGTCCCGGACGATGAACGACATCTCGACGGCCTGCTGGTGATGGACCGACATGTCACGGGCGAACCCCGCGTCCGCCGAGGCCGACGTCGGTGACGCCGGCGCGTCCTCCCGGTCGGCGGAGGCGACCGTGACGGCACCCCCCGCGAAGAGCGTCGCGAGGACGACGGCGGCGATCGACGCCCCGTGCGTGCGGGTCAGCCTCACTGGGTGGCTCCGATGCCACCGGAGCAGGCCGCGCCCGGCTCGGGGGTCTGCGGGCCCTGCACGTACTTGGTGAAGAAGGCGTCGACCCGCGGGTCGCTCGCGCTGTCCACGGTCACCTGCTTGCCCCAGGCGCTCAGCATGATCGCGCCGGCCTGGTCGTCGACCGGGCTCATCAGGCTGTACGGGGTCTTGCCGACCTTCTCGGCCAGCTTCTTCACCTCGGCCTCGGGGGCCTTCTTGTTGTACGTGACCCAGACCGCGCCGTGCTCCAGCGAGTGCACGGCGTTCACCTCGGCGATCTTCGTCGTGTAGACGTCGCCGTCGCAGTTCTGCCAGACCTGGTCGTGGTCACCGCCGACCGGCGGCTTCATCTCGTAGGTGACCGGGGTGGTCACGTGGTTGCGGCCGAGCTTCTTCGCGTCCCAGGACTTCTCGTCCTTGATGGGGGCCTTGGCTGCGGCCTCCTGCTGCTCCTTCTTCTCGGACTGCTGGTTCAGCACGTAGCCGCCGAAGCCGACGAGGCCCAGGACGACCACGGCGGAGACGCCGATGGTGATGAAGCGGTTGCGGCGCTCGCGGGCCTGCTCGGCGCGGCGCATCTCCTCTATTCGGGCGCGGCGGTCGGCGTTGGCGGAGCGGTTGGCGGCCATGGTGGTGTCGTCCTTCTCGGATGTGGGGTGGCGTCAGGCGTCGGGCGTGAGCCGGGGCGGGGGGTGGATACGGCCCGTCGGCTCAGGTCCGCAGGACTTGAAGGACGTGCAGGTCCGGCGCGCGTGGCTGCGCGGCGGAGCGGGGTGCCCGACCGGAGTCGTACGCCGTTACGGGGCCCGGGAGCCGGCCCTCCGCGTGTGGCGGGGGGTCGAGCGGCGGCGCGGTGAGCACCGCGGGGCTGAGCGAGGGGATGAGGGAGCAGTCGCCGCGGTCGTACGGACAGACGTACTCGTTCACGACGACGGTGACGGGCTGGCCCGCGACGGCAGCGAGCTCATGGTGTCGTTCCCCATGGCCGACGGCGGCCGGCTCACCGCCCCCCAGACAGACGAAGAGCGCGGCGAGGAGCGTCGCCACGGCACTCGCCAGTGCCATGGGACGCGCGCGCCGGGACAGGCGTACGAACGGAGGGCCCCCCATGGGCGGAGATCGTAGTGGCCGGAGCGCCGCGTGGGGACACTCGGGGGCAACCGCGGAGCGAACAGACGCCCGGAACCGGCCTGGCCCCCGTTACCTGAGTCACACGCGACCGGGCACTATGGGTGTGCAACGTGCGCGAAACCATGTGGTGGGATGCTCAGGTGCCCTCCGATGGCCCGAGGCGGTGGGAACAGGCGGCCTGACCAGCAAAGATGGGTGTGGAAATGGACAAGCAGCAGGAATTCGTGCTCCGGACGCTGGAAGAGCGTGACATCCGGTTCGTGCGCCTGTGGTTCACCGACGTACTCGGCTTCCTGAAGTCGGTGGCCGTGGCGCCCGCCGAGCTGGAGCAGGCGTTCGACGAGGGCATCGGCTTCGACGGTTCCGCCATCGAGGGCTTCGCCCGCGTCTACGAGTCGGACATGATCGCCAAGCCGGACCCGGGCACCTTCCAGATCCTGCCCTGGCGCGCGGAGGCCCCGGGCACGGCCCGGATGTTCTGCGACATCCTCATGCCGGACGGCTCTCCCTCCTTCGCGGACCCGCGTTTCGTCCTCAAGCGCATCCTGGCCAAGACCTCGGACCTGGGCTTCACCTTCTACACCCACCCCGAGATCGAGTTCTTCCTGCTGAAGGACAAGCCGCTGGACGGCACGAAGCCGACCCCCGCCGACAACTCGGGCTACTTCGACCACACCCCGCAGAACGTGGGCATGGACTTCCGCCGTCAGGCGATCACGATGCTCGAATCGATGGGCATCTCGGTGGAGTTCAGCCACCACGAGGGCGCGCCGGGCCAGCAGGAGATCGACCTCCGCTACGCGGACGCGCTGTCGACGGCCGACAACATCATGACGTTCCGCCTGGTCATGAAGCAGGTGGCGCTGGAGCAGGGCGTCCAGGCCACCTTCATGCCGAAGCCGTTCTCGGAGTACCCGGGCTCGGGCATGCACACCCACCTCTCCCTCTTCGAGGGCGACCGCAACGCGTTCTACGAGTCGGGCGCGGAGTACCAGCTCTCCAAGGTGGGCCGCTCCTTCATCGCCGGCCTCCTGAAGCACGCGGCCGAGATCTCGGCCGTCACCAACCAGTGGGTCAACTCCTACAAGCGCATCTGGGGCGGCTCGGCCCGCAGCGCGGGCGCGGGCGGCGAGGCCCCCTCGTACATCTGCTGGGGCCACAACAACCGCTCGGCCCTGATCCGCGTCCCGATGTACAAGCCGGGCAAGACGGGCTCGTCCCGCGTCGAGGTCCGCTCGATCGACTCGGGCGCCAACCCCTACCTGACCTACGCGGTCCTCCTCGCGGCGGGCCTCAAGGGCATCGAGGAGGGCTACGAACTCCCGGCCGGCGCCGACGACGACGTCTGGGCCCTCTCGGACGCCGAACGCCGCGCGATGGGCATCGAGCCGCTCCCGCAGAACCTGGGCGAGGCGATCGCCCTGATGGAGAAGAGCGAACTGGTGGCGGAAACCTTGGGCGAGCACGTCTTCGACTTCTTCCTGCGCAACAAGAAGCAGGAGTGGGAGGAGTACCGCTCCGAGGTCACCGCCTTCGAGCTGCGGAAGAACCTGCCGGTGCTGTAAGTCCGGGCCGGCTCGGGGACTTCCGGGGGACCTCCGCCGCCGCCGCGCTCGAAAAGGAGCTGCGGGGGCGGCGTCGGCGGTGGTAGCCAGGCGGGATGGATGAGTTGTTGAGCGAGCGGCTGGTGTTGCGTCGGCTGACCCCCGGTGACGCCGCGCGGATCGTCGCCCTGCTGCCCGAGTCCCCGGGGCAGTGGGCCGAAGGGTATCCCTCCGACGCGGATGTCCACGTGGCGCAGCGGTTTCTGGACGCGCGGGCCGAGCACGGGGATCCGGGGGTGTTCGGGCCGTACGAGATACGGCGCCGGGACGATCAGGTCGCCGTCGGGGGGATCGGGTTCCACGGGCCGCCCGACGAGAAGCGGTTCGTGACCGTGGGGTACGGGCTCGCGCCCGGTGTACGGGGGCAGGGGTACGCCACCGAGGCGCTGCGCGCGCTCCTCGAACTGGCCCGCGCCCAGGGCGTCGCCGGAGCCAAGGGCGACGCCGACCTCGGGAACGTCGCCTCGCAGCGCGTCATGGAGGCCGCCGGGATGCGGTACGCGGGGGAGGACGAGCGCGTGCGGTTCTACCGGGTGGAGTTCTAGGGGAGGGGGCGAGCGCCCACGGGCGCCCCCCGAGCGCCCCCTAGGGGCTGCCCGGCCTCCCCCCGCCCTCAGCGTTCCGAGAGTTCCGACGGGGCCTCCTGGACCACCCAGCCGTTGCCGTCCGGGTCCGTGAACGTCATGAACGAGTTCCACGTCTCGCCCTTGCCCGCCTCCCAGCCCGTCGCTCCCACATGGCGGACGGGGCTGACGTCCACGCCCCGGCCGACCAGCTCCTCGCGCGCCGCCTCGATGTCCGTCACGCAGAGCTGGAGGCCCTGCAGGCTGCCCGGGGCCATCGCCTTCGCGCCCGGCATCGGAGGCATGCCGTTCTCCATCGCGATGGAGCAGCGCGAGCCCGGCGGTGTCGCCTGGATGAGGCGGATCCCCGGCGCGACCTCGGTGTCGAGGTCGATCGTGAAGCCGCACCTGTCGCCGTAGAACTCCTTCGCCCGGTCCAGGTCGGTCACCGGGACGAGGACGACTTCGAGCGTCCAGTTCATCGAAAGACTCCTCACCAACACCAGCGGGTCCGGCCGAACGGCTCACCCTAGGCGCAGCCGACGGCCGCGCGCGGTGCGACGGCGAGCACCAGAGCGGTCCCACCGTCGCCCACGAACGCCCCCGCGCGCACGTCGAATCGCCCATACCGGCCGTACTTCTCGACATACGCGCCGGCCGGTGCCCGCAACCGCGCCTCGTCCGTCACCTGGACGGCCCCCACTATCGGACCGTGGGCGTCCAGTGCAGCTTTCCGTCCAGGCCCATGGTCGCCACGCCGTCCACGGCCGCGCCCGGAGCGCCGGAGAACAGGAAGTTCTGCAGCGTCCACAGCGGGGCGCCCGTGCCGCCGTTGCCGGCCGTCGCCAGGACACCCGTACGGGAGCGGACCGCGAGCGTGTTGGAGCCGCCGCCGATGGGGCCGGGGCCCGCCACGCCGCCGGCCAGCTGGGCGGCCGGTGCGGTGAAGCGGCCGCCCGTGCCCGGGAAGTCGGCCGTGCGGACGTCGCTCGAGGACGGCTTGCGGAACCAGAGCCGTACGCCGTCGCCCGTCGGCGTCGGGCCGACGTTCAGGGCCAGCGTCGTCGCCGGCAGACCGGTCGTCCGCGGCCCGCTCAGCGGGGCGCCGGGAGCCGGCTGCGACCAGGTGAGGACGGTCGTCGACGTGCCCGCGAAGACATGGATCCGGCCCGCCGCGTCCGTCGTCGCCACCGGGTCGCTGTACAGCGGGGCGGAGATGACCGTGCCGAGGAAGGGCCTGGTGCCGCTCGAGGACCTGCCGGAGCCGAAGCCCACGGTGCTCTGGGCGCCCGCGTCCGCGGTGCCCGCCGCGCCGGCGGATGCGCTCTCCGCGGTCGCGGACGCCGTGGCGGGTGAGGTCGTCGTGCCCGTCGTGTGCTTGCCCGCCGCCGCCGGGGTGACCGCGGCCTTGCTGCGCCACTGGTCCCAGGTGCCGTTCGCGAGCTGCTGGCGGACCGTCAGGCGGTGCGCGCTGTCGCGCACGGCCACCGTGATCCGGCCCGTCCCGTCGACCGCCGCCGCGGGGGCGCTGATGTCCGACGAACCCAGGGCGTCGCTCTGCTCGGGGGTGCCGAGCGAACGCCACGCCCCGAACGCGCCACCCGGTGCCGACTGCTCGGTGGTCACCACTTCGCGGCGGTACGCCGCCGCCGTGTCGCCGATCGTCGTCCGCGTGCCGAAGACGGCGATCCGGCCGTCCGGGAGCCGCACCGACGTCACGCCGGCGTCCAGGCCCGCGCCCGCGAGCAGCTCCGGCCCCTGCCACTCCGCGGCACCGGCCGGCCTCGTCCACACCGCGAGGCGGCCGTCGAGCACCGAGAACGCGCGCAGGCCGCCGTCCCGCTCGCGCTGCACCCAGGAGGTGGAGTTGCCCCGGGCGTACCGGATGGTCCTGGTCCAGCCGGAGCCGGCCGGCCGGTCGGCCACCTTGAGGTCGCCGCAGCCGACCGGGTCACCGCAGTCGTTGACCCCGTCCGACCAGGAGTACGTCCGCATCGTGCTCAGCTTGGCCTCGGCCGTCTCGGCGTCGAGGGTGCGCGGCAGCGAGCTCGTGGGGTAGCCGAGGTAGTTCTGCACGCCGAAGTGCGGGCGGCCCGACGCGGTCGACCGGGTGGCGTACCGCTCCAGGGCGGCCTGCGCGAACCGGGCGCCGTAGACGTGGTCCTGGTGGTCGGTGAGCGTCCCGGTCCGGTGCTTGCCCGGCGTCGGGTCCTGGATCCGCACGAACGTCGGCCGGATCCGCTCCAGGACGCCGACGATGGCGTCGATCATCTGATCCTTGGTGTACGTGAAGTCCGAGGTGACCGGGGTGCCGGTGGCCCGCTGGGAGGCGAGGACCTGGACCCGGCCGTTCCACAGGCCGTTCATGCTCTCCGGCCGGTCGGCGCTGATCGCCCCGGCCTCGCGCACCTGCATCCAGACCAGGCTGACCTGCGGTGCGGCGCGCAGGACGTCCAGCTGGGCGGCCCCGCCGCCGACGGTGGGTATGGAGACGCGGTCCCAGGGGCTGGTGCGGCTGCCGGTCGCCATCTCGGCGTAGGCCGCGCGTATGCCGTTCTGCCGGGCGGCCGCGTAGCCGGCCTTGTCGGGGGCGGGCTGGGGTATGTCGCCGCGGCGGGCGTTGACGCCGTCGGCCTCGCCCGCCGTCAGGTACACCGTCGTCAGCGACCGGCCGGAGCGTATCGACTGGGCTATGTCGGGGTTCATGAAGAACAGGTCGTCGTCCGGGTGGGCCACGATCTGCGCCACGGCGACGTCGGGGGTACGAACCGGTGTCGCGGCCGCCGGGAACGCCTGCTCGACCGCCTTCCCGGAGCGGGCCGCGGCCGCGGGGCCGAAGGGGCTGTCCGCCTCGTCTCCGGTGTGGTCGGGCGTCGGTACGGGTGGCTTGGCCTGGCCGCCCGCGGCCTCGGCTCCGAAGACGGAGCCGGAGGTCAGCTGCAGGATTCCTACGAAGGAACCGGTGACGACGGCGGTCGTCGTCAGCACGGAGAGAGAACGGAGACGGCGGCGGCGGGCAGGCATCGAGTGTGGGCGCGCTTTCAGGCAGGGGTGACCGACGGGTGACCGGTGGTGTGAGTGATCGGCGGTGCCGTGAGGAATGTGTGGAGTGATCGATGGTGCGGTGAACAGTGTGCTGATGAACGGGGCGGTGATCAAGCTTTTGTATGAAAGACGGAACTACAAGAAATACGGTTCATCGGTGCGGAGTGGTGATGAATGTGCGAGATATCACGTGTGATCTGTTACGAAACGAAGGTCCGATCTGGCATGGTTGGGCGGCCCACGCGCCCGGGGGCGTCCCGGCCGCGCCCTGCGGATAGGCTCGATCGCGGAACTCGCGGGAGCCACGACGGTGGTGGCCCGACGGCGGTGGAGGAGCGGCGGAATGACGGTGCCGGGGCGCAGGAGCAGTACCTTCAGCCGCCTGCTGCGGCACGGCTTCACCGACCCCTCCGGCGCCCAGCGACTGCTCGACCTCCCCGAGCTGGCCGCCCTGCGTGACGACTCCGTCCTGCTCGACGCGCTCGGAGCGACCGCCGACCCCGACCTCGCCCTGCGCGGCCTGGTCCGGCTCGTCGAGGCCCAGCCCGAGGGGGCGCGCCAGACGCTCGCCGCCACCCTGCTCGCCGCCAAGCCCTTCCGGGACCGGCTGCTCGGCGTGCTCGGCGCCTCCGAGGCGCTCGCCGACCACCTGGCCAGGCACCCCAAGGACTGGCAGGCCCTCGTCACGTACGAGGCCGCCGATCTCAACCCCGGCGTCGCCGAGTTCGAGCAGGGCCTCGCCGAGGCCACCGACCCGGTCTCGCTGCGCGTCGCCTACCGCCGCTGCCTCCTCGCCATCGCCGCCCGTGACGTCTGCGGCACCGCCGAGGTCGCCCAGACCGCCGCCGAACTGGCCGACCTCGCCACCGCGACGCTGCGCGCCGCCCTCGCCCTCGCCCGTGCCGCGGCCCCCGCCGACGCGGCCCTCTGCCGGCTCGCCGTCATCGCCATGGGCAAGTGCGGCGGCCACGAGCTGAACTACGTCTCCGACGTCGACGTGATCTTCGTCGCCGAGCCCGCCGATGGCGCGGACGAGGGCAAGGCGATGCAGGCGGCGACCCGGCTCGCCTCCCACCTCATGCGGATCTGCTCCGAGACGACCGTCGAGGGCACCATCTGGCCCGTCGACGCCAACCTCCGCCCCGAGGGACGCAACGGCCCCCTGGTGCGCACCCTCTCCTCCCACGTCGCCTACTACCAGCGCTGGGCCAAGACCTGGGAGTTCCAGGCCCTCCTCAAGGCCCGGCCGGTGGCGGGCGATCCGGAGCTGGGCGCCGCGTACATCGAGGCCGTCTCGCCGCTGGTCTGGCAGGCCGCCGAGCGTGAGAACTTCGTCGCCGACGTGCAGAAGATGCGCCGCCGGGTCGTCGACAACATCCCGGCCGCCCAGGTCGACCGCGAGCTGAAGCTCGGCCCCGGCGGCCTGCGCGATGTCGAGTTCGCCGTCCAGCTCCTGCAGTTGGTGCACGGCCGCAGCGACGCGACCCTGCACAGCGGCACCACCCTGGACGCCCTGAAGGCCCTCGCCGCCGGCGGCTACGTCGGCCGCGCCGACGCGGCCCAGCTGGACGAGGCGTACCGCTTCCTGCGCGCCATGGAGCACTTCATCCAGCTCTACCGGCTCCGCCGCACCCACCTCGTCCCCGAGGGCGAGACCGACCTGCGCCGCCTCGGCCGC
The DNA here is from genome assembly GCF_053609105.1 of Streptomyces sp. NPDC054975. Taxonomy (NCBI): domain Bacteria; kingdom Bacillati; phylum Actinomycetota; class Actinomycetes; order Kitasatosporales; family Streptomycetaceae; genus Streptomyces; species Streptomyces sp. NPDC054975. The sequence goes on from NZ_JBSGWV010000062.1 coordinate 21,011, forward strand.
TCGCTCGGGCTGCGCACCGACCCGGTCGCCGAGCTGAACAGGCAGTGGAAGCGGCACGCCTCGGTGGTCCGCCGGCTGCACGAGAAGATCTTCTACCGGCCGCTCCTCGACGCCGTCGCCCAGCTCACCCCTGGCGAGACCCGGCTCAGCCCGAAGGCGGCCGGGCAGCGGCTCGAAGCGCTCGGGTACGCCGATCCCGCCGCCGCCCTGCGCCACCTGGAGGCGCTCGCCTCGGGCGTCACCCGCAAGGCCGCGATCCAGCGGACGCTGCTGCCCGTGCTGCTCGGCTGGTTCGCCGACTCCGCCGACCCGGACGCCGGACTGCTCGGCTTCCGCCGCGTCTCCGACGCGCTCGGCAAGACCCCCTGGTACCTGCGGCTGCTGCGCGACGAGGGCGCGGCGGCGGAGAACCTCGCCCGGGTCCTCTCGGCCGGGCGGCTCGCCCCCGATCTACTGCTGCGCGCCCCGGAGGCGGTCGCGATCCTCGGTGATCCGGAGGGCCTGAAGCCGCGCGGCCGCGACCACCTGGAACAGGAGATCCTCGCGGCGGTCGGCCGCGCCGACGGTGCCGAGCAGGCGGTTGCGGCGGCCCGTGGCGTACGGCGCCGCGAGCTGTTCCGTACCTCCGCGGCCGATCTCATCGCCTCGTACGGTACGGAGGACAGCCCCCGCGACGTCGACCCCGGCGCGCTGGTCGACGGGGTCGGCCGAGCGCTCACCGACCTCAACGCGGCGACGATCTCGGGAGCGCTGCGCGCCGCCGTCCGGGAGGGCTGGGGCGACACCCTGCCGACCCGGTTCGCGGTCATCGGCATGGGCCGCTTCGGCGGCCAGGAACTCGGTTACGGCTCCGACGCCGACGTCCTGTTCGTGCACGAGCCGTGCGAGGGCGTGGACGAGCAGGAGGCGGCCAGGGCGGCGAACCAGGTCGTCTCCGAGATCCGCCGACTCCTCCAGGTTCCCACCGCCGACCCGCCGTTGCTGATCGACGCGGATCTTCGGCCGGAGGGCAAGAGCGGCCCGATGGTCCGTACGCTGAAGTCCTACGAGGCCTACTACCGGCGCTGGTCCCTCGTCTGGGAGAGCCAGGCGCTGCTGCGCGCCGAACACATGGCGGGCGACCGGGAGTTGGGGGAGCGGTTCATCGATCTCGTCGACCCGTTGCGCTACCCGGCCGAGGGGCTGGGCGAGGAGGCGGTCCGCGAGATCCGGCGGCTGAAGGCCCGGATGGAGACCGAGCGGCTGCCGCGCGGCGCCGACCCGACGCTCCACACCAAGCTCGGCCGGGGCGGTCTGAGCGATGTCGAGTGGACGGTCCAGCTCCTCCAGATGCGGCACGGCTGGGCGGAGCCGGGGCTGCGCACGACCCGGACCCGCGAGGCCCTGGCCGCCGCCCACGCGGCGGGTCTCGTCCCCACCGAGGAGGCCCAGACGCTCGACGAGGCCTGGGTGCTCGCGACCCGCGTCCGCAACGCGGTCATGTTGGTACGAGGCCGGCCCGGGGACACCTTCCCCTCCGACGGGCGTGAACTGGCCGCGGTCGGACGGTACTTGGGGTACGGCCCCGGTCATGTCGGCGAGATGGTCGACGACTACCGGCGCATCACGCGCCGCGCCCGCGCGGTCGTCGAGGAGCTCTTCTACGGGGCGTAGCCGCGCGCCCCCGGCGCCCGCCTCAGCCGTCCGCGTTCTCCAGGAGCGCCCGGCAGTGGGCCACGAACGCCTCCAGGGCCAGGTCGAAGGCCGTCTCCGCGCGGGCCGGGCCCAGTGCCGCGAGGGCTTCGGCGAGCCGGGGGGTCGTGGCCTCGTCGGGGAGCTCCCACATGGCGACCGGGGCGGCGAGGTCGAGCGCCGAGCCCAGGACCATGTTCTCCAGCGCGACGATCACCGTCATCACGTCCGCGTTGGCGAAGCCGACACCGAGCAGCACGGTCACCGCGCGCTCGTACTGCGCGAGCACCTTCGGCGCCCGGACCGGTGAGGTCATCAGCATCGGGATCGCCCGGGGGTGCGCGGCGAACGCCGCGCGGTAGGAGCGCGCCCAGGCCGCCAGGGCCGCGTCCCACGGCTCCAGGTCGAGGGTGTCGCCGTCGATCGCGTCGCACACCCGCTCGCGCAGCAGCTCCACGATCCCGTCCCGGCCGTCCACGTGGTGATACACCGAGGCGGTCTGCACCCCGAGCCGCTTCGCGATCTGGGGGACGCTGAACTCGCCTCTCTCATCGACGAGTTCGAGCGCGACCGTGGTGATCCGCTCGCGATCGAGGAGGGGCTTGCGCGGCCGGCCCATGAATGATTTCCCCCTGGTCAGGTCTTCCCGAATCGTTGAACGCGAGGTTACATTGCGCCAACCGAAAGCCTTTAGGTTTCCTGCCTCGGAAGGGCTTCCCGCTCCATGTCCTCAACCACCACCACCGCTCCGAAGGGGCTGAGAACCGGCACGCTCTCCACCGCCGACGTCTCCTTCTTCGTCGTCTCCGCCGCAGCCCCGCTCACCGTCATGGCCGGCGTCGCCCCCATCGCCGTCGTCCTCGGCGGAGTCGGCGCCCCCGCCGGCTACCTCCTGGCCGGCATCACCCTCGCGGTCTTCGCCGTCGGCTTCACCACTATGAGCCGGCACGTCCGCAGCGGCGGCGCCTTCTACGCGTACATCACCCGCGGCCTCGGCAAGCCCGTCGGCATCGCCGCCGCCCTCCTCGCCATGCTCGGCTACAACGGCATGGAGATCGGCGTCTACGGACTGCTCGGCACCGCCACCGCCGACACCGCCGGCGCCCTCTGGGGCATCGACGTCCCCTGGCTCCCCGTCTCCCTCGCCGGGCTGCTGCTCATCTGGTACGGCGGCTTCCGCTCCATCGACTTCGGCGCCAAGCTCCTCGGCGTCCTGCTCGTCGCCGAGACCGGCATCCTCGTCCTCCTCGCCGGCGGCGTGCTCCTCGACGGCGGCGCCGATGGGCTCTCCCTGACCTCCTTCACCCCCGGCAACGTGCTCGTCCCCGGCACCGCCGCCGTCCTGGCCTTCGCCTTCGCCGCCTTCACCGGCTTCGAGTCGACCGTCATCTACCGCCGCGAGGCCCGCGACCCCGAGCGCACCATCCCCCGCGCCACGTACATCGCCGTCGGCTTCCTCGGCCTCTTCTACGCCTTCGTCGTCTGGACCGTCATCCAGGCCTTCGGCCAGGACAAGGTCGTCCAGGCCGCGACCGACGACCCCGGCGGGCTCTTCTTCGCCGCCATCACCACCTACGTGGGCGCGTGGGCCGCCGACCTGATGCACATCCTGATCGTCACCAGCGTCCTCGCCTCGCTCCTCGCCTTCCACAACGCGATCAACCGCTACGGCCTGGCGCTCGCCGAAGAAGGCGTCCTGCCCGCCGTCTTCGGCCGCGTCCACCCCCGCCACCGCTCCCCGTACGTCTCCGGCATCCTCCAGACCGCCCTCGGCGCGGTCGTCGTCCTCGGCTTCGCGGCCGCCGGGGCCGACCCGTACCAGCAACTGCTGCTCTGGGTGAACACCCCGGGCATGATCGGCCTGATGGTCCTGCAACTGCTCGCGGCGCTCGCCGTCCCCCTCTTCTTCCGCCGGATCAGCCACGACGAGGGCCCGCTGCGCACGGTGGTGGCGCCCGTCACCGCCTTCGTCCTGCTCGCCGGGGCCCTCGCTCTCGTCGTCACCCACGTCGACCTCTTCACCGGCGCCTCCACCACCGTCAACACCGTCCTCGTCTCCCTGGTCCCCGCCGTCTTCGTCCTCGGGCTCCTCCTCGCGTACCGGCTCCGCCGCACGCGGCCCGAGGTCTACGCGAACTTCGCCGCGGAGCCCGCACCCACGTCAGGAGAAGCACCGTCGTGCCCGCACCCGACCTCGTCCTCGTCAACGCCCGTCTCCGCACGCCCGAGCTCTCCGGGCACACCGCTGTCGCCGTCCGCGACGGACTGATCACGGCCGTCGGCGACGACACCGAGGCCCGCGCCTGGCGCGGACCCGGCACCGAGACCGTCGACCTCGGCGGCGCCACCCTCACCCCCGGGCTCACCGACTCCCACAGCCACCCGGTCTGGGGCCTGGAGATGTTCACCGGCACCGACCTCTCCGCCGTGACGGACCTCGACGGACTCCGCACGGCGCTCGCCGGCGCCGACCGTCACGACGGCTGGATCGTCGGCTTCGGCCTCGACCACAACGTCTTCGGCGGCCGGCCCATCCACCGCGAGCTGATCGAGGACGTCCTCGGCGGAGCCCCCGCCTTCCTGCGCCTGTACGACGGACACTCCGCCCTCGCGAGCGAGGTGGCCCTCAAGGCCGCCGGCATCGACGGCCCCCGGGCCTTCGCCCAGCGCTCCGAGATCGTCTGCGACGACGGGGGACGGCCCACGGGCCACCTGATCGAGCACGCGGCGATGGACCTCGTGACTCCGTTCCTCCCCACCCGGCCCTACGCCGAGCGCCGCGACCGCCTGGTCGAGCTGCTCACCGCCATGGCCGCCACGGGACTGACCGGCGCGCACGTCATGGACCTCGGCGGCCACGACGTACCCGGCCTGCTCACCGCCGTGGAGGTCGACGGCGACCTGCCGCTCCGGCTCCGGCTCGCGCCCTGGTGCATGCCGGGCGCGACCGGCGACGAACTGGACAAGCTGGTACGGCTCCAGGAGCGGTCCGGGCGGCTGTGGCGGATCGGCGGCGTGAAGTTCTTCATGGACGGCACCGTCGAGGGCGGCACGGCCTGGCTGGAGCACGCCGACTGCCACGGCCAGGGCACGGACGCCTTCTGGCCCGACCCGGCCGCCTACTCGGCCGCCGTACGCCACCTCCACGAGGCCGGCGTCGGCACCGCCACCCACGCCATCGGCGACGCGGCGGTCAGGCACGTCCTGGACACGGTGGAGACCCTGGGCGCGGGCGGCCCCCACCACCGGATCGAACACATCGAGACGGTCCCCGACGACCAGCTCGGCCGGTTCGCGGCCCTCGGTGTCGTCGCCTCGATGCAGCCCCCGCACACCGCCTACACCCGCGCCGACCACACCGACGCGTGGTCCAAGCGGCTCGGCGACGTACGGGCGGACCGTGCCTGGCGCTGCCGGGACCTGCGGGAGGCGGGCGCCCATCTGGCCCTCGGCTCGGACTGGCCCATCGCCCACCACGACGCCCGCCAGGTCCTCGCCACCGCACAGGCCCCACGCGGCGCCGCCTCCACCCGCCACGGGCTGACCGGCCTGATGGCCCTGGAGGGCATGACCACGCACGCGGCGATCGCGGCGGGCGAGGAACACCTCGGCGGCCGGATCGCCCCGGGCCTGCGGGCTGACCTGACCGCCTTCACCGTCGACCCGGTGACGTCCCCGCCCGACGAGACGGAACAGGCACCGATCCGGCTCACCGTGGCGGGCGGGCGGGTCACCCACCGGGGATAGCGCGGCACTCACCCGTTCGACGCCTGGATGGCGGCGGAGGACGCCCCCCCTCGTCCTGGATCCGAACGGGTAGCAGGGCCTACCTGGCCGCGTGCTCCTTCTCGGAGACGGACTCGGACTCCGACTCGGCATCGTGGTCCGCCCCGGCCCGTCGTGGGCCGCCCCGGGCCACCGGTGCGGCCGGTTCGACCAGCTTGGGCAGGCCCTTGGGGAGCGAGCCGTACCAGAAGTAGGAGACGGCGAAGCCGAAGGCGAGGCAGATCATGCCGCCGACCGCGTCCAGCCAGAAGTGGTTGGCGGTGGCCACGATGACGACCAGCGTGGCGGCCGGGTAGAGCAGGCCGAGGATGCGCACCCAGGGCGCGGAGGCCAGGGCGAAGAGGGTCAGACCGCACCAGAGCGACCAGCCGATGTGCATCGACGGCATGGCCGCGTACTGGTTCGACATGTTCTTGAGGTTGCCCGAGGCCATCGAGCCCCAGGTGTGGTGGACCAGGACCGTGTCGACGAAGGACTGGCCGTTCATCAGCCGGGGCGGCGCGAGCGGATACAGGTAGTAACCGACCAGGGCCACACCGGTGGTGGCGAACAGGACCGTGCGGGACGCCGCGTAACGGCCCGGCTGCCATCGGTACAGCCAGACGAGCACACCGATCGTCACGACGAAGTGCAGGGTGGCGTAGTAGTAGTTCATCGACACGATCAGCCACGTCACCGAGTTCACGGCGTGGTTGACGGTCTGCTCGAAGGCGAGCCCGAGGCTCTTCTCGATGTCCCAGATCCAGTCGGCGTTCTTCAGCGCCTGGGCCTTCTGCTCCGGTACCGCGTTGCGGATGAGCGAATACGTCCAGTAGCTGACGCCGATGAGGAGGATCTCGAACCAGATCCGGGGCCGTCGCGGCATGCGGAGCCGGGCCCGCACTCCGTCACCGTCCAGCATGGGTGACGGGCTGGCCGCCGTCCGGCCTTCCAAACTCTTCACGGTCGCTTCACCCATAGGAGGAGAGTCTGCCAGATCCATGCCCCTCGTCCGATCATCCCTCCGACGGGTTCGGGGCGCACACGGTCCGTCTTGAGACGGAGTCCGTGCGCGGTCCGCGTCAGGGGTTTCCCTGACTGGGCGCGGAAGCGGTTGAACCGCGAACGACCAGCTCAGGCATGAAGACGAACTCGCTGTGCGGCGCCGGGGTGCCCCCGACCTCTTCGAGCAGCGCCCGGACCGCCGCCTGGCCCATGGCCTGCACGGGCTGGCGGATCGTGGTCAGCGGCGGATCGGTGAACGCTATGAGCGGGGAGTCGTCGAAACCGACCACCGAGACGTCCCTGGGGACCTGGAGCCCCTGCTGCCGGGCCGCCCGGATGGCGCCCAGCGCCATCATGTCGCTCGCGCAGACGACGGCCGTGCAGCCGGCGGAGATCAGGGCTCCGGCGGCCGCCTGGCCGCCCTCCAGCGTGTACAGCGAGTGCTGGATCAGCACCTCGGACTCCTCCGGGGCCAGGCCCAGCCGCTCCCGCATCCCGCGCTGGAACCCCTCGATCTTGCGGAGCACCGGCACGAACCGCTTCGGGCCCACCGCGAGTCCGATCCGGGTGTGGCCGAGCGCGGCGAGATGGGTCACCGCCAGCTGCATCGCGGCCCGGTCGTCCGGCGAGACGAAGGGGGCCTGCACCTTGGGGGAGAAGCCGTTGATCAGGACGTAAGGGACGCCCTTGCCGCGCAGCTGGTCGTAGCGCGTCATGTCGGCGGTGGTGTCGGCGTGCAGCCCGGAGACGAAGATGATCCCGGAGACACCCCGCTCGACGAGCATGTCCGTCAGCTCGTCCTCGGTGGACCCGCCGGGGGTCTGCGTGGCGAGCACGGGGGTGTAGCCCTGCCGGGTCAGGGCCTGCCCGATGACCTGCGCGAGCGCGGGAAAGATCGGGTTGTCCAGTTCGGGGGTTATCAGCCCGACGAGCCCGGCGCTGCGCTGGCGCAGCCGGACGGGACGCTCGTATCCGAGGACGTCGAGTGCGGCAAGCACGGATTCACGGGTGGCCGAGGCCACACCGGGCTTGCCGTTGAGCACGCGGCTGACTGTGGCTTCACTGACCCCCGCCTGGGCTGCGATGTCGGCAAGCCGCGCGGTCATGGGATTGGACTGTACCGGTCGCACGTCAGATTGCCCACCAAACGCAGGAGTCGGCGGGAACCCGGACGTTGTGGGCGGGCGCGGCGCGGCCGTCGAACTCCCCTGCGGGGGAGGGGAGTACGGGACCGGTCGGCGCGCTGCTCAGGAGCGGTGCGCCCGTGAGCGGCAGCTCCGCCTCCCGCTCCGTCGTGTTGAGGGTGACGAGGACGTCGTCGCCGTTCGCCGCCCGGCGGCGGAAGGCGAGCACCCCCTCCGGGAGGCCGTCCAGCCACTCCACCGCGTCGCCCGCGCCCAGCGCCGGGTGGTCGCGGCGCAGCCTCAGCGCCCGGCGGTAGAGCTCCAGGGTGGAGGACGGGTCGGCGCTCTGGGCCTCGACGCTCAAGGCGGACCACTCCGGCGGCTGCGGCAGCCAGGAACCGCCCGGCCCGAAGCCGTACGACGGTCCGTCGGCCGTCCACGGCAGCGGCACCCGGCAGCCGTCGCGCAGCCCGTCCTGTCCGTCGCCGCGCAGGAACGCCGGGTCCTGCCGGACCGCGTCCGGAAGGTCCACCACCTCCGGCAGGCCCAGCTCCTCGCCCTGGTAGACGTAGGCCGAACCGGGCAGGGCCAGCATCAGCAGCGCCCCCGCACGCGCGCGTGCCGCGCTGCCGTACCGCGTGCTGTGCCGTACGACGTCGTGGTTGGAGAGCACCCAGGTCGTCGGCGCGCCCACCGAGGCCGTGGCGCGCAGCGACTCGTCGACGATCGACCGCAGCGCCGCCGCGTCCCAGGGGCAGTTCAGGAACTGGAAGTTGAAGGCCTGGTGCAGCTCGTCGGGGCGTACGTACAGGGCGAGCCGCTCCGGCGTCGGCGCCCAGGCCTCCGCGACCCCGATCCGGTCGGGGCCGTACGACTCCAGGAGCCGGCGCCAGCCCCGGTGGATCTCGTGCACGCCGTCCTGGTCGAAGAAGGGCAGCCGCTGGGTGCCGATCAGCTTCGCCTGCTGCCCGTGCCCGATGTCGGGCAGGCCCTCCGCCTTGACCATGCCGTGGGCGACGTCGATCCGGAAGCCGTCCACCCCCAGGTCCAGCCAGAACCGGAGCACGGAGTCGAACTCGGCCCGTACGTCGGCGTTCGTCCAGTCCAGGTCCGGCTGCTGGGGCGCGAAGAGATGCAGGTACCAGGAGCCGTCCGCGACCCGGGTCCACGCGGGGCCGCCGAAGACCGACTCCCAGTCGTTGGGTGGCTCGGCGCCGCCCGGCCCCCGCCCTGGCCGGAAGACGTACCGGTTCCGGCCCACCCCGGCGAGCGCCTGGACGAACCACGGGTGCCGGTCGGAGGTGTGGTTGGGGACGATGTCCACGATGACCTTCAGGCCGAGCGCGTGCGCCGCCCGCACCAGGTCGTCGGCGTCCGCCAGGTCCCCGAAGACCGGGTCCACCGCGCGGTAGTCCGCCACGTCGTAGCCGCCGTCGGCCTGCGGGGAGGCGTAGAACGGCGTCAGCCAGACCGCGTCCGCGCCGAGCTCCGCGATGTGCGGCAGCCGCTCCCGCGCGCCGCGCAGGTCCCCGATCCCGTCGCCGTCGCTGTCCGCGAAGGAGCGGACGTACACCTGGTAGATCACGGCGTCCCGCCACCAGCCGGGGCGGGCGGGGCCCTCGCAAGAGCTTGCGGAGTCCGACAACGACGGTGAGGTGAGCTCGTGGGCCATGTGCGGTGTCCCTCTCGCGTGTTCCTGGGGCGGGGCGTCGTACTGACAACGAGGTCGGAGCGGCCGTGAAACGGCCCTGCAAGAGATGATGCAAAGACTTGCAGAGCCGCTCGGGCAGCCGCAAGAGGGCCTGGAGAGCGACGGAGCGCTCTGTCAAGCGACTCGTCGGCAACCTTCAGGACACGCCGATGTAACGATCGCCGTCCCTTGCAGAAAGTTCCCGCAAGCTCTTTCGGCTCGTTTTCATCCCTGTTACGTTCCTGGCAACCCGGAGCGCCGCGAGGGAGCGGTCGCATGAGGCAGGTTCCACCCCCTCGTCACCCCGGGATCAGTTGAAGGAGTTCACATGCGGCGTGGCATAGCGGCCACCGCGCTGGTCGCCGCCCTGGGCGTGACCCTGGCGGCGTGCGGAAGCGATGACGGTTCGAACGGCGGCGGCTCGAAGAGCTCCGGCGAGCTCTCCGGCACCGTCACCTGGTGGGACACCTCCACGGTCGGCTCCGAGGACAAGGTCTTCAAGAAGATCGCCGAGGGCTTCACCAAGAAGCACCCCAAGGTCACCGTCAAGTACGTGAACGTGCCGTTCGGTGAGGCGCAGAACAAGTTCAAGAACGCCGCGCAGTCCGGCTCCGGCGCCCCCGACGTCATTCGCTCCGAGGTCGCCTGGACCCCGGACTTCGCGAACCTCGGCTACCTCGCGCCGCTGGACGGCACCCCCGCGCTGAAGGACGACAAGGACTTCCTCAAGCAGGCCGCCGCCTCCACCCAGTACAACGGCAAGACCTACGGCGTCCCGCAGGTCATCGACTCCATGGGCATCTTCTACAACAAGAAGATCTTCAAGGAGGCCGGAGTCGAGGTCCCGAAGAGCGTCGACGAGCTCAAGTCCGTCGCCACCAAGATCAAGACGAAGACCGGCAAGACCGGTCTCTACCTGCGCGGCGACGACGCCTACTGGTTCCTCTCCTTCCTGTACGGCGAGGGCGGCGACATGGTCAACGCCGAGCAGAAGAAGGTCACGATCGACGACGCCGCCGGCGTCAAGGCCTTCTCCACCGTGAAGGACCTCGTCGACTCGAAGGCCGCGATCACCGACGCGACCAACGGCTGGGACAACATGCAGGCCGCCTTCAAGGACGGCAAGGTCGCGATGATGATCAACGGCCCGTGGGCCGTCGCCGACACCTACGCGGGCAAGGAGTTCGCCGACAAGGCGAACCTCGGCATCGCGCCGGTCCCCGCCGGCTCCGCCGGCCAGGGCGCCCCGCAGGGCGGCCACAACCTCGCCGTGTACGCGGGCTCCAAGAACCTGGACGCCTCCTACGCCTTCGTCGAGTACATGACCTCCGTCGAGGCGCAGACCACCGCTGCCAAGGAGCTCAGCCTGCTCCCGACCCGCGAGTCGGTGTACATCAAGCCGGACGTCGCGAGCAACGAGATGATCGGCTTCTTCAAGCCGGTGGTCGAGAAGGCCGTCGAGCGCCCCTGGATCCCCGAGGGCGGCAGCCTCTTCGCGCCGATGCAGACCGAGTACACGAAGGTCCTCACCAACCAGGCCACCCCGGAGCAGGGCGCCAAGGCGACGGGTGACGCCTACCGCAAGCTCCTGAAGGACTGGAAGTAATCAGGAAGGCAGGCCGGCTGATGGCTGTGGACACCAGCAGCCAGTCGGCGGTGAAGGCCGCGGGCGACGTCGCCCGCGGCCGCCACCGTGGTACTGGCATCCCCGGGGGAAAGGTGCGCCGTTCCCTCTCCACACACTGGTACGCCTGGGCGATGGTCGCCCCGGTGGTGATCGTGATCGGCGTGATCATCGGGTACCCGCTGGTACGCGGGTTCTACCTGTCGCTCACGGACGCCAACGAGCGCAACGTCGCGCGGAGCATCGGCGTCAACGAGATTCCCGCGACCTACGAGTTCGTCGGCCTGGACAACTACGTCGAGGCCCTCACCGGGGGGCAGTTCTTCAGCACCCTCGGCTGGACCCTGGTGTGGACGGTGTGCTGTGTCTCCGTCACCTTCGGCCTCGGTCTCGGCCTCGCCAACCTGCTCAACCGCAGGATCGCCGGCCGTTCCTTCTACCGGATGATGCTGATCCTGCCCTGGGCCGTGCCCGGCTTCGTCTCGGTCTTCGCCTGGCGCTTCCTGTACGACGAGCGCCGCGGCATGCTCAACCAGATCCTCGCCGGCGGCGGCATCGACGCCGTGCCGTGGCTCAACGACCCCACCTGGGCCAAGTTCTCCGTCATCGCCGTCAACGTCTGGCTCGGCGTCCCCTTCATGATGGTCGCCCTGCTCGGCGGACTGCAGTCGATCCCCGGCGAGCTGTACGAGGCGGCCGAGATGGACGGCGCGAACGCCTGGCAGCGCTTCCGGAACATCACGCTTCCCGGGCTGCGCTCGGTGTCCACCACCGTGATCCTGCTGAGCACCATCTGGACCTTCAACATGTTCCCGGTGATCTTCCTGCTCACGCGGGGCGGACCCGGTGAGGCCACGCAGATCCTGGTCACCCAGGCGTACAAGTTCTCCTTCGAGATCAGCCCGCGTGACTTCGCCCAGTCGTCCACCTGGGGCGTTCTGATCCTGGTCCTCCTGATGGTCTTCGCCGCGATCTACCGGCGCGTCCTCCGCAAGCAGGGAGAAGTCTGGTGACCACCGCCACCAACACGCCCATCCGAGGCCGCCGCTCGCCGCTCGCCTCGATCGGACTGCACGCGACCCTCGTCGTCGCCTCCGTGATCGCCGTCTTCCCGGTGCTGTGGGTCCTGCTCACGTCGCTCAAGCCGGCGAAGTACGCGACCACCACGGACTTCTTCAAGGAGACGACGCTCGCGAACTACACCGACCTGCTGGAGAACACCGAGTTCCTCGCATGGTTCGGCAACTCGCTGCTCATCGCGGGCCTCACCACGGTCCTCGGCGTCTTCGTCGCCTCCACCACGGGCTACGCCGTCAGCCGCTTCCGGTTCCCCGGCAAGCGCGGATTGATGTGGACGCTGCTGGTCACCCAGATGTTCCCGGTCGCCGTCCTGATCGTGCCGATCTACAACATCATGGCGACGCTCGGGCTGCTCAACAAGGCGGCCGGTCTGGTCATCACGTACCTGACCATCGCCGTCCCCTTCTGCGCCTGGATGATGAAGGGCTTCTTCGACACCATCCCGCGCGAGATCGACGAGTCGGGCCAGGTCGACGGCCTCAACCCGTTCGGCACGTTCTGGCGGCTGATCCTTCCGCTGGCCAAGCCCGGCATCGCGGTGACGGCGTTCTACTCCTTCATCACCGCCTGGGGCGAGGTCGCCTACGCCTCCGCGTTCATGGTCGGGGACGAGAACCTCACCCTCGCGGGCGGCCTGCAGAAGTTCGTCAACCAGTACGGCGCCCAGTGGGGTCCGATGTCCGCGGCCTCCGTGCTCATCGCCATCCCCGCGGCGCTGGTGTTCCTCTTCGCCCAGCGGCACCTGGTGACCGGCATGTCCGCCGGCGCCGTCAAGGGCTGAGCCCGAACACCCTACACGCACGCACCTCCTTACCTCTCAAGGAAGACATGACCCAGCATCTCGCTGCCCCCGCCGCCGCCCCGACCACCGGCACGCACACGGGCTGGTGGAGAGACGCGGTGATCTACCAGGTCTACCCGCGCAGCTTCGCCGACGGAAACGGCGACGGCATGGGCGACCTGGAGGGCATCCGCAGCCGGCTGCCGTACCTGAAGGACCTCGGCGTCGACGCCGTCTGGCTCAGCCCGTTCTACGCCTCCCCGCAGGCCGACGCCGGCTACGACGTCGCCGACTACCGGGCCATCGACCCGATGTTCGGCAGCCTCCTCGACGCCGACGCCCTCATACGCGAGGCGCACGGGCTCGGCCTTCGGATCATCGTCGACCTGGTGCCCAACCACTCCTCCGACCAGCACGAGTGGTTCCAGCGCGCACTGCGCGAGGGCCCCGGCTCCCCGCTGCGCGAGCGCTACCACTTCCGCCCGGGGAAGGGCGAGAACGGCGAACTGCCGCCCAACGACTGGGAGTCCATCTTCGGCGGCCCGGCGTGGACCCGAGTCGAGGAGGCGGACGGTACTCCCGGGGAGTGGTACCTGCACCTCTTCGCCCCCGAGCAGCCCGACTTCAACTGGGAACACCCCGCCGTACGCGACGAGTTCCGCTCCATCCTGCGCTTCTGGCTCGACATGGGAGTCGACGGCTTCCGCGTCGACGTCGCCCACGGCCTGGTGAAGGCCGAGGGGCTGCCGGACATCGGCGCCCACGACCAGCTCAAGCTGCTCGGCAACGACGTCATGCCGTTCTTCGACCAGGACGGCGTCCACGAGATCTACCGCTCCTGGCGCCAGGTCCTCTCCGAGTACGACGGCGAGCGCGTCCTCGTCGCCGAGGCGTGGACCCCGACGGTCGAGCGCACCGCGCACTACGTCCGCCCCGACGAGATGCACCAGGCCTTCAACTTCCAGTACCTCGGCACCCATTGGGACGCCGAGGAGCTGCGCCGGGTCATCGACGCCTCCCTCGCCGCGATGCGGCCGGTCGGCGCCCCGACGACCTGGGTGCTCTCCAACCACGACGTCACGCGCCACGCCACCCGCTTCGCCAACCCGGCGGGCCTCGGCACCCAGCTGCGCACGCCCGGTGACCGCGCGCTCGGTCTGCGCCGGGCCCGGGCGGCGACCCTGCTGATGCTGGCGCTGCCCGGATCGGCGTACGTCTACCAGGGCGAGGAGCTCGGCCTGCCGGACGTCACCGACCTGCCGGACGAGGTCCGCCAGGACCCGTCGTTCTTCCGGGCCACCGGCCAGGACGGCTTCCGCGACGGCTGCCGGGTGCCGATCCCGTGGACCGTCGAGGGCTCCTCGTACGGCTTCGGTGGCGGCGGCAGCTGGCTGCCGCAGCCGGCGACCTGGGGCGCGCTCAGCGTCGAGGCGCAGGCCGGCGACCCCGGCTCCACCCTGGAGCTGTACCGCAGCGCGCTCGCGGTGCGCCGCGAGCGACCCGAACTCGGTGCGGGCGAAGGCGTCGAGTGGCTGGAGGCACCCGAGGGTGTGCTCTCCTTCCGCCGCGACGGCTTCGTCTGCACCGCCAACACCACCGGCCGGGCCATCTCCGTCCCGCTGCCCGGCCGGTTCCTCCTCTCCAACGAGCCGGTCTCCCACGGAGAAGGCGTCGTGGAGCTGCCCGCCGACACCACCGTCTGGTGGGCGGTGTGACAGTCCCCCTGCCGCGGGGGGGCGGGGGCGGCGCCCCCCGGGGCGCGGGCCGCGCCGCCCCGGCGGGGGGGGGGGGGGCCCCCGGGCGCCCCCGCCGCCAACGCCACGCGGGGGGGGGCGGCGGGGCCCCGCCCCCCCCCCCCGCCCCGCACCCGCCCGGTGCGGGCGCGCCCCCCCCACGGCCATGCCGCGGCTCTCCGTCTCCGGCTTCGGTCAGACGGGCAGCCAGCCCTCCGAC
>NZ_JBSGWV010000063.1:0-35422 GCF_053609105.1 Streptomyces sp. NPDC054975
CCCCCGGATGTTCCGGGGGCCCGGCCCTCAAGCCTGCCGACGGCTACGCGCTCATCGCGCGAGCTGCCGCCGTCAGTTGTCGTCCTCGTCGATCAGGAAGCCGCGCATCGGCGCCGGCGCCTGCTGCATCGGCTGCGGCGCCTGCGGCCGGACCGGTGCCATCGGCTGGGTCATCGCCGGGGACATCTGCTGCTGGCCGCCGTAGGACGGGGCTCCGCCCATGGACGGCCCGCCGCCCATCGAGCCGTTGCCGCCGTACGACGGGGCGCTCGCGCCCGCCGAAGCCATCGAGGGCGACGGCGGCAGCGACGCCGTGGCCGGCGTCCGCGGCGGGGCCAGCGAGTCGTCCGCCTGGGTCTCCAGCTGACGCAGCTGCGACTCCAGGTACGACTTCAGACGCGTGCGGTACTCACGCTCGAAGCCCCGCAGGTCCTCGACCTTGCGCTCCAGCGTCGCGCGGGCCGACTCCAGCGAGCCCATCGCCACGCGGTGCTTCTCCTGCGCGTCCCGCTCCAGCGCGTCCGCCTTGGCGCGGGCGTCCCGCTCCAGGCCCTCGGCGCGCGAGCGCGCCTCGCCGACGATCTTGTTGGCCTCGGAACGGGCCTCCGCGATCGCCTGGTCGGCCGTCTGCTGGGCCAGCGAGAGCACGCGCGCGGCGCTGTCGCCACCGGGACCCTGCTGCTGCATCGGCTGCTGCATCTGCTGCTGCGGGTGCCCCATGGGGCCGCCCATCGGCTGGCCCATCGGGCCGCCCTGCATCTGGCCGGGGCCGGGGCCCATCGGGCCACCCTGCATCGGGCCGGGGCCGTGGCCACCAGGACCCGCGGGGAGCTGCGGCGCACCGGACGGCAGCTGCGGCGGACCCATCTGCGGGGGCTGCTGCTGGACCGGCGGTCCGGATATGGCGGCGGGCACCGGGGCGCCGGGACCGACGGGACGATCCTGCTGCTCCGGGGGCTTGCGCATGCCCTGCTGCTGGTTCTGCGCAGCGGCACGCGTCGCCGCGGCCAGCTTGGCGCGCAGGTCCTCGTTCTCGCGGAGCAGGCGGGTCAGTTCGGCTTCGACCTCGTCGAGGAAGGCATCGACCTCGTCCTCGTCATAGCCTTCTCGAAGGCGGACGGTCGTGAACTGCTTGTTCCGCACGTCCTCGGGGGTCAGCGGCATCTCTTCTTCACCTCTACGTAGTCGTCGGCAGTCGGCAAGACCGTATCGTCCACATTCACCTCGCGAAGCTGCTCACGATGGAGATCAGGATGTAGACGATGATCATCAGAACGAAGAAGGACAGGTCGAGTGCCACGCCCCCGAGACGCAGCGGCGGGATGAACCGCCGCAGAAGCTTGAGCGGTGGATCGGTGACAGTGTAGGTGGCCTCCAGAACGACCACCATCGCCTTGCCGGGTTGCCATGAACGCGCGAACTGAAACACGTAGTCCATGACCAGCCGGAAGATCAGCACGATGAGGAAGCACATCAGCGCGATGTAGACCACCTGCAGTGCGACGCCCATCCCGCGCTTCCCTCTCCCCTGGCTCTCGTGCTCTCGCTTGTCCGGCCTTCCGGCCGGCCGTTCCGGTCTTCGTTGTCTCAGCTCTGGTTGAAGAATCCGCCCTCTGCGATCCGGGCCTTGTCCTCCGCCGTGACATCGACGTTAGCAGGCGACAACAGGAACACCTTCTGCGTCACGCGCTCAATGCTGCCATGGAGCCCGAAGACGAGTCCGGCGGCAAAGTCGACAAGTCGCTTCGCGTCGGTGTCGTCCATCTCCGTGAGGTTCATGATCACCGGAGTGCCCTCACGGAAGTGTTCCCCGATGGTACGGGCTTCGTTGTAGGTCCGGGGGTGCAGCGTGGTGATGCGGTACGGCTCCCGCTCGGACACGACCTTGGGCATGATCACCGGTGCGTTCTTCTCCAGGCTCGGACGTTCGGGTGTGATGGACGCCACGGGGGCGATTCGTGCCGGACGTCCGCTTTCGGCGGATAGCGAGGCGGCGTGAGCGACCGGCTCACGGGGTGCGGACTGCTGCACCACCCGCACTGGCTCCTCCCGCTCCACCTGACGCGGGGGCTGATGGCGCCGCTCACGCTCGGGTTCCGGTTCCAGCTCGGGTTCGAAGTCGTCGTCGGGGTCGAAGCCCCGGCCGTCGTACCCATCGTCCTCCACGAGGCCGAGGTAGACCGCCATCTTGCGCATCGCGCCGGCCATTCTCTGAGTCCTCCGCTCTGTGGTGGATCGGCCTCGTCACCAAGTGCCCGTGATCCACGCGGTCCGCCCCCGCCGACCGGCGGGAATGACCATATTTTCTGCTGTGGTCCGACTTGCTTGGCGACGTTACCCGAGCCTGGGGCGGACACCCAGTACCGCCGTACCGATGCGCACATGTGTCGCTCCGGCAGCCACGGCGTCCTCGAGGTCCGCACTCATTCCCGCGGACACCATGTTCGCAGCCGGACGGGTCGTGCGCAGGAGAGTCGACAAATCCATCATGCGGTCGAACGCCGCACGTGGGCGCCCCGCGTAGGGCCCGGCGAGCGGAGCGACGGTCATCAGTCCGTCCAGCCTGAGCCCGGGTGCGGCCTCCACGGCGGCGGCCAACTCCTCGATGCCGTCCGGCGCCACGCCACCGCGGTCGCCCCGCTCCCCCGACTCGGCGTCGAGTGCGACCTGGACGAGACAGCCCAGTTCGCGGCCGGCCTTCCCGGCCGCCGCCGAGAGCGCGGTGACGAGCTTCAAACGGTCCACGGACTGCACGACATCCGCATAACTCGTCACAGAACGGACCTTGTTCGTCTGCAACTGGCCGACGAAGTGCCAGCGGAGGTCCAGATCCGAGCACGCCTCGGCCTTGGGCGCCGCGTCCTGGTCGCGGTTCTCGGCGACGTCCCGTACACCGAGTTCGTGCAGAATGCGCACATCGCTCGCGGGGTAGGTCTTCGTGACCACGATCAGGGTCACCTCCGACCGCTTCCGCCCGGCGGCCGCGCATGCCGCGGAGATTCGTTCCTCCACCCGCGCCAGGTTCTCGGCGAGTTCCGACTTACGATCCGTCATGCGTTCTTTCCTGCCGGGGGTCCGGGGGTCGTCCCCCGGGGTGGCACAGCGTCCAACCAGACATATCCCGCGAGTCGCCCCGTGGTGCGATCGCGGCGGTACGAGAAGTGGTCGCCCGACTCACGCGTGCAGACCTCACTGGCCTGCCGGTCCCGGATCCCGAGCCGCTCCAACTGGGCGTGGACCCCTGCGGTGACGTCGACGGCCGGGGTGCCCCAGCTCGTCTCGGCGTACGCGGCCGGTTCGGCCGCCGCCACCTCGGCGCGCATCGCCTCCGGCACCTCGTAGCAGCGCCCACAGACGGCGGGGCCGGTACGGGCGGTGATCCGGGCCGGGTCGGCGCCCAGTTCGATCATGGCCTTCACCACGGCCGGTACGACCCCGGCGACCATCCCGGGGCGCCCCGCGTGGGCCGCGGCGGCGACCCCGGCCACCGGGTCCGCGAGGAGGACGGGGGTGCAGTCGGCGGTCAGGACCGCGAGGGCGAGTCCGCGCCGGGTGGTGACGATCGCGTCGACCTCCGGAACCGGCCGGTCACCCCACGGTCCGTCGACCACCGCGACATCGGGGCCGTGCACCTGGTTCATCCAGACGACCTGCCCGGCGTCGAGCCCCAGCTTCCCGGCGGCCCGCGCCCGGTTGGTGCGGACGGCCTCGGGGTCGTCCCCCACCGCGCCGCCGAGGTTGAGCTCCTCGTACGGAACGGCGCTCACCCCGCCCCACCTGTCGGTGAAGGCGAAGTGCGCGCCGCTCACGGGTTCGAGCTGCTCTATCACTTCAAGAAGTCCGGAACGTCCAGCTCTTCGGCGGAGGTGTCCGGGTACGGGCGGGCCGTCGGGACCACCGGCGGGGCCACCGGCGGCAGGGTGCTCTCGGACGAGGCGGCCGGGGCCGGCTCGGCAGGGGCGGCGGGCTCGTCGGCGCGCGGGGCGACGCTGCCGAGTCCGCCGAGCGGGCGCTCGGTGGCGCGGGGCGCCGGTGCCGGCTCCTCGCGCTTGGCCGAGGCCGAGCTGAGGATGTTGTCCCGGCGGGTCGGCGGCTGGCCGCCGTCGAAGCCGGCCGCGATGACCGTGACCCGGACCTCGTCGCCCAGGGCGTCGTCGATGACGGCGCCGAAGATGATGTTGGCCTCGGGGTGGGCCGCCTCACTCACCAGCTGCGCGGCCTCGTTGATCTCGAAGAGACCGAGGTCGGAGCCGCCGGAGATGGAGAGCAGGACGCCCCGGGCGCCGTCGATGGAGGCCTCCAGGAGCGGCGAGGAGATCGCCATCTCGGCCGCCGCCACCGCGCGGTCGTCGCCGCGGGCGGAGCCGATGCCCATGAGCGCCGAACCGGCCTCGGACATGACCGACTTGACGTCGGCGAAGTCGAGGTTGATCAGACCGGGGGTGGTGATGAGGTCGGTGATGCCCTGCACACCGCTCAGCAGCACCTGGTCGGCCGACTTGAAGGCGTCGAGCACGGAGACCTGGCGGTCCGAGATCGAGAGCAGCCGGTCGTTCGGGATGACGATGAGGGTGTCGACCTCTTCGCGGAGCTCGGCGATGCCGTCCTCCGCCTGGTTGGCCCGACGGCGTCCCTCGAAGGTGAACGGCCGGGTGACCACACCGATCGTCAGGGCGCCGAGCGAGCGCGCGATGTTGGCCACGACGGGTGCGCCGCCGGTGCCGGTGCCGCCACCTTCGCCGGCGGTGACGAAGACCATGTCGGCCCCCTTGAGGACCTCCTCGATCTCCTCACGGTGGTCCTCTGCCGCCTTGCGACCGACTGCCGGGTTGGCCCCGGCCCCGAGGCCGCGGGTGAGTTCACGGCCGACGTCGAGCTTGACGTCGGCGTCGCTCATCAACAGCGCTTGCGCGTCGGTGTTGATCGCGATGAACTCGACGCCCTTGAGACCGACCTCGATCATTCGGTTGATGGCATTGACACCACCGCCGCCGACACCGATGACCTTGATGACTGCGAGGTAGTTCTGCGGTGCTGCCACGTCGAAGGCCTCTCGCCTCGAGTTACGTGTCGCCGCTTCGCGGTGGTAGTCGCGCTGCGACGACGGATGCCGATGGGACGGTCCGAAACGCCGACCCAAACCCTAACGTTGAAGTTTAGGGTTACCAGTGTCTCTGTTCGCTGGACTCTTCCGAACAGGACACTAAGTCGACAAGTGGCGCACGTTCAACGAACACGCCGAACCTCCCGTTTTTCTTTTCACCCTATGTGATCACCCGTAGCGCTGGCCAACCAGGGTGCTGGCCAGCGCGTATGGGCGTCAACTCCCCGACGCGACGGGCGCCGTGGGGGCGCTTACATCGAAGTGCCCCGCTTTGGGCATCGCCTTCATCAGAGCGGTGAGGACACGGGCCTTGACGGCACCGTCCTCGCCGCTGCCCCAGAAGACCGTCCGGCCGTCGCCGAGCACCAGGGTGATGGAGTCGTACGAGGCAACCTCGACGACACGGGTGTCCCGGGCGATTTTCCCGGGGAGTTCGCCCGTCACGCCCACGGCTTCGAGCAGCAGCCGGTCCTCGTCGAAGCGGCGCAGGCTCGGCGCGGAGCCGGCGTTCAGAAGGAGCGTCGGTACGCCTGAGGGGGCTTTGTCCACCGTGGCGAAACGCGTTCCGGCGGAGTCCACTTCAATGAACTTTCCGCCCTTTTCCACCACCAGAACCGGCTTCCGTTCCGTCACTTTCAGACCGATTCCATGCGGCCAGGACCGAACGACTTCGACCGAGTCGATCCGGGGCAGTTTCCGGAGCAGTCGCGCCTCGATGGCGTCGGTGTCGACCGTGACGAGCGGGGAACCGATCGGCACGGCGGCGACCTCCTCCACCTCACGGGGCGTCAGAACGCGCGTCCCGGAAGTCGTCACGTGTTCCACGCGCAGCCAGGTGGAGCCGTAGAGCGCCCAGAATCCGCCTGCCGCGATCAGGACGACGGCGAGCGCGAGGAGCAGAAGGCGCGGCGCAGGCACCCGGAACTTCTGATTCCGGGTGCCTGGGCGGGAGGAGTCCCGCTCCGACGACCCCTTCGGCTCGCGTGTGCCACGCTTCTCCGCTGTCGTCGGTCCCGACACGTCCCTGCCTCCTGTGCTGTGCGGGTGCGGCCCGCCGTCTACGAGCGCCGCGCGGCGATCGCCTCGTACACCATGCCGACGAGCAGGTCGTCGGCGTCCCTGCGGCCGAACTCGGCGGCGGCGCGGGACATCTCGTACAGGCGGTGCGGGTCGGCCAGTACGGGCAGGACGTTGCCCTGCACCCACTGCGGGGAGAGTTCCGCGTCGTCGACGAGCAGTCCGCCGCCCGCCTTGACCACCGGCTGGGCGTTGAGCCGCTGCTCGCCGTTGCCGATGGGCAGGGGAACGTACGCGGCGGGCAGCCCGACGGCCGAGAGTTCGGCGACGGTCATCGCGCCGGCGCGGCAGAGCATCATGTCCGCCGCCGCGTACGCGAGGTCCATCCGGTCCACGTACTGTACGGGGACGTACGGCGGCATCCCGGGCATGTTGTCGACACGCGGCATCTCGTTCTTCGGGCCGACCGCGTGCAGGATCTGGATGCCCGAGCGCTGGAGCACCGGGGCGATCTGCTGGATGACCTCGTTGAGGCGCCTGGCGCCCTGCGAGCCGCCCGAGACGAGCAGCGTCGGCAGGTTCGGGTCGAGACCGAAGGCCGCGCGCGCCTCGGGCCGGACCCGGGCCCGGTCGAGGGTGGCGATCGTGTGCCGCAGCGGGATGCCGATGTACCGGGCGTTGCGCAGCTTGGAGTCCGGGGTGGCGACGCCGACCCCGGCCGCGTAGCGCGAGCCGATCTTGTTGGCCAGGCCGGGCCGGGCGTTGGCCTCGTGGACCACGATCGGCACCCCGAGGCGCTTGGCCGCCAGGTAGCCGGGCAGCGCCACGTAGCCGCCGAAGCCGACCACGCAGTCCGCCTTGGTGCGCTCCAGGATCTGCTCGGCCGCCTTGATGGTGCCGCGCAGCCGTCCGGGGACGGTGATCAGCTCAGGGGTGGGCTTGCGGGGCAACGGCACGGCGGGAATGAGCGCCAGCTCGTAGCCCCGCTCGGGCACGAGCCGGGTCTCCAGACCCTTCTCCGTGCCGAGCGCCGTGATCCCCACGGTCGGGTCCTGCCTGCGCAGGGCGTCCGCGAGGGCGAGCGCGGGCTCGATGTGGCCGGCGGTCCCCCCACCGGCGAGTACGACATGCACCGAAATTCACCGCTCTCCGGACGGACGCTTCTTGACGCGCCGTCGCATCGACTTCCATCTCACCCCGGCCCGCCTACCCCAGCCGGGGCGCCGCATGGCCAGGGCCGCTTTCGCGGCGGGATCCTGTCGCGCGAAGGCGATGAGGAGCCCGACGGCGAACATGGTCGGCAGCAGGGCCGACCCCCCGTACGAGAACAGCGGGAGCGGGACACCGGCGATCGGCAGCAGACCGAGCACCGCACCGATGTTGATCACGGCCTGCGCCGTGATCCAGGTGGTCACGCCTCCCGCGGCGTACCTCACGAAGGGGTCCTCCGTGCGTCCGGCCACGCGGATACCCGCATAGCCTAGAGCCGCGAACAGGGCGAGTACCGACAGCGTCCCCGCAAGACCCAGTTCCTCCCCGGTGACGGCGAAGATGAAGTCGGTGTGCGCTTCGGGTAGTTGGCCCCATTTTTCCACACTGGCGCCCAATCCGGAACCGAACCATCCGCCCGACGCCAGAGCATAGATGCCGTGGGCCGCCTGGAGGCAGGGCGCGCCCTCTCCCCCGGGGTCGGTGGCACCGATGCAGGCGAAGCGCTTCAGCCGGTTGTCGCTGGTCCTGATCAGCAGGAAGCCGATCGTCCCGGCGACCGTCAGCACCCCGACGAAGAGCCTGGTGGGCGCGCCGGCCGTCCACAGCAGCCCGAAGAGGATCGCGGCCAGCACGATCGCCGTGCCCATGTCCCCGCCGAGCATGATCAGGCCGAGCAGCAGGAACGTTCCGGGCACCAGCGGGACCAGCATGTGCTTCCACTGGGTGAGCAGTTTCATGTCCTGCTTACGGGCCAGCAGGTCCGCGCCCCACAGGATGAGCGCCAGCTTGCCGAACTCGCTGGGCTGCAGCATGAACGGACCGCCGAGCGAGATCCAGTTCTGGTTGCCGCCGACCGCTCGCCCTATCCCCGGGACCTGGACGAGCACCATCAGGAAGACGGCGCCGACCAGGATCGGGTACGCGAGCGCCCGGTGCAGCTTCACCGGCATCCGGGAGGCGACCAGGAGCAGCGCGGCGCCGAGGACTGCGGCGAAGAACTGCTTGCGGAAGAAGTACGAGGGCACCAGGTCGTAGCGGAGCGCCGTGATCATCGAGGCGCTGTAGACCATCACGAGGCCGAGCATGGTGATGAGCAGCGCGGCGCCGAGGATGACGTAGTACGCGGTCAGCGGACGGTCCCAGGCCCGCCGCGCCTGCTCGTACATCCGCCGTACGCCGCCGGCACGGGCGGGCCGCGGCGGCGCGGGAACGCGGCCTCCGCCGCGGACGGCGGAGGGCCGGCGGGTCCCGGCGGTTCTGCTCGGCATGGTCGCTGTCCCCTCCAGTCGTGCCCGGCGCGGCCGGACCTCCTTGCTGGTCAGGTCAGACGCGCCCGGTGGTGGCGAGGGCGCGGACAGCGTCCGCGAAGGCCTCGCCCCGCTTGTTGTAGTTGGCGAACATGTCCATCGAGGCGCAGGCCGGGGCCAGCAGGACCGTGTCACCCGGCCGGGCGAGCCGCGCCGCCTCCTGGACCGCCTCGGACATCGCCCCAGTGTCGGTCCGGTCGAGGTCCACGACCGGGACCTCGGGGGCGTGTCGCGCGAGGGCTTCCCTGATCAGCGCGCGGTCGGCGCCGATCAGGACGACGCCGCGCAGACGCTTGGCCGAGGCGGCGACGAGCTCGTCGAAGGTCGCGCCCTTGGCGAGGCCGCCGGCGATCCAGACGATCGGGTCGTAGGCCGCCAACGAGGCTTCCGCGGCATGGGTGTTGGTGGCCTTGGAGTCGTCGACGTAGACGACGCCCTCGATCTCCTCGACCAGTTCGATGCGGTGCGGGTCGGGCCGGAAGGCCCGCAGTCCGTCCCGTACGGCCTTCGGCTCGACGCCGAAGGCGCGGGCGAGGGCCGCCGCGGCGAGGGCGTTGGCGACGTTGTGCGGGGCCGGCGGCTGGACGTCGGCGACCTCGGCGAGCTCCTGGGCCTGCTTCTGCCGGTTCTCGACGAAGGCCCGGTCGACGAGGATGCCCTCGACGACACCGAGCTGGGAGGGGCCGGGTGTACCGAGGGTGAAGCCGATCGCGCGGCAGCCCTCCTCGACGTCGGCCTCGCGGACCAGGTCCTCGGTGGCCTTGTCGGCGACGTTGTAGACGCAGGCGACGTGGTTGCCCTCGTAGATCCGGCCCTTGTCGGCGGCGTACGCGTCCATGGAGCCGTGCCAGTCGAGGTGGTCGGGTGCCAGGTTGAGCACCGCGGCCGAGTGGGCGCGCAGCGAAGGCGCCCAGTGCAGCTGGTAGCTGGAGAGTTCGACGGCGAGGACGTCGTAGGTCTCCTCGCCGAGGACGGCGTCGAGGAGGGAGACGCCGATGTTGCCGACGGCGGCGGTGCGCAGCCCGGCGGCCTCCAGGATGGAGGCGAGCATCCGCACGGTCGTGGTCTTGCCGTTGGTGCCGGTGACGGCGAGCCAGGGGGCGGCGTCGGGGCCGCGGAGCCGCCAGGCGAGCTCGACGTCGCCCCAGACCTCGACGCCCGCCTCCGCGGCGGCGGCGAAGAGCGGCTTGTCGGGCCGCCAGCCGGGGGCGGTGACGACCAGTTCGGTGCCCTCGGGCAGGGTGTCGCCGTCGCCGAGGCGGACGGTGATCCCCTCGGCCTCCAGCTCGGTCGCCTGGGCCCGGGAGCGCTCGTCGTCGCCGTCGTTGACGACGGTCACGACGGCGCCGAGGCCGTGCAGGACGCGGGCGGCCGGGATCCCGGAGACCCCGAGACCCGCGACGGTGACCCTCTTGCCGTTCCAGCTCACTTTTCGGATGCCCATCCCGCGTAGAAGAGGCCCAGGCCCACGATCACGCACATGCCCTGGATGATCCAGAACCGGACGACGACCAGGACCTCCGACCACCCCTTGAGTTCGAAGTGGTGCTGGAGCGGAGCCATCCGGAAGACGCGCTTGCCGGTCATCTTGAACGAACCGACCTGGATGACCACCGACATGGTGATCAGTACGAACAGGCCGCCGAGCAGGGCGAGCAGCAGCTCGGTACGGGAGCAGATGGCGAGACCGGCGAGCGCGCCGCCGAGGGCGAGGGAGCCGGTGTCACCCATGAAGATCTTGGCCGGCGAGGTGTTCCACCACAGGAAGCCGAAGCAGGCACCCATGAGGGCGGAGGCGACGACCGCGAGGTCGAGCGGGTCGCGGACCTCGAAACAGGCGTTGGGGTTGGTCAGGGTCAACGCGTTGGCGCAGGACTCCTGGAACTGCCACAGGCCGATGAAGGTGTACGCGCCGAAGACCATCACCGACGCGCCGGTGGCCAGGCCGTCCAGACCGTCCGTCAGGTTCACGCCGTTGGACATGGCCAGGATCATGAAGAGAGCCCAGACCACGAACAGCACCGGTCCGATGGACCAGCCGAAGTCGGTGATGAAGGAGAGCTTCTCGGAGGCCGGGGTGAGCCCGCGCAGGTCGGCGAACTGCAGGGAGAGCACGGCGAAGGCGATGCCGACGATCAGCTGGCCGGCCATCTTGGCCTTGGCCCGCAGACCGAGCGAACGCTGCTTGACGATCTTGATGTAGTCGTCGAGGAAGCCGACGAGACCCATGCCGGCCATCAGGAAGAGGACCAGGACGCCCGAGTACGTCGGGTCCTCACCGGTGATGACCTTGGCGAGGGCGTACGCGATGAGCGTGGCCAGGATGAAGGAGATACCGCCCATGGTGGGCGTGCCCTTCTTCCCGGCGTGGCCGCGGGGACCGTCGTCGCGGATGAACTGCCCGTACCCCTTGCGGGCAAGGAGCTTGATGAGCAGCGGGGTGCCGATCAGGGTCAGGAAGAGCCCGATGGCTCCCGCGAAGAGGATCTGCCTCATCCGCCCGCGACCTCGCTCTCGGAGTCGAGGAGGGCCAGGGCGACCTGCTCCAGACCGACCGACCTGGAAGCCTTCACAAGGACGACGTCCCCTGGGCGCAGCTCACTGCGCAACAGGTCGACCGCCGCCTGCGCGTCGGACACGTGCACCGACTCCTCACCCCACGAACCCTCGTTATATGCGCCCAGTTGCAGCCAGGACGCTTCCCTGTCCCCGACCGCGACGAGCTTGCTGACGTTGAGCCGGACGGCGAGCCGTCCGACCGCGTCGTGCTCGGCGAGCGATGCGTCTCCGAGCTCGGCCATCTTGCCGAGCACCGCCCACGTGCGGCCCCCCTGGGCCTGTGCGGCCCGGCCCATGGCCGCGAGCGCGCGCAGAGCGGCTCGCATGGACTCGGGGTTCGCGTTGTAGGCGTCGTTGACGATCGTCACGCCGTCCGGACGCTCGGTGACCTCCATGCGCCAGCGCGACAGGGTGCCCGCCTCGGAGAGCGCGGTGGCGATCTCCTCCACGGGCATGCCCAGCTCATGGGCGACGGCGGCCGCGGCGAGCGCGTTCGACACGTGGTGCTCACCGTACAGGCGCAAGGTCACGTCACTGCACCCGGTGGGTGTGTGAAGACTGAATGAGGGCTGTCCCGCCGCGGTGAGGCGGACGTTCTCGGCACGTACGACCGCTTCGTCCGACTCTCCGAACAGCGTCACGCGCGCCTGGGTCCGCGTCGCCATGGCGCGCACGAGCGGGTCGTCGGCGTTGAGGACGGCCACGCCGCCCTGGTCGGCCGGCGGCAGGGACTCGACGAGTTCGCCCTTCGCCTGGGCGATCTGCTCGCGGCCGCCGAACTCGCCGATGTGGGCGGTGCCCACGTTGAGGACGAGTCCGATGCGCGGCGGGGTCAGTCCGGTGAGGTAGCGGATGTGACCGATGCCGCGGGCGCCCATCTCGAGGACCAGGTGCTTGGTCTCGTCGCTGGCGCGCAGCGCCGTCAGCGGCAGCCCGATCTCGTTGTTGAGCGAGCCGGGCGTCCAGACGGTCGGCGCGTGGCGCTGGAGGACCTGGGCGATCAGGTCCTTCGTGGAGGTCTTGCCGGCCGATCCGGTCAGCGCGACGACATCGGTGCCGAGGCGTTCGACGACGGCGCGCGCGAGGGCGCCGAGCGCCGCCTGGACGTCGTCCACGACGATGGCGGGCACGCCGACGGGACGGGCGGCCAGGACGGCTGCCGCGCCCGCCTCGACGGCGCGGGTCGCGTAGTCGTGGCCGTCGACCTGTTCGCCGGCGAAGGCGGCGAACAGGCTGCCGGGCTTCACCTCACGGGAGTCGATGACGACGGGGCCGGTGATCCGGACGGCCGGATCCGGTATGTCGTACGACTGCCCGCCGACGATTTCGGCGATCTCGGCGAGGGAGAGGGCGATCAATGCTTCATCCCTGACTGTTCTTGTGACGGTGTTCGATCGCTTCGCGCAGAACCTGACGGTCGTCGAAGGGGCGTACGACCCCGTGGATGTCCTGGCCCTGCTCGTGGCCCTTGCCGGCGACGAGCACGGTGTCGCCGGGCTGTGCGCGGGCCACGGCCGCGGCGATGGCGGCGGCCCGGTCGGCGTCGACCAGGACGTCGCCGCGCTCGTGCGCGGGCACCTCGGCGGCGCCCGCGAGCATCGCGGCCAGGATCGCGAGGGGGTCCTCGGAACGGGGGTTGTCGGAGGTCAGTACGGCGGTGTCGGCGAGGCGCGCCGCGGCGGCGCCCATCGGGCCGCGCTTGGTGGTGTCCCGGTCGCCGCCGCAGCCGAGGACGATGTGCACCTTGCCCTCGGTGACCTTGCGCAGCGAGCGCAGGACCGATTCGACGGCGTCCGTCTTGTGCGCGTAGTCGACGACCGCGAGGTAGGGCTGGCCGGCGTCGACGCGCTCCAGACGGCCCGGGACGCCGGGGACGGCGGCGACGCCGTCGGCGGCGGTCTGGGGGTCGAGCCCGGCGACGGCCAGGGTGACGATTGCGGCGAGGGTGTTGGCGACGTTGAACGGGCCGGGCAGCGGGGCGGCGGCGGAGATCCGCTCGCCCTCGGGGCCGACGACCGTGAACGTGGAGCCGTGGGAGCCGATCTCGACGGACTCGGCGCGCCAGTCGGCGTCCGGGTGCCCCTCGGCGGAGAAGGTGACGACCGGAACGCCCGCCTCCGTGGAGAGCCTGCGGCCGTAGGCGTCGTCGAGGTTCACCACGCCGCGCCTGCTGCGCTCGGGGGTGAAGAGCCGCGCCTTGGCCTGGAAGTAGTCCTCCATGTCGGAGTGGAACTCCATGTGCTCCGGGCTCAGGTTGTTGAAGACGGCGACGTCGAAGACGCAGCCGTCGACCCGGCCGAGCACGAGGGCGTGGCTGGAGACCTCCATGGCGACCGCCTCGACCCCGCGTTCGCGCATGACGGCGAAGAGGGCCTGGAGGTCGGTGGCTTCGGGGGTCGTACGTTCGGACTTGATGCGCTCGTCGCCGATCCGCATCTCGACCGTGCCGATGAGGCCGCTCTTGCGGCCGGCCGCCTGCAGGCCGCCCTCCACCAGGTAGGCGGTGGTGGTCTTGCCGGAGGTGCCGGTGATCCCGATCTGGAGGAGGTCCTCACCCGGCCGGCCGTAGATCTCGGCGGCCAGCTCGCCCATCCGGCCGCGCGGGTTCTCCACCACCAGGACCGGCAGGCCGGTCGCGGCGGCGCGGTCGGCGCCCGCCGGGTCGGTGAGGATCGCGGCGGCGCCGAGGCCGGCGGCCTGGGCGGCGAAGTCGGCGCCGTGCACCCGGGCGCCCGGGAGGGCCGCGTACACGTCGCCGGGGCGTACCGCCCGCGAGTCGTGGGTGATGCCCGAGACGTCGGTGGCGCCGGGCGCCTCGATCCCGAGCCGGTCGGCCAGGTCACCCAGGGGTGTCGGGCGGGCCTGCTCCGGGCGGGGCGGGGTGGTTCGGTACTGATCAGCGTGTGGCACGGCGGTGAGCGTACCGGGCCCACCCGTCGCGGGGCCAAAAGAGGGCCGGACGTCGCCGGAGTTCGATTTCCGGTTCCCGGAATCGGGGGTGATCGTGCTCACTGGTACTCCCGGGGTGTCACTCGCTGTCATCGAACGTGACCGGCAGTCGTGCGGGCTCGCTGCCGGTCGGGGCCACATGGAGGGTCTTGAGGGCGAACTCCATGACCTTCTTGTAGATGGGGCCGCAGATCTGGCCGCCGAAGTAGTTGCCCTTGGTGGGGTTCTGGATGGCGCAGTAGACCGTGATCTGCGGGTCGTCGGCGGGCGCGAAACCGGCGAAGGAGGCGGTGTACCCCTTGTAGCGGCCGAGTGCGGGGTCGACGCGGTTGGCGGTGCCGGTCTTGCCGGCGACCCGGTAGCCGGGGATACGGGCCTTGGTACCGGTGCCCTCCTCGTCGCCGACCACGGACTCCAGCATCTGCGCGAGGGTCTTGGCGGTCTTCTCGCTGACGACCCGCGTCTGCTCGGGCGCGGGCGCCGGGGTGAACCGGCCGTCGGGGCCCTTGGTGCCGCGGACGAGCGTGGGCTCGATGCGTACGCCTCCGTTGGCGATGGTCGAGTAGACCGAGGCGGCCTGCATGGCGTTGATCGAGAGGCCCTGGCCGAAGGGGATCGTGTACTGCTGCGAGGTCGACCAGTTCTGGGGCTTGGCGAGGATGCCCGGGGTCTCGCCGGGGTAGCCGAGCCCTGTGGGGCTGCCGATGCCGAACTTGCGCAGGTACGAGTAGAGGACCTGGTTGGCCTCGGCCTGGGTCCTGCCCAGCTGGCCGGTGGCCAGGATCGTGCCGATGTTGCTGGACTTGGCGAGGACGCCGTTGAGCGTCAGGTACCAGGTCGGGTGGTCGACGTCGTCCTTGAAGAGCCGGTCGCCCCGGTGCAGCCGGTTGGGGACGACGACATGGGTGTCGGGCGTCGCCACGCCCTCCTCCAGGACGGCGGCCATGGACATCACCTTGCTGGTGGAGCCGGGCTCGTATGCGTCCTGAAGGGCCGCGTTGCCCATGGCGGCGGCGTTGGCGGCCGACAGGTCGTTGGGGTCGAAGCCGGGGGCGTTGGCCATGGCCAGGACCTCGCCGGTCTTCGTGTTCTGCACTATGACGTAGCCGCGGTCGGCCTTGGACTTCTGCACCTGCTCGGTGATGGCCTGCTGGGCGGCCCACTGGATGTCCCGGTCGATGGTCAGCTCGATGTCGGAGCCGGGCACGGCCGGGGTGCCCTGGGAGCCCGCCGTGGGCACCTGGCGGCCGCCGGACTGGGCGAACCTGATCTTGCCGTCCTCGCCCGCCAGCTCCTTGTCGAGCATGGATTCCAGGCCGCCGGCGCCCCGGCCCTCGGCGTTGACGTAGCCCAGTATCCCGGCGGCCAGCTCCCCGTTGGGGTACACGCGCTTGGTGCTGGGCTCGCTGAGGATCCCGCCGAGCAGGTTGACGCCGTTGCCGCCCTCGGCGGGCTTGGCCTTCTTCTCGTAGACCTTCTTGAGGTCCTTGATCTGGTTCCAGACCTGGGGGGTCTGCTTGCGGGCGAGCAGGGTGTAGCGGGACTTGGGCGTACGGAGCTTCTTGGCGAGGTCCGCGGGCTGCTTGCCCAGGAGCGGCGCGAGGAGCGCGGCGGCCTGCTCCGGGGCGTCCTTGATCTTGCTCTCCTCGGGGGTGAAGAGCTTGGGGTCGGCGGTGATGTCGTACGCGTCGACGCTGGCGGCCAGCGCGATGCCGGAGCGGTCGGTGATCTCGCCCCGGTCGGCGGAGAGCGTGTACTCCTGGAAGCGGTGGGCATCGGCCTTGGCGGCCAGGGCGCTGGCGTCGACCGCCTGCACCTGGAGGAGCCGGACCACGAACGCCAGCATCACGAGGGTCAGACCCAGGGAGACGAGCCGCAGCCGGGGCTTGGGGCTGCCGAGCCGGATGGTGCGTGCCTTGGGCCGCGCCGGAGGGCGGGACGCGGGCCTGCGCGGGGCGCCTCCCGACCGGGCGGAGGCCGGGCGGGCGGCGGGCCCCGACGGACGGGAGCGGGCCGGGCGGGCGGGCCGATCGGGCCGGGCGGGGCCGGGCACACGGCGGCGCGGGGGCTCCTTGGGAGGCACTGAGGTCACCTGCCGGAGTTCGTCGGGGCGGGCTCGGTCGTCGTCGCGGGTGGGGGCGTGACGGGGGTGGGCTGCGAACCGGGGGCGGACTGCACGCCGGGGGCGGACTGCGTGCCGGGGGTCGCGGCGGGCGGCAAGGCCGACCCGGACGGCGTGCCGGTGGGCGTGGCCGGTGGTGCGCCGGCGGGCGTGGCCGGCGGCGTGCCGGCGGGGGTGCCCGTAAGTGCGCCGGCCGGCGGTGTGCCGCTCGGTGTGGCCGTGGCCGTCGGGGTCGGGTCGGGCTTCGGGGCGGAGGCCTTGGAGGGCCGGCCCCGGACCGTACCGTCCGGGTCGAGGAAGGCGGGGCTGCCGCCGGGGACCATGCCGAGCTCCCGGGCCCGCCGCTCCAGCGCGTCGGGCGCGGAGTGGTCGTCCACGTCCCGCTGGAGGGCCTGCTCCTCGTCGGTCAGCTCGGTGGTGCGGTTCTTGAGGTCGCGCAGCTTGAAGGAGCCCTGGTTGAGGGCGGAGTTCAGCAGCAGGAGGGTGATGAGCCCGCCGCCGAGGAGCAGCACGACCAGCAGGACGAAGGGGGTACGGGCGGCGCTGCTCGGTCCCGACGGCATGAGCCGCCCGAGTCGCGCGGCCCGCCCTTTGAGCGGCCCCTTCGTGGTCATGCTCGCTCGCCCTCGTTCGCTTCTCCGCCCGCGAGGCGCAGAGGCGCGGGCATCGTCGTCGGCAGCGGCCCGGTGGCCTCGCGTGCGTCGCTCACGGCAACACGTCCTCCCGAACGCGCTGCGCTCCTCGCAGCCGGGCCGGGGCCGCGCGGCGGTTCTCGGCGATCTCCTCCTCGGTGGGGAGTTCGGCGCCGCGCGTGAGCAGCTTCAGGCGGGGCTGGTACTGCTCGGGGACCACCGGCAGGCCGGGCGGCGCGGTGTTCGCCGCGCCCGCCGCGAAGACCTGCTTGACCAACCGGTCCTCCAGCGAGTGGTACGAAAGGACCGCGATCCGGCCGCCGACCGCGAGCGCCTTCACCGCCGCCGGGATCGCCCGCTCCAGGACGGTGAGTTCGCCGTTGACCTCGATGCGCAGGGCCTGGAAGGTGCGCTTGGCCGGGTTGCCGCCGGTGCGCTTGGCCGCCTGCGGGAGCGCGTCGCGGATCAGCTCGACCAGACGCGCGCTGTTGGTGAAGGGCTCCCTCTCGCGCTCGCGCACGATCGCGGAGACGATCCGCTTGGCCTGCTTCTCCTCGCCGTACGCCCGCAGGATCCGGACCAGCTCACCGGGCGGGTAGGTGTTGAGGACCTCCGCCGCGCTGACCCCGGTCGTCTGGTCCATGCGCATGTCGAGCGGCGCGTCCTGCGCGTAGGCGAAGCCGCGGTCGGCCTCGTCGAGCTGCATGGAGGAGACGCCCAGGTCGAAGAGGATGCCGTCGACGCGCGGGACGCCGAGCCGGTCGAGGACCTCGGGCAGCTCGTCGTAGACCGCGTGGACGAGGGTCGCGCGCTCCCCGTAGGGGGCGAGCCGCTCGCCGGAGAGCCGTAGCGCCTCCTTGTCCCGGTCGAGGGCGATCAGGCGCACCTCGGGGAACCGCTTGAGCAGGGCCTCGCTGTGCCCGCCGAGGCCGAGGGTGCAGTCGACGACGACCGCGCCGGGGCGCTCCAGGGCGGGGGCCAACATGTCCAGGCACCGCTGGAGCATCACCGGGACGTGTCGGTCGTTGCTCAATGCGCCCTCTCAGAATTCGGCTCAGATTCGGCGCGGCCGCTACGCATCCGCCGCACACGCGGGGGAGAAACTGCGGAAATCGCTCAATGTCTCCGGGAACTTCGCGTCACTTTAGTCCACTGACCCTGGCGGTCAATCAACCGGCTGGCGCGTCGCGCGGCCCTTCGAGCGGAGCCGGGCATTCCCGACGACTCACCCGTTCGGGCCCGCTGTCCTCATGCGTGTGGGTTACCTCACAACAAGGCTCATTGATGTTCTTTGTCCACTCTCACAGCGGGCCCCGCGTGACGGTGACCATTACCGTCGTATTCATGTCGACCTCTGCGCACCTTTCCGCCGAATCCACCGACTCCGCCGACGTGATGGGCGCCGCCGGCACGGTCACCGACCGGCTCGTCGAGGCCAACGAGCGGTACGCCTCCCGGTTCACCGACCCGGGCATGGACGCCAAGCCCGTCCTGCGGGTGGCCGTCGTCGCCTGCATGGACGCCCGGCTCGACCTCCACGCCGCGCTGGGCCTGGATCTCGGCGACTGCCACACCATCCGCAACGCGGGCGGCGTGGTCACCGACGACGTGATCCGCTCCCTCACCATCAGCCAGCGCGCCCTCAAGACCCGCAGCGTGGTGCTCATCCACCACACCGGCTGCGGCCTGGAGTCGCTCACG
Source organism: Streptomyces sp. NPDC054975 (assembly GCF_053609105.1). Lineage (NCBI taxonomy): Bacteria > Bacillati > Actinomycetota > Actinomycetes > Kitasatosporales > Streptomycetaceae > Streptomyces > Streptomyces sp. NPDC054975. The sequence continues at coordinate 18,604 of NZ_JBSGWV010000063.1, forward strand.
GAGGAGTTCCGGCACGAGCTGGAGATGGAGGTCGGGCAGCGGCCGTCGTGGGCCGTGGAGTCCTTCCGCGACGTCGACCAGGACGTGCGCCAGTCGATGCAGCGCGTGCGGACCTCCCCGTTCCTGCTGCACACCGACGACGTCCGCGGCTTCGTCTTCGACGTCACCACGGGTCTGCTGCGCGAGATCGACCCGGCCTGATCCCGACCGGGATCTTGACGTGATCCCCGCTGGTTCACCGGGCGCAACACAGCAAACCCCGGCATATCGCTCCCACTTGTCCACAGGCAAGTGACACAACCCGGCCGAGGCAACAAGAATGCTCGGGTGACACCCCCCGAATGAACCGCGGGGGCAGGTGTCGGTGTTTACGGAGGGGCCGAGGAGGGCCGGGTGACGACCTATGACGATCGAGCGAGCCTCACAGATCTGACCACCACAGCGGAGCGCGTCCGCAGGTCGGTGGAGGGTGTGATCGAGGGCAAGCCTGAGGTCGTACGGCTTTCGCTGACCGTGCTGCTCGCCGAGGGACATCTTCTGATCGAGGATGTCCCCGGCGTCGGCAAGACGATGCTGGCCAAGACGCTGGCGCGGTCCATCGACTGCTCGGTGCGCCGCATCCAGTTCACGCCCGACCTGCTGCCTTCGGACATCACGGGCGTGTCGATCTTCGACCAGCAGCGGCGGGACTTCGAGTTCAAGCCGGGCGCGATCTTCGCCCAGATCGTGATCGGCGACGAGATCAACCGCGCCTCGCCGAAGACCCAGTCCGCGCTCCTGGAGTCGATGGAGGAGCGTCAGGTCACGGTCGACGGGCAGACGTACGAGCTGCCGAGCCCGTTCATGGTGGTGGCCACGCAGAACCCGGTGGAGATGGAGGGCACGTACCCGCTCCCCGAGGCGCAGCGCGACCGCTTCATGGCCCGGGTCTCGATCGGCTACCCCAGCGCCGAGGCCGAGCTCCAGATGCTCGACATCCACGGCGCGGTCAACCCGCTCGACGACCTGCAGCCGGTCGCGCACGCCCACGACATCGTCAAGCTGATCGACGCGGTGCGGAGCGTCCACGTCGCCGACTCCGTCCGCCGGTACGCCGTGGAGATCGTCGCCGCGACCCGTACGCACCCGGACCTGCGGCTCGGCGCCTCCCCGCGAGCCACGCTCCATCTGCTGCGCGCCGCCAAGGCGTCCGCCGCGCTCAGCGGCCGCGAGTACGTCCTGCCGGACGACCTCCAGGCCCTCGCCGTGCCCGTCCTCGCCCACCGGCTGCTGCCGACGGCGCAGGCCCAGCTGAACCGGCGGACCTCGGAGCAGGTCGTCCTCGACATCCTGCAGCGCACGCCCGTCCCGGCCGCGGCTCCGCCCGCCGGCCCGCACTACGGCCAGCAGCAGCCCGGCGTCGTCCGGCCGCTGTGATGGCCACCTCCGCCGCGCCGGAGGGGCAGCGAGCCGACGACGACCGGGACGGTCGCCCGGGTGAGGACAGCACCGGTGTACGCGCCGCCCTGAGCGGTCTCACCACGCGCGGCCGGTCCTTCCTCGCCGCCGGTGTCGCCGCCGGGATCTGCGCCTACGTGCTTGGCCAGGGCGACCTGCTGCGCGTCGGGCTGCTGCTCGCCGTGCTGCCGCTGCTCTGCGTCGGCGTGCTCCACCGCACCCGCTACCGGGTCGCGGGCAGCCGGCGGCTCTCCCCGCAGCGGTTGGCGGTCGGCTCGGAGGCCCGGGTCCACCTCCGGATGGACAACGTCTCCAAGCTCCCCACCGGGCTGCTCATGCTCCAGGACCACGTCCCGTACATGCTCGGGCCGCGGCCCCGGTTCGTCCTGGACCGGGTCGAGGCGGGCGGCCGGCGCGAGGTGTCGTACCGCGTCCGTTCCGACCTGCGCGGCCGATTCCCGCTGGGCCCGCTCCAGCTGCGGCTGAACGACCCGTTCGGCATGTGCGAGTTGACCCGCTCCTTCAGCGCGTACGACACCCTGACCGTCGTCCCCCGGACCGAGCCGCTGCCGCCGGTGAAGCTGAGCGGCGAGGCGGCGGGATACGGCGACGGCAGCCTGCGCTCGCTGGCGCTGGCCGGGGACGACGACATCATCCCGCGCGCCTACCGCCACGGCGACGACCTGCGCCGGGTCCACTGGCGGTCCACCGCGCGCTACGGCGAGCTGATGGTGCGCCGCGAGGAGCAGCCACAGCGGGCCCGCTGCACGGTGCTGCTGGACACGCGCGGGATCGCCTACCAGGGCGCGGGCCCGGACTCGGCCTTCGAATGGGCCGTGTCGGGCGCGGCCTCCGTCCTGGTGCACATGCTGGAGCGCGGCTTCTCGGTACGGCTCCTCACCGACACGGGCACCGCGGTGCCGGGCGAGGGCGCCGAGGGCTTCGCGGGCGCCTCGCAGGACACGGCCGAGGCGGCCGGGCTGATGATGGACGCCCTCGCCGTCGTGGACCACTCCGACGGGGCGGGCCTCTCCCGCGCGTACGACGTGCTGCGCGGGGGGAACGAAGGCCTGCTGGTCGCCTTCGTCGGCGACATCGACGACGAGCAGGCCGCGCTGGCCGCGCGGATGCGGCCGCGCGGCGGCGCGGCCGTCGCCTTCGTCCTGGACTCCGGGACGTGGCTGACCGGCGGCGCGGTGGCAGGCGCGATCGACGAACGGCTGCGGCAGCTGCGCGAGGCCGGGTGGACGGCGCTGGCCGTGCCCCCGGGCGCCCGGCTCGGCGAGCTGTGGCGACAGGCGGCCGGCATCCGGGCGGAGAGCGCCTCGGGTGACACGTACGGAGGTTGGTCATGAGCGGCCGCGGGCGGCTGACACTGGGTGCCTACGCCGCCACGCTGATGGCCGCGGGCGCGCTTCTTCCGCTGGTGAAGCCGTCGACGTGGATCTTCACGGCGGCGATCCTGCTGGCGCTGCAGAGCGGGGTCGGCGCGCTGACCCGGCGGGTGCCGCTGGCGAGGCCGCTGACGGTGGCGGCGCAGTTCGTCGCGTCCCTCGTGGCGCTGACCCTGGTCTTCGCACGGGAGCAGGCGCTGCTCGGGCTCCTGCCGGGGCCCCAGGCCTTCGGGCGGTTCGCCGCGCTGTTCCAGGCGGGCGCCGACGACATCGGTACGTATGCGCCGCCCGCCCCCGACACCGACGGCATCCGGCTGATGGTCGTCAGCGGGGTGCTCCTGATCGGGCTCCTGGTGGACACCCTCGCGGTGACCTTCCGCAGCGCGGCCCCGGCGGGTCTGCCACTGCTCGCGCTGTACTCGGTGGCCGCGGGGCTCTCCGAGGGCGGCGCGAGCTGGATGTGGTTCCTGCTCGCGGCCTCCGGCTACCTCCTGCTGCTCCTCACCGAGAGCCGGGACCGGCTCTCGCAGTGGGGCCGGGTCTTCGGCGGCGCGGCGCGGACCGGCCGCCCGGGGACGGGCGGCTCCGGGGGCGTTCCCGAGGGCGGGAAGGCGCTCGCCGCGGGGCGGACGGGACGGCGGATCGGTGTGGTCGCCATGGGCGTCGCGCTCGCGGTGCCGGCGGTGCTGCCCACGCTCCCCGGCGGCCTGTTCGGCGGGGCCGGCGACGGACCGGGCGACCGGGGCAAGGGCGGCACGATCTCGGCCGTGAACCCGCTGGTCTCGCTCCAGGACAATCTCCGGCAGCCCGAGGACCGTGAGGTGCTCCGCTACCGGACGAACGCGACCGACACGAGCGGCATGTATCTGCGGCTCGTGGCGCTCGACCAGTTCGACGGCACGTCGTGGAAGTCCTCGGTCCGCCCGATCGGGGACGTGCCCGAGCGACTGCCCCGGCCTGCGGGGCTGAGCGATCAGGTCCGCACGATCGAGGTGACGGGGAACTTCGTCGCCTCCCCGACGTACGAGCAGAAGTGGCTGCCGATGCCCTTCCCGGCGGACCGGGTGGAGATCGGCGGGCGCTGGCGGTACGAGCCGGCCGGGCGGATGCTCGTCGGCGACGACGGGCAGAACACGTCCAACGCCCGGTACACGGTGACGAGCCTGGACGTGCGGCCGACGGCCCAGCAGCTGTCGGCGGCCCCGCCGGCGCCGGAGGCGCTCCGCGCGGAGTACACCAAGGTCCCCGACTCGCTGCCGCTCGACGTACGGGCGAAGGCGCTGCAGGTCACGAAGGGCGCCCGGAACGACTACGAGCGGGCCGTGAAGCTCCAGGACTGGTTCACGACGGACGGCGGGTTCCGCTACGACGTCGAGGTGGACTCCGGTACGGGAGTCCAGGCGATCTCTCGCTTCCTGGAGCGCCGGGAGGGCTTCTGCGTCCACTTCTCCTTCTCGATGGCGGCGATGGCGCGGTCGATCGGGATCCCGGCGCGGGTGGCGGTCGGCTTCATGCCGGGCACCCGGCAGTCCGACGGCACGATGTCGGTCGGCATCCGGGACGCCCACGCCTGGCCCGAGCTGTACTTCGAGGGTGCGGGGTGGACGCGGTTCGAGCCGACCCCGTCGCGGGGCTCCACACCGGAGTACACGCGTGAGCAGTCCCCCTCGGGCACGCCCACCGAGTCGGCGCGGCCGTCGACCAGCGCGTCGGCGGTGCCGTCCGCCGCTCCTCGGACCTCGGAGAGCTGCCCGGTGCAGCTGCGCCGGCAGGGCGAGTGCGGTCAGGAGGAGGCGGCGGGCGCCGCTTCGTCGGACGGCGGCGGCGCGGATCCGCTGACGGTGGTGCTGGTGTGCCTGGGGGTGGCGGTGCTGCTCCTGCTACCGCTGTCGCCCCTCCTGTGGCGGACGCGGGTGCGGGCGCGGCGGCTCGGTTCCTCGGGCCGTACCGCCGAGGACGGGGTGGCCAGGACGCTCGCGGCGTGGCGGGAGATCAACGACACGGCCTGGGACCACGGGGTGGTCCCGGACGAGTCGATGACGCCCCGGAGGACGGCGGCGCGGATCGTCCGCCTCGGCAAGCTGGAGGGCGAGCCGGCCAACGCGGTGCATCGCGTGGCGCGGGCGGTCGAGCAGGTCCTCTACGCCCCGCAGCCCCGCCCGGGCACGGCCCTGGTGGCCGAGGTCTCCCTGGTCCGCTCGGGCTTCGCGACGACGGCGTCGCGCGGCGTCCGACTCAGGGCGCTGCTGCTGCCGCGCTCGGCGGCCCAGGTGGTCTGGGCGGCGTCGACGTGGTGGTCGGCGACGACAGCGCGCTGGGGCGCGAGCCGCGAGGCGTGGACGACCCGCCTCCGCCCCAAGACCCACACGGAATCCTGAGGCCGGGGCCTGCGGCCGGGGGGGGCGGCCACTCGCCGCCCCCCTCCGTGGGGGGGAGTCTCGGCGGAGCCGCCGCCCACCGCGGCGCGGGCCCGGGATGCGAGGAGCCCCGTGGGCTGGGCGCGCGCTGGGCGGGCCGGGCTCACGGGGCTCCGGGAGTTGTCAGGGGCAGGGCCCTCGGCGCGGTCTCAGTGACCGCCGCCCTGCTGTTCGTCGCGGCGGCGCTGCCACCGCTCCTCGATCCGGTTCATCATCGAGCGGCGCTGTCGGGTCCGACGACCACCCGCCGCCTCACCACTCGCCTGCTGCTCACCCGGCTTGGGCGCCTTGCGCCATCCGGTGACCGCCAGTACCGCGCAGCCCAGCATGACGAGGAACCCCACCACGCTGATCCAGATCTGCTGAGCGACCATTCCAGCCATGAGGAGCGCGATACCCACCAGGAAGCCGGCGACTGCCTGGTAGACCCGTCGCCGGGTGTACGTACGCAGTCCGCTTCCCTCGAGCGCTGTCGCGAACTTGGGATCTTCGGCGTACAGCGCTCGCTCCATCTGCTCGAGCATTCGCTGCTCGTGCTCCGAGAGCGGCACGGAGTCCTCCTAGTCGTCGGTCGCGGGGGCGACCGGGATGCGGCCCTTTCAGGATAGGCAGGGAATCGCCCCCGTGAAACCCGCCCTCAACGCCTATTCGCCAATCCGGGCCGCCATGCGGTTCGGGTTGCTGAGGCGTTGATTCCCCAGCACCTTGCCCGTCATGCCGGACGATGTCCCCCGATCATACGGGGCAAAGCCGTCGACCGGGGGTCCTGTGGCGTACTCCATGTGCGGCTGCGCCGCTGATCAGCCGCGCAGCGCCGTGCTGTCAGCCGCGCTTCTCCCCCAGGAGGTGCAACTGGGTGGCGATGGCATGGAACGACGGAAGCTCCGCCGCGGCGGCCTCCAGCTTGAGCAGGGCCTCCGCCGCGCCGGGCTCGGTGTCGACCAGGGCGCCGGGGACCAGGTCGGCGAAGACCCGTACGCCGTGCACCGCGCCCACGTCCAGACCGGCCGCGCCCGCGAGCTCCGTGAGCTGGTCGGCGGTGAAGCGCCGGGGCACCGGGTCGCCGTCGCCCCAGCGGCCGTCCGGGTCGCCCAGGGCGTTCCTGGCCTCGGTGAAGTGTCCGGCCAGCGCGCGGGCGAGGACGGCGCCGCCGACGCCCGCCGCGAGCAGGCTGAGCGCGCCGCCGCCCCGCAGCGCCGCGGCCGCGTTCCGCACGCCCTCCGCCGGGTCGTCCACGTACTCCAGGACGCCGTGGCAGAGCACCACGTCGTACCCGTCGCGACCGACCACGTCGAACAGCCCCCGGATGTCGCCCTGGACCCCGCTGACCCGCTCGGCGACGCCGGCCTCGGCGGCCCGGCGCTCCAACGCGAAGAGGGCGTTGGGGCTGGGGTCGACGACCGTGACCCGGTGGCCGAGCCGGGCCACCGGCACCGCGAAGTTGCCGGAGCCGCCGCCGGTGTCGAGGACATCGAGGCTGTCCTTCCCGGTGGCCTTGACCCGGCGGTCGAGGGCGTCCTTGAGGACGTCCCAGACGACGGCCGTACGAAGGGAGGCGCGCGACGGGCGCGACGACGCCTCTCGACCGAAGACAGGGGAAGGGTCCGACACGGCTGTTGACTCCTCGGTGACGGTGTACGAACGCCTCCCACCCTATGGCCTCGCGCGCCGTCCCCGGCTCAACCGCCCTTCGGCCCCCGCGGACCGGCCTCCTCGGCTCCGGACCGGCGGGGCAGCACGGGCGACAGGACGAGGAGGCGCTCGACCAGGCGCAGGAACATCGCGGCGTCCCGGATCAGGTCGTCGGCGTCCCGCGGGGTGGCCGCGCCCGGTATGCCCGCCTCCGCCCGCGCCCGGCGGGCCGCGCCGGAGGCGAACAGGGCGCTCCACTCGGTGAGCTCGGGCGCTATCTCGGGCAGCACCTCCCAGGCGCTGCGGATCCGGGGCCGTTTACGGGGGTTGGTCTCGGGCCTGCCCCGGACGGCGAGCACGGCGGCGGCGGTGCGCAGGGCGGCGAGGTGGGCCGTGGCGTACCGCTCGTTGGGCCGGTCGAGGCCGACCGCCTCGACGAGGCCGGCACGGGCCTGGGCCAGCAGGTCGAGGGCGGCGGGCGGCGCGGTCGAGCGGCGCGGCACGGGGTGGACGTCGGCGGCCGGTCCGGCCAGGGCAGGGGCAGGGCGGCCGCCCGTGCGGCGCCGGGGCGCGGCGGCTGCGGAGGAGCTGGTCATGACGAGCCTCCTGTCGTCGTGTGACGGCTCTGTGTCCGTATGTGTCCATCGTGAGGGCCACCACTGACAATCGCTCTGACCTGCGGTTTTGCCGAGATCTACCATCGGGGGTAGTTTTTGCACTGACTGGTCAGTGCAAATGGGGAAGTGGGGGGTGGACCGGTGGAAGCGAACCCGGTGGAGCCGCACGGCGCCGCCGTCGTCGCGGACGGATTCGGACTGAAGGGGCCGCGCGGCTGGGTCTTCCGCGAGGTCGGCCTCCGGGCCGAACCCGGCGCGCTCGTCGCGATCGAGGGCCCGTCCGGATCGGGCCGCACCTGTCTGCTGCTCGCGCTGACCGGCCGGATGAAGCCCCAGGAGGGCCACGCCGAGGTCGCCGGGCTCCCGCTGCCCCGCCGCATGGCCGCCGTGCGCCGGATCAGCGCGCTCGGCCCGGTGCCCGGGGTCAGCGACCTCGACCCCGCCCTCACCGTCGCCGAGCATCTGCGCGAGCGCGCCCTGCTCCAGCGCCGCTACGACGGTTCCGTCCGGGCCCTGCTCAAGCGTCCCGCCGAACGCGCCGCCGCCGCCAAGGCGCGGATCGACGCGGCCCTGGAGGCCGCCGGGCTCGACCTGGAGGCCCTGCCGAAGGCCGAGCGGACCTCCGTACGCGACCTGGAGCGTCTGGAGGCCCTGCGCCTCTCCGTGGCCCTGGCCCTGATCGGCCGCCCCCGGCTGCTCGCCCTCGACGACACCGACCTGAAGCTCTCGGGCGCCGACCGGGCCGAGGCCTGGAAGCTGCTCCGCTCGATCGCCGACGCGGGCACGACCGTGCTCGCCGTGTGCAGCGAGGCCCCCGAGGACGCCCTGAAGATCACCACCGCGCCGTCCACACCCGAGGACGCCCCGGACGTCTCCGAGACCTCCACCGACGCCACCGACGAGGCCGAAGACGCCGCGGACACCAAGGACGCCAAGGACGCAGCGGACGCCGCGGACGCCGCGGACGCCGCGGACGCCGGAAACGAAGACGACGACGAAGACACGACCGACGAGGGGGAAGCCGATGCGATCGCCGAGGCTGGCCGCGCTTGAGCTGAAGCGGTTCGGCAGGGGGAAGCTGCCGCGTGCCGCGCTCGTCGCGATCCTGCTGCTGCCGCTGCTGTACGGCGCGCTGTACCTCTGGTCCTTCTGGGACCCGTACAGCAGGCTCGACCGGATACCCGTCGCGCTCGTCAACGACGACAAGGGCGCCACCGCCGACGGAAAGAAGATCAACGCCGGTGACGACATCACCGAGAACCTGCTCGACAGCAAGGTCTTCGACTGGCACCAGGTGAGCGACGCCGAGGCGCGCGAGGGCGTGGAGGACGGGACGTACTACCTCTCGCTGACCATGCCGGCCGACTTCAGCTCCCGGATCGCCTCCAGTTCGGGCGACTCCCCCGAGACCGGCGCGCTGAAGGTCCGTACGAACGACGCCAACAACTACATCGTCGGGCAGATCTCGCGGACGGTCTTCTCCGAGGTGCGCACGGCCGCCTCCACGAAGTCCTCGCGCTCCTTCCTCGACAAGATCTTCATCTCCTTCTCGGACATCCACGACGCCACCGCCGAGGCGGCCAAGGGCGCGGGTGACCTCAAGGACGGCGTGGACAAGGCGAAGAAGGGCTCCAAGGACCTGGCCGACGGGCTGAAGGACGCCAAGAGCGGCAGCGGGAACCTGGCCACCGGTCTGAAGAAGCTCGACAAGGGCGCGGGCCAGCTGGAGACCGGTTCCGCGCAGGTCGCCGCCGGTACGAAGGAGCTCGCCGAGAAGGTCAACGGGACGGCCGCCAAGGTCCGCCCGTACCTGAAGAACAACGGCAAGACGATCGGCGACACCGCACGGCTGGTCGGCGACGCGGCGACGGCCGTCCGCAACGACCTGGCCGACGTGGTCCGGCGCGCCCCGCTCGCCCGGAGCGCCGCGCACCTGGCCGACGACAAGCTGGGAGCCCTCCACAAGAAGGAGTGCGTCGACAAGCCGCTGCCCGACGCCAAGGCCTGCGAGGTCCTCAAGGAGGCCAAGGTCTCGTCCGCCGACGTGGCCAAGATCGCCGACGATCTCCACGAGCTGTCCAAGGACAGCAACGGCGACCTGAAGAAGCTCGACACGAGGCTGGCCGCCGTCCAGAAGCAGTCCGCCGAGCTGGTCAAGGCCGCGCCGCACCTGGACGACGACCTCGAAGGCGCCGTCAAGAAGATCAACAAGCTGAACGAGGGCGCCCAGAAGGTCGCCAAGGGCGCCGACGAGCTCCACACGGGCCTCACCAGCGCCAAGACCGGCTCGGCGAGCCTCGACACCGGGGTCGGCAAGCTCAAGAAGGGCGCCGGGGCCCTCGACGGCGGTCTGTTCAAGCTGGTCGACGGATCCGGCGAGCTGGCCACCGGCCTGAAGGACGGGGCCGCCAAGATCCCCGACTACGACAAGGACGACCGCGACCGGCGTACGGAGGTCATGGCGGACCCGGTCGAACTCGCCTCGCAGTCGCTCCACAAGGCGCCCAACTACGGCACCGGTTTCGCCCCGTACTTCATCCCGCTCTCCCTCTGGGTCGGCGCGATGGTGGCGTACATGCTGATCCAGCCGCTCAACCGGCGCGCGCTCGCCGCAGGCGCCTCCGCCTGGCGGATCGCCCTGGCCGGCTGGCTTCCCGTCGCGGCCGTCGGGCTGCTCCAGGTCGCCGCGCTGATGTCGGTCCTGCACTGGGGTCTCGGCCTGCAGATGGCCAGGGCCGCCGGAACGGTCGGCTTCCTCGCCCTGGTGACCTGCTGCTTCGCCGCGATCATCCAGTGGCTCAACGCCCGCTTCGGCGCGGCCGGCCGGATCCTGGTGCTCGCCGTCCTGATGCTCCAGCTGACCTCGGCGGGCGGTACGTACCCCGTGCAGACAAGCCCCGGCTTCTTCAACGCGATCCACCCCTTCCTGCCGATGAGCTACGTGGTCGAGTCGCTGCGCCGGCTGATCTCGGGAGGCGGTATCGGACCCGTGTGGCAGGCGTGCGCGGTGCTGGCCGCGTTCACGCTCGGGGCGCTCGCGCTGACGGCCGTCTCGGCCCGGCGCAAGCAGGTGTGGACGCTGGACCGGCTCCACCCGGATCTGAGCCTGTGAGACCTCAGGAACCTGTGAGAATCGAGCCCATGGACAGCAGCAGCACCAGACGCCAGGCCACGCGCGCGAAGCTCTACGAGGCCGCCGTCACCCTCATCGCCGAACAGGGCTTCTCGGCGACCACGGTGGACGAGATCGCGGAGCGCGCGGGGGTCGCCAAGGGCACGGTCTACTACAACTTCAAGAGCAAGACCGAGCTCTTCGAGGAGCTGCTGCGGCACGGCGTCGGGCTGCTCACCGCCTCCCTGCGGGCGGCGGCCGAGGAGACGGCGGAGCGGGGCGGCAGCCGGGTCGACGCGCTGGACGCGATGATCCGGGCCGGCCTGGTCTTCATCGACCGCTATCCCGCCTTCACCCAGCTGTACGTGGCCGAGCTCTGGCGCACCAACCGGGCCTGGAACTCGACCCTCCTGGTGGTCCGCCAGCAGGCGGTCGCGGTCGTGGAGGGCGTCCTGCGCGACGGCGTCGAGGAGGGCGAGCTGAGCGCGGAGATCGACATCCCGCTCACGGCGGCGGCGCTGGTCGGGATGGTCCTGGTGGCCGCCCTGGACTGGCAGGCCTTCCAGCGGGAGCGCTCGCTCGACGACGTCCACAGCGCCCTGTCCCGGCTGCTGCACGGGCGCGTGGGCGGCCCCTGACCCCAAGGCCAAAGCCCCCAGGCCCCGGCCCGCCCCGGCCCGGCCCGGCCCCGGAGACCCTGACCTCGAAGACCTGCCCCGGGAAGACACGACGAACGGCGAGGCTCGATCCCCCCGAGCCTCGCCGTTCGCCTTTCCTGCACCCCCGTGCACCCCCGTGCCCCCGTGCCGGCAGGCGCGCGGCCCCGTTCCGCCACCCCGTGTCGGCGGTCCCGGAGCCGCGCCCCTTCCGTGTGCACCACTCTCTCGTCCGCGCAGGTCGCAGCCCATCCGCGTACCTACTCATCTCGCCCTCTAGGTACGGGTACTCAGACCTGGTTACGATCGCGGGCGTGTCCGTACTCCCCCTGGTCTTCACCAGCGGCTGGGCGAGCGGGATCAACGCCTACGCGGTGGTCCTCCTGCTCGGCGTCTTCGGCGCGACCGGTCTCACCGACGAGGTGCCCGAGTCGCTGCAGCGCACCGACGTCCTGATCGCCGCCGGAGTGCTGTTCCTCTGCGAGGCGGTGGCGGACAAGATCCCCTATGTCGACTCCGTCTGGGACTCGGTCCACACGGTGGTCCGGCCGGTGTCGGGCGCCGTCGTCGGCGCCCTGCTCGCCGGGCAGTCCGGTTCGCTCTCCGACCTGGCGGCGGGCGCCGTCGGCGGTTCGACCGCCCTGATGAGCCACTTCGTCAAGGCCGGGACGCGGATGGCGATCAACACCTCGCCGGAACCCTTCTCCAACGTCGCCATGAGCACGGCGGAGGACCTCGGGGTCGCCGGGATCATCACCTTCGCGATGTTCAACCCCGAGGCGGCGGCGATCATCGCGGGCGTCCTGCTCGCGCTCGGCCTGGTGATACTGATCTTCCTCGCCCACAGCATCCGCCGCTTCCTGCGCCGCCGGGCGCAGCGCCGGGAGGAGCGCCGTCTGGCCGCCGCGGGGAAGGCCGGAAGCCCGTACCCACCCGACTGACCGGGGCACCCGGCCGGGTTGTCGGTGGCGGCCGATAAGGTCGCCGGCATGGCACGGATTGTGGTGATCGGCGCCGGGATGGGCGCCATGGCGGCGGCGGCCCGGCTGGCCGTGGCGGGCCACCGGGTGACGGTGTACGAGCGCGGCGCGACGTACGGCGGTGCGGTGCGCCGCTTCGAGCGGGACGGGTTCGGCTTCGACACCGGCCCCGGTCTGCTGCACCTGCCCGCGGTCTACCGCGATCTGTTCGTCAAGACCGGCAAGGAGCCCCTGGAGGAGCTCGTCGAGCTGACGCAGGTCGACCCGGCGAGCCGTCATGTCTTCGCCGACGGCACCCGCGTGGACCTGCCGAACGCCTCGCGGGCGGGCACCGTCTCCGCCCTGGACGCGGCGCTCGGGGCGGGCGCGGGCGAGCGCTGGGGCGACTTCCTGGTGCGGGCCCGCGAGGCCTGGGACCGCACGCGCCGGCCCCTCCTGGAGGAGCCGCAGGCCGCGGACACCTCCCCGCTGACCCGCGAGCCGTACCCGGCCCTGAAGGCGCCGTTCCTGCGGCGCCGGACGACCACGCTCGCGCAGGTCGGCGCGCGGGAGCTGCGCGACCCCCGGCTCGTCGCCCTCCTGGACTCGTACGCCTGGGCGTACGGTTTCGACCCGGCCACGGCCCCCGCCTCCGCCGCCGTCCTGCCGTACATGGAGCAGACCTTCGGCAGCTGGTACGTGAAGGGTGGCATCCGGGCGCTCGCGGACGCGGTGTACGAGCGGTGCCTGAAGCGGCGGGTGGAGTTCGCCTTCGACACAGCCGTGACGGAGGTCGTCGAGAAGGACGGCCGTGCGGCCGGTGTCCAGCTGGCGGGGGGCGAGGCCGTCGAGGCGGACCACGTCGTCGCCGGCGCCCCCGTTCCCGCGCTGTACGAGGACCATGTCGTGGCCTGGCAGCGTCAGGACGACTGGCCGCGGTACCAGCACGACGTGACCGGACGGGTGACGGTCTGTCTGGCTCTGCGCGGAGCCCGGGAGGCGGATGCCGTGCACCGCACGGTCGTCCATGAGTCCGGAGGCCGCCCCACGACGACCGTGCTGCGGCCCGACGACCCGGCTCTGCGCCCCGACGGCGACCACGAGTCGGTGACGGTCACGGCGGCGGTGAACGCGCTTTTGGAGCACGACTGGTCCGAGGTCGCCGAGGAGATGGTGAAGGCCGCCGAGTCGGCCGTTCCCGGGCTCCGCGGGCGGCTGCTGTGGCAGGAGGTCCGCACCCCGGACGACACAGTGCGGGAGACCGGCGCCGCCGAGGTGCCCGGCCCGGCCCTCGCGGGCGACGGCGGCGACTTCCTGCCCGCCGCCAACCGCTCCCTGCTCCCCGGCCTCTACTTCGCCGGCGGCTGGTCCCACCCGGGCGGCGGCCTCGCCCACGCGGGCATGTCGGGCGCGCTGGTCGCCGGCCTGATCGTGGAGGGCGACGACTTCCGCGGCTCCCGCTAGCCCGGGCCGCTAGTACCGGTACTGCTGCTGGTCGTTGTCGTAGCCGTAGTACTCCTGGCCCTGCTGCGGCGGCTGGGCGGGCTGCTCGCCGTCCCGCTGCTGCGGCACCCACACCCCGCCGGGCGGCGTGTCGTAGGTGTACGAGGGCGCGTACGGGTCCGCGTAGTGCTGCTGGCCGCCGGTGCCGTAGTCGTAGGCGGCGTACTGCTGGCCGTCCGTGCTTGGGCCGATGTACGGGTCGGAGTAGGCGGCGTACTGCTGCCGGCCGCCGTCGTAGTCGTAGGCCGGCTGCTCGTAGCCGGGCTGCTGGCCGTAGCCCGGGTGCTGCTCGTAGCCGCCGTCGTATGCCCCGTAGGAGTGCTGCGGGGTCTCGGCGTGGTCCTGCGTGTGGTCGTACGCGGGGGTGTACACGCCGTACTGGCCGGTGTCGTCGGGCATCGGCAGCGGCTCGTAGACGGCCGTGGTCTCCGCGGGCTCGGGGTCGACCGGCTCGTAGGAGAGGTCGCTGACCTCCAGCGTGGGACCGGCCTCGGCGGGCGGGCCGGACTTGCGGCGGCGGCTCGCGCCGGGGTTGCCGCCGATCGCCCAGCCCGTGGAGAAGCCGCGGCGGAAGGAGAGCGTCACATAGGTCTGGCCGACGGCGAAGGCCACCGCGCCCACGATGATCACCGCGACGGACGGCATCAGCACCCCGAGGACGACTCCGAGGAAGCCGCAGAAGGCGAGCACGCGCCAGCGCAGCCTCGCCTTGTACTGCAAAAGCACTTCACCCAGCAGCCACAACGCGACGACACCGAACGCGATGTAGAGGACCGTCCACCCCATGCCCGCCCCTCTCCTACGGCCACCGCCGCGGGTCTGGGGCGGGTACGCCGGTCACGACTGCACGTGCAGTCCGAGATTCTCGTAGATCTCCAGCGTCGCGGTGGAGTTGTTCAGCGTGATGAAGTGCAGTCCGGGGACACCCTCGGAGAGCAGCCGCGCGCAGAACTCCGTCGCGAACTCGATGCCAATGGAGCGTACAGCGGCCGGATCGTCCTTGACGGCGAGGATGCGGTCTTTCACGTCCGCCGGGAAGAGAGCGTTGCTCAGCTGGGGCAGCCGGTCGAGGGTCTTCACGTTAACAACAGGCATGACTTCGGGGATGATCGGCGTCTCACAGCCGGCCTTCACCACGCTGTCGCGCATCCGCAGATAGTTCTCGGGGTCGAAGAACATCTGGGTGATGGCGTAGTCCGCGCCGGCCCGGCACTTGTCCACGAAGTGACGGATGTCCGTGTCCCAGTCGACGGAACGGGGGTGCATCTCGGGGAAGGCGGCGACGCCCACGCAGAAGTCGCCGGACTCCTTGATCAGCCGGACGAGGTCGGCGGCGTACCGGACGCCCTCGGGGTGCTCGATCCACTCCCCCAGCGGGTCACCCGGCGGGTCGCCGCGCAGCGCGAGCATGTTGCGGATGCCGGCGTCGGCGTACTGCCCCAGGACGTTGCGCAGCTCGGCGATCGAGTGGTCGACGGCGGTGAGGTGGGCGACGGGGGTGAGGGTGGTGTCGCCGGCGATCTTCTGGGTGGCCTTGACGGTGCCGCCGCGCGTGGAGCCGCCGGCCCCGTAGGTCACGGAGACGAAGCTCGGGCCGACCGCCTCGACGCGGCGCAGGGCGTTCCAGAGGCTCCGCTCGCCCTTCTCGGTGCGAGGCGCGAAGAACTCGAACGAGTACGACGGCTTGCCGGACTCGAGGATCTCCCGGACCGTGCGTGCGCGGTCCGAGCGGGTGGAAGCGGTACCTAGGGCCATACGGGCAGGTTAGACGGGGCGCTGCGGCCGACGAAGGGGTGTCCGAGTGATGGACACTGTTTTGGACAGCCTCCAGGCCGTGTGACCAGGCCTGCCATGGGCTGCGGGCGGGCCTTCGAACGGTCCTCGGGCGTCACGAGGAGCGCTCGCGGACCCGCTTGGCCAGGCGGGCCGTCGCCGCGGCCGGGTCGTCGGCCTCGGTGATCGCGCGGACGACGACGATCCGGCGGGCGCCCGCGTCCAGGACCTCGTCGAGGGTGGTCTCGTCGATGCCGCCGATGGCGAACCAGGGCCGGTCCTGCTCCAGGGCGGCCGTGTACCGCACGAGGTCGAGCCCGGGGGCGTACCGGCCGGGCTTGGTGGGGGTGGGCCAGCAGGGGCCGGTGCAGAAGTAGTCCACGCCGGGCTCGGCGGCGGCGGCATCCACCTCGGACTCGGCGTGGCAGGAGCGGCCGACCAGCACGTCCTCGCCGAGGATCGCGCGGGCGGCGGGCACCGGCAGGTCGCCCTGGCCCAGGTGCAGGACGTCGGAGCCGATGGCGTGGGCGACGTCGGCCCGGTCGTTCACGGCGAGCAGCTTGCCGTGCCGGCGGCAGGCGTCCGCGAGGACGGCGAGGTGCTCCAGCTCCTCGCCGGCCTCCATGCCCTTGTCGCGCAGCTGCACGATGTCCACGCCGGAGGAGAGCACCGCGTCGAGGAAGGCGGGCAGGTCGCCCTGGCGCTTGCGGGCGTCCGTGCAGAGGTAGAGCCGGGCGTCGGCGAGCTGTGCGCGAGGCGTGGACATGGGTGGATCCCCCCGTCGGGTGCGGCGGACCGAGGGGGCCGGGCGGACCCGGCCCCCAGGGGCCTCCTGTGGCGTCTTGGGTGCGTGGTGCGTCAGACGGCGAGCGCCTGGGCGCGGCGCTTCACCTCCGTGCCGCGATTCTCGCTCAGGGCCTGCGCGGGCGTGCCCGGCAGGCTCTCGTCGGGAGTGAAGAGCCACTCCAGCATCTCTTCGTCGGTGAAGCCGTCGTCCTTCAGGAGGGTCAGGGTCCCGGAGAGGCCCTTGACCACCTTGTCGCCGTCGATGAAGGCGGCGGGCACCTGAAGCGCCTTGTTCTCGCCGCGTCGTACGGCGATGAGCTGGCCCTCCTTGACCAGCTGCCGCACGCGCGTCACCTCGACGTCGAGCATTTCCGCGACGTCGGGGAGGTAGAGCCAGGCGGGGACGAGAGCATCGATTCTTGCGTCAATCTCGGTCACGGGAACAAGCCTGCCATCCCGGACTGACAGTCGGTAGTCGGGCCAGGGGGTGTCTCGTCGGTCAGGCCGGGCCCCAGGACGCAGGGAGCCCGTCC
>NZ_JBSGWV010000064.1:0-34993 GCF_053609105.1 Streptomyces sp. NPDC054975
CGGGGGCGGGGGGACAGTGCCGGGCGGCGGGACGGTCGGCCCCGGCGCAGGTGTGGGAGGAGCGGCGGCCGACGGCGGCGGAGCGGTCGGCGGCGAGGGGGGCTGCGGGGGTGTGGTGGGCCTCGGCGGGACAGTGGCCCCCGGGGTGGGCGCGGAGGGCCCCGGAGGAGGCGCGGCGGAGGGCGAACCGGAAGGCTTGCGGTCCGGCTTTTTCAGGTAGGCGGAACGCCACCCCTCACGCAGCCCTCCGGCCCAGTGAGCACCCGCGAGCAGCCCGTAATGCGCTCTCGCGGCGGCGTTGTAGGAGGAGTTTCGGAAGGTGTCCGGCGCCTTGGTCGGCTGCCATTTCGTTTTCGGTTTCGGCGGGGGTTTCTTGATGCCCGCCTGCTCGTACTTCCCGTGGGTGTTGTCCACGCCGATGAGGTAGCTGATGGCGAGCAGGATGAGGAGATCCACGAGCCTCCTTCCGTGACACTGTGTAGTTGTCGGGGGGTTACCGGTTACCGGTTACAGCACCTGCGAACGGCGGTTCGGGCCGCTCAGCCCGGAGCGGGGGGGCGTCAGGGTCCTGTAACCGGTAACCGGTAACCGGTACGGATGCTCGCTTAGCGTGACGCGCCGATGTTGCTGACCGTGTCGTTCGCCGTGCTGAAGACCGATTCGAGGCTGCTGCGGACCGGGTCGCTGAATGGCGTGTAGGGGAGGAAGATCCCGGAGACGATCAACATCAGGCAGATCGCCATCTGCTTTCCCTTGGTCTTCTTGAAGGTGAAGAACATGGCCCAGCAGAACAGGGCCAGAGCGAAGAACTGGAGCGTCATTCTCATGCACCCTTCTCGAAGGTGAATCCCTTGTTGTTCGCGGGGGCTACCGCACTCGAACCGGAGGAACTGGAGGGCGTGGAGAGCTTCTTGTAGGCGAGGAGCCCGCCGCCGCCGATAAGAGCCACCCACAGCCACGGGCTGGACGTGAACCCGCCGCCGGACCCGGAGGCTTCCTGCTGCTTGGGGGCTGCGCCGCCGAGGGTCGGGGCGTCGCACGCGGGGATCTCCGCGACGTCGTAGGAGGCCGCCTTGGCCACAGCCTTCGCCCGGACCTTCATGCACTCCAGGTAGACGGCCATCTCCCGCTCATACAGGGTCTTGGCGGCGGCTTCCTCGGTCTGCGCCCGCTTCTCGTCGGCCTCTGCCTCGACCAGGGCGTTCGCAGCCTGTTCCTTGGCCCGCGCACGCTCCTGGGCGGCCTGCTCGCCCTGCATGCTGGTGACGGCCACGACCGTGCCGCACACCGCGAGGACGGCGATCGTGCCGCACACGGCGAGAGCGGCTGTGTTGCGGCGGACCCCGCCGATTTTGGCGGAGAGCTTGGACGGCGTGCTGGGCTTCTCCGGGGGCGCGGGGTTCATGCGGGTGAACTCCTTGTCCCAGTCGATTCCGGACATGGCAGTTCCTCCTTCCAGTGCTCGGGTGCGTCAGGCGGGCTGATCGATTCGGGGTGCGCGCACGGGGTGCACGTGCCGAGTGCGGCTGGGATCACGTATCCGGCGTCACGTCGGCAGGCCGGGCACCAGCGGCGCGCGGCATTGGCCTTCGCCAGCGCGGCAGCCCGACGCGGGGTCATGGGCCGCACGGGCTTGGCCCGGTCGATCCGGTACAGGTAGGCGACCAGCGGCCCCCGGCGGCGCCGGGGGCGTTCGACCTGGGCGACGACGTCCTGTCCGCCCGGCCGCAGGCCAAGCGCCCGGAGCTGCCGTCGAGTGGCGAGCCCATCCGGGGCGAGGCGCCACCGGTAGACCGGCAGCGCGCTCACGACGTGGCGCCTTCGAGCATCCGCCCGGCGGCAGCGTCGCGGTGCTCCTGGTAGCGGGTGGAGACCCAGCCGACCGACCAGCCACACAGCTCCACAGCCCTCCGCACAGGCAATCCCTCAATGAACGCCGCCTGTACGACGTCGCGGGCGCGGTCCTCGGTCAGCTTCTCGTC
This sequence comes from Streptomyces sp. NPDC054975, assembly GCF_053609105.1. Classification (NCBI taxonomy): domain Bacteria; kingdom Bacillati; phylum Actinomycetota; class Actinomycetes; order Kitasatosporales; family Streptomycetaceae; genus Streptomyces; species Streptomyces sp. NPDC054975. Next base: position 1,983 of record NZ_JBSGWV010000064.1, read on the forward strand.
CACCGGGCCACCGGCGAGCAGCGCGGCCCGTTCACGAGCGGCCCGCTCCTCCCGCTCCTCCTGCTCGCGGCGGGCGTCGGCTTCACGCTTCAGACGCTCGGCTTCGCGGCGCTGTTCAGCCTCGCGTTCAAGGCGTTCACGCTCCCGCTTCTGTTGTTCACGCTCGCGTTCACGGTGTTCACGGGCTTCGCGTTCCGCCCGCTCCCGAGCCTCCGCCTGTTCGCGGTCAGCGCGGCGCGTGGCTTCCTCCCGCTCGCTCTGTTCACGGGCGAGGCGGGCCTCATGCTCACGCTGTTCACGGAGCACCTTCTCGGCGTGCTCGCGTTCCTCGCGGACCCGCTGAGCCTCTGCCTCACGCCGTTGCGCAGCCGCCTGTTCACGCTCGGCCTGCTCGGCTTTCCGCCGGGTTTCCTGAGCGGCCAGGGCGGCTGTGATGGCCCGCCGGTAGGCGAGTCCGGTCTCCGCCGTGACAATAAGGAGAAGGGGTGCGACCGCGTGCACGGCGACTCCGACCAGGTCTTTCCTCAGTGCGGAGTCGGCCACGTTCAGGGCGAGGGTCATGCATCCGGTCATCCACCGCAGCGCGATGGGCCACCGGCCGCCGTGCCCGCCCAGACGGGCCAGGACCGCGTCCAGGCGGACCACGATCACGACCGCCGCGTCCACGACCAGCGGCAGGATCGGCGCTGTCCAGCCCCAGCCGTCCGGTGTGTGAGCCCGCATGAGCGGGGTGACCGTGAGGATCGAGTAGAGCATCGCCCCGGACACGATCAGCCATGTCCCCACCGACAGGGCACGCTCGGCTGAACGGATCTGAACACTGTTCATTCCCGGGCCTCCTGCACCTCGATCGACGCGATCAGGTACGCCCGGGCGGCCGGGTCGTCCGGCCAGACGCTGGCCTCCGCCCAGCGCCATTCGGCACCGTCCGTGAACACGTAGCCGAGCGCGTTCAGCGCCCGTGAACGCTCCCGAACGGTCGGCACCTCACCCGCTCCCAGGTCGTACTCGGGCCAGTCGGCGACCGGCCCCGGCAGGATCACGTAGAGGCGCCACCGGTCGTGCCGGCCGGTCAGGTGCGCGGTGATCGTCATGGCCATCAGGCCACCTCCGACGAACCCGAGGCGGCCTTGTTCGTGAGCGCGGTGCGGGCCGCGAGGACGCGGCGGCGGGCCCTGCGGATCCGTCGGGCGTCGAGCACCGACGGCGTACGGTCGAGCGTCGCGATCTGCGCGTCGAGCAGCTCGACCTCCGCCAGGATCAGCGGCATCTCCTGCTCGATCGCGTCCAGCTCCGCGTCCGACGGCTCACCGTCGAACGGGGTGGCCGTAACGACGGCCTGAAGTGCAGCGATGGACTTCATTGGGTGTGTTCCTCTCATCCAGGAACGGCCCGGAACGAGGCCCCGGAGTTGCACCTCCGGGGCCTCTCGCCGTTGGAACCATCCGGCTCCCCTCAACCCCGCCCGTACGGCCCAGCGGGCCAGACGGGCGGAGGAGGCAACCGACCGCAGCCGGTTCGGCTACGGACCTGGGTAGCGCGTGGGGATCGCGATATTTGCCCTTGTCTCACCGCATGTACGAATCACTTGTCCGCCCGGCAAGGGCGGCCTGGGAGAAGGTGCTTGCTGCTCATGCGGCAGGGCCTGCGGCTTGTCGCAGATGCCTGGTTGCTTGTCCCTGTTCAGTTCTCAACGGTCAGACGCTTCCTTTGGAGCCGTTTCACGGGCCCCTCCGGGCGGCACACCCGACCTGGGCCTTCCGGCCCATCTGGTGCGCACCAATAGATTGGCATCTGGTGCGCACCAGATGCAACCCTTGGTGTCGAGTGCGCGTCGGTGTGCTTCTCCAGAGAACGGCTTGAGTTGGGTGCTGCGGTAGCCAACTGGGGTTAACCTCAAGGGTGTTAACCAGCTCTCACCTGGGGCTTTACGGGAGGCGGAGTGGCTAAGGGGTTAAGGACAGTCCGGACCGCGCGAGGGTGGTCCCAGGATCGATTGATCTACGAGATGCAGCGGTTTGCGGAGCAGCGGCTACTCGACATCGCCTCGGCCGCGAGCCTCAAGACGTACATCTCGGAGTGGGAGAACGGCCGACGCGCGATCACGGATCGATACGCCGTGATCCTGAGGCCGCTCCTGGGCGTCACGGATGATGAGCTGCGCGGCGAGGCCAGCGCACCCGAGCAGCAAGCAGACGGCTACGCAGACCTGCTGAGCCGGATCGATGCGGCGGGCAGCCTGAGTGAATCCATGGTCCCGTCGTTCCTGGCCCAAACCGAGCTACTCCGCACCATGGACCGCCAGATGGGTGCGACCGGCCTGGTTGACCAGATGAACGGCCACTTGGCGGCCATGGAGGAAGCGCTGACCTTCGCTGTTCTGCCAGGGATGCGGAAGCCCATCGCGACCGCGCTCGCAGGGGCGTCCACGCTCGCCGCGTGGCAAGCGCTGGACGCCGGTGCTGTGGACAGGGCTTGGCGTAGGTACGAACTCGCCAAGAAGGCCGCGCAGGACGCTGACTCCCCGCTCTATCTCGCGCACGCCATGGGTGAGCAGGCGTACGTGCTCGCGGACGCCGGGCGGCCCCAGCTCGCGATCGAGCTGGTGCGAGACGCGCAGCGCACAAGCCCCGAGCGTCAGTCGCCCCGGCTTCGTGCGTGGCTAGCTGCCGCAGAGGCCGAGTTGTGCGCGGCGGCGGGGGAAGGCTGGGAGTCGGAAGCGCGGGCAGCCCTTGAGCGAGCGTCCTCGCTGCTCCCCGACGACGGTGAAGTCCGCGATGCCGACATGCTGAGCATCTTCCTCAACACGGACCACCTGGCGAGGTGGCGTGGGAACGTCCTCGCCAAGCTCGGGGATGCCTCGGCGATGGAAGAGCTGTATGCCTCCCTGGCCAGCGCTGACGCGTCCTTCGTACGGGCGACCTCCGGCCTGCACTGCGACTTAACTCAGGCGCACTTGGCCCGGGGGGAGCTGGAAGACGCGCGGTCCCACCTTCAGCAAGCCAGGTTGCTGGCGAACCGCACGGGGTCCGTGCGGTATCGCCGTCGCGTAGATCTGCTTACCGGTCGCCTCTAGCGCGGGAGGCGAGGATGTGGAGCAGGGCCACGAGGGTGCCCGACCCCATGAGTTTGCCCTCGGACATCAGTCGGGGGATGTCGTCCAAGGGGATCCAGGCGATTTCTCCAGCCTCCTCCGCGTCCGTGGGCTCGCCGACCTTCTCGGCGCCACGGGCTACGAAGATCTCGTGTGGTGAGTCGACCATGCCGATCATCGGCTGGTAGCTCACTACGTGCTCGACAGGGCCGGGACGCCAGCCCGTCTCCTCCTCGGTCTCGCGCGTTGCCGTAGCGGCGGCATCCTCGCCCTCGTCCACGATCCCGCCGGGAAGCTCCCAGCCCCACTGCTCCGGGACGAAGCGGTATCGCCACAGCATGAGCACGCGGTCTTGGTCATCGACTACAGCGGTGACAGCCACACGGAAGAGGCGCACCACGTGATGCTCGAAGCGCTCCACACCCGGAGGCTCCACGTCGACCAGGTCCAGATTGACCCAACGGTTCTCGTAGACGTGGCGGGAGCCGTGGATCGTCCACGGCTCCAGCTCGGTCGGCGTCGGGGCGGTTCCGCCGCCGAGGATCCGGTACGAGCTGCGGTCGTGGGCGCGGATGAAGTGCTCGCTCACAAGACGTGCGAGAACCTGACGCAGCGCGGTGCGGCCGATCTCAAGCTCGGCGCTCAGCGCTCGCTCGGACGGGAGCTTGTCGCCGGGGCCGTATCGGCCCGATTCGATCCACGAACGGATCGTCTCGTAGACCCTCTGCGTCTTGGGTCCCATCCTCGGCGCACACTCCCGGATCGTCGGCTGGTGATAGCCAGCGTATCGGGGGAGCAGAACGGATGAAGCGGCCATGCGAACCTCTCTGCTGGGGGTTGCTGCCCGTCCCGGACGGCGGTCGCGGGCGGACGAGTATGAAGCTCCAGGAGGGGCTGATCCGGGGCCTTGTGGCCAACCTGTGGCCAAGCGCGGCGCCCTGGTGAGCTTCTACGGGGCCAACTCGCAGGTCAGAAGGCAGATGCGTACGGACGGCTCCTCGGTCTTGAAAACCGTCGTGGCGCGAGTCACCGTGGGTTCAAATCCCACACCCACCGCGCAGTGAAGCGGCCCCTGACCAGGTATGTCGGTCAGGGGCCGTTTCTGGTCACAGAGCGCGCTCCCTGGGTGGGGGCGCGCTTTCGGTGTTCTGGGTCAGGCGGGCTGCCGATCGGATGGTGGTGCGGGCCTCGTGTTCGCTCAGGCCCGTGTGGACGGCCGCCGTCGTGAGGGCTTCGGTGAGGGAGTCGCCGAGGCCGTTCTCGTAGGCGCGGCAGGCAGCCCAGAAGAGGCGCGTGTTGCGTTGGCCCTCGTGGGCGGTGCGCACGAAGTGGACCAGGCCGCGACCGTGGGCCTGGCCGTGGCCCTGACCTCGGCCCTGACCGTGGCCTTGGCCTTCGTCTTGGCCGGGGGCAGGGTTCTGGTGCGTGCGCGGGGGTGGCGTCGGGGGTGCGATCAGGGCGAGGAGCGCGCGGGGGCAGGGCGCCGGATCGAGGTGCTCGCTGCCCGGGGCCAGCCGGTACGCGCCCTTGGCCGTGACCGAGCCCGGTCCCACCAGGTAGCCGCCGGCGCCGCGGATGTCGATGCCGGGGGCGAGGCGGCTCGCCGAGTTCGGGACGACGACGTCCGGCGGGCCGGTCAGCCACAGGTGGCGGCCGCCGCTCGGGGTGAGCACGGTGACCGTGGGCGGCAGGCTGAAGAGGTGCTCCAGCGCCAGGTGGCGCAGTTCGGCCGTGACGTCCGCGGGCGCGTCCGCGTGCTTGACGTCGAGGTCGACACCGATCAGGTGGTGCGGCGGGCGGCCGCAGGCGATCCCGTAACCGGTGGCCCAGGGCGCGGCGGCGAACAGCGCCCGGACCCCCGCGGGGTCGGTGGTGGCGTCGTGCACGCCGTGTCCGAGGCGGCCGCACTCCCCGTGACAGACGACCGGGTGCGGGTCGTCCCGGTGGGGGGAGCGGAGGGCGGGGAGCTTGGTGGCGGACAGGGGGATGACGGGGAGCCCGCGCTCTGCCGCGGACAGCGCGTGGGCGAGGGCCAGGGTGGCGGATCGCCGGTCGGAGGTGGCCATGCGACTATTTTCGTACATGCGTTCGAAGAAAGGAAGGGGGCGGCGAAGGGGGCGCGAGAAGGATTGGCTGAAAATCTGCCGGAACGCTTCCTCCCTTGCGGCGGCCCGGCGCCGGCCATGTGCGGCCGTCGCCACCGGGTGGGCTGCGCCATTTGGGTGCGCGAAGGTGGTTTATCGACTTGTCCTCACGCTTGAGGGGGAATCGGCCGCTGAGGGGTGGTTCGCCGGGGATTGTGTGGGCAACTCTGGAGTCGCGACGTCGAGCACAACGACCGAGGCGGTCGGCCAACTGCCTTGGAAAATGCCGTACTTCAGTACTCAGCACCCAGTGCTCCAGTACTGCACAGCTTCAACTCAGCTCAGCCAACGGAGGAAAAGACATGGCAAGCATCCGTACCGCCCGCGTTCTCGCCGCCGCCGCCGCGCTGCCTCTGGCCGCCGCACTCTTCACCGGCGTGGCCCAGGCCGACAACGGCGGCTTCGCGGACGACGGATCGAACACGAGCGTCGCCTCCATCATCGGCAGCGGCGTGGGTGGCGACAACTACGGCAACTCGACCACCACGCAGCAGGTGGCCACCGGCTCCGGTGCCTCCAACCAGAACAACACCGCGAGCGTGAACGGCTCCGGATTCACCAACATCGGGCAGTCGAACGCGACGGTCAACTTCTATCCCTGGTGGTTCTAGCTCCACAGCGGGGTCCGGCCCGACGGGGGGAATGACCACGGGGTGAAGGGCGGCCCGCGTGACGGTGCTTCGGCGCCGCCACGCGGGCCGCTCCCGTATGCGCGCACGCGGCGCCCTTCAGGGCGCGCGGGGCGTCGGTCCGCGGCCTCTACCCCGCGGCGGCCCGGGTCCGTGACCTTGACAGGCTCCCGCCATCTGACGGACAGTCAGAAACCTGAGTCCTACCCCCGGGAGGCCGTCGCCGTGCACCTCGCCCCGACCGAGCGGCAGCTCCGGCTGCGCGCCGAACTCCGCGCGTACTTCCGCGACGTGATGCCCGACGGTCCCCCACCCGCCGCCGACACCGCCGGACAGCGGGCGCTGCTCCGCCGGATCGGCGGCGACGGCATGCTCGGGATCGGCTGGCCGCAGGAGTACGGAGGCCAGGGCCGCGGCCCCGACGAGCAGTTCGTCTTCTTCGACGAGGCGTACCGGGCCGGTGCCCCCGTCTCCATGGTCACGCTCAACACCGTCGGCCCGACCCTGATGAAGTACGGCACCGAGGAGCAGAAGGGGTCCTTCCTGCCCCGGATCCTGCGCGGCGAGACCGTCTTCGCCATCGGGTACAGCGAGCCCGAGGCCGGCACGGATCTGGCGTCGCTCCGCACGAAAGCGGTACGGGACGGGGACTCCTGGCTGATCGACGGGCAGAAGATCTTCACCTCGAACGCCCAGAACGCCGACTGGATCTGGCTCGCCTGCCGCACCAGCCCCGAGGCCCGGCCACACCGGGGCATCTCCATCGTCCTGGTCCCCACCGACGCCCCCGGATTCTCGTGGACACCGATCGAGACGGTCGGCGGGCTGACGACGACGGCGACGTACTACGACGGCATCCGCGTCCCCGCCGGGAACCTGGTCGGGGAGGAGAACGGCGGCTGGGGGCTGATCACCAACCAGCTCAACCATGAACGGGTCGCCCTCGCGGCGATCGGCATGCAGGCCGAGGACTTCTACGCGGCGGCGCTCCGACGAGCACGCACCCCCGATCCGGTGACAGGGCGGCGCCGTATTGACGAGCCGTGGGTACGGATCCGGGCCGCGGAGGCGCATGCCCGGCTCGCGGCGACGCGCCTGCTCAACTGGCGTCTGGTGGGGGACGTGGGGGCGGGCCGGCCGGCCCCGGGAGACGCGAGCGGCGTGAAGTTCGCGGGGACCGAATCGGCGGTCGAGGTGTACCGGATATGTCAGGAGATCGCGGGCGGAGCGGGACTGGTGAGGGCGGGGTCGCCGGGAGAGTTCGACGGCGGTGAGCTCGAGCGGATGAACCGCGCCGCGCAGATCAACACCTTCGGGGGAGGGGTGAGCGAGGTGCAGCGCGAGATCGTCGCGACCATGCGACTCGGCATGAAGGGGAGGGGGCGGCGATGAAGGACAGGCACGACGGTCACGACGGTCGAGATGGTCACCTCGGTCACCTCGGCCACGAGCGTCACGACGGCCCTGTCGGTTTCCACCAACGGCTGAAGGCGTACGAGGGACAGCCCGCCGCCACCGCGGCCGCCGGCAAGGACCTGGTCAACGAGCCCATGATCAGGCACTGGTGCGAGGCGATGGGTGACCACGACCCGGCGTACCGGGGGCCGGACGCGGTCGCGCCGCCGACCATGCTCCAGGCCTGGACGATGGGCGGTCTGTCCGGCCACACCGACCGATCCGGCGCGTACGACGAGCTGCTCGCGCTCCTGGACGAGGCCGGGTGCACGTCCGTCGTCGCCACCGACTGCGAGCAGGAGTATCTGCGACCGCTGCGGCCGGGCGACGCGATCACCTTCGACGCGGTCATCGAATCGGTGTCGGAGCGCAAGACCACCAAGCTGGGGTCGGGGCACTTCGTCACGACCCGGATGGACGTCCACGCCGACGGCGAACTGGCGGGGACCCACCGCTTCCGCATCCTCAAGTACGCGCCGACGGCGTCGAAACCCCAACCCGGACCCGGACCTGGAACCGAATCCGCGCCGAAGTCCGCCGGTGAGACCCAGGCCCGGCGGCCGCGCCCGGTGATCAACCGGGACAACGCCGGGTTCTGGGAGGGCGTGGCCGCGCACCGGCTGCTCGTCCAGCGCTGCACCGGCTGCGCGACCCTCCGCTTCCCCTGGCTGCCGGGGTGCAACGGGTGTGGATCGCAGGAGTGGGACACCGTCGAGGCGAGCGGAGCCGGGACCGTCTTCTCGTACGTGGTGATGCACCACCCGTCCTTCCCGGCCTTCGACCCGCCCTATGCCGTCGGACTGATCGAACTGGCCGAAGGCGTACGGATGATCAGCAACGTGGTCGGGGTGCCGTACGACAAGGTCCGGATCGGAATGCCGGTCCGGCTGGAGTTCCTCCGTGTGGACGAGGAGCTGGAGCTGCCCGTGTTCCGGGCGCAGGACGGCGGTGAGGGCTGACATGGACTTCACGCCCACGGAGGAGCAGGCGGCGGCCCAGGAGCTGGCGGCGCGGATCTTCGGCGATCTCGCCACGCACGAGCGCCTCGCGGCGGCCGGCACGGGCACGGACGCCGAGCTGTGGAAGGCCTTGTGCGCCGCCGGACTGCCCGGGGCGGTCGAGGAGATCGGGCTGCTCGGCCTGGTGCTGCTCGCCGAGGAGCAGGGGCGTACGACGGCGCAGGTACCGTTCGCGGCGAGCTGCGTGTTCGGCCTCCTCGCCGTCGCCCGGCACGGCACGGAGGAGCAGCGGGAGCGGCTGCTGCCGGGCCTTCGGGACGGTACTTCGGTGGTGACCGGGGCCTTCCCGCCCACCGGAGACGTACGGGGGCCCGTGCGGGCCCACGTGGGTGCCGGAGCGGACGGCCTGCTCACGGGGGCGGTGGAGTGGGTGCCCTGGCTCAGGGACGCCACGCATGTTCTCGTACCGGATCAGGAGGCCACGCTCTGGCTCGTTCCCACGGCGGAGGCCGTGGTGGAGCCCGTGGAGCTCACGGCGCCTTGGGCCGCCGGGCGGCTCGTCCTCGACGGTGCGCGCGGGGAGCGGCTCGGGGGCGCGGCAGCCTACGCGGAGGCCGGCACCGATGCCGGCACCGGAGTCGGGGCCGAAGCCACCCCTTCCGCCCCGGCCACCTCCGCCCAAGCCCCCGCTTCCGCCCCGGCCACCTCCGCCCAAGCCCCCGCTTCCGCCCCAGCCACCGCTTCCGCCGAAGCCCCCGCTTCCGCCCCGGCCACCTCCGCCCAAGCCCCCGCTTCAGCCCAAGCCCCCGCCTCCCCCGCAGTCGGAGCCGTCGCCGAAGCCCCCGCCGCCGATGTCCTGGCCATGGCGCGCGTCGTGTTCGCGGGGCTCCAGGCCGGGGTCTGTGCCGGGTCGCTCGCGCGGGCCGTGGCGTACACCTCGGTACGGGAGCAGTTCGGGCGCCCCCTCTCCACCCACCAGGCCGTCCAGCTCCGGGCCGCCGACGCCCACATGGACACCGAGGCGATCAGGGTGACCGCCTACGAAGCCGCCTGGCGCCACGACGAGGGCCTGCCGGCCGCCGCGCACGCGCTGACCGCCGCCTGGTGGGCGTCGGAGGCGGGGAAGCGGGTCGTGCACGCGGGCCAGCACCTGCACGGCGGCATGGGCGCCGATCTGGACCACCCCGTCCACCGGCACTTCCTCTGGGGGCGCCAGCTCGACGCGTATCTCGGCTGCGGCACCGAACTCCTCGCCGAACTGGGCGACCTGATCGCGAACGGAGGGCCCTCATGAAGGCCGGGTACGAGCTGGAACCGCTGACCGTCCCGATCACCCGCACCCTGATCGTCGCGGGGGCCGTCGCCTCCCGGGACTACCAGGACGTGCACCACGACGCGGAGCTGGCCAGGGCGAAGGGCTCCCCCGACATCTTCATGAACATCCTGACGACCAACGGCCTGGTGGGGCGGTACATCACCGACCGGCTCGGCCCGGGCGCGGTGCTGCGCAAGGTGGCGATACGGCTCGGAGCGCCCAACTACCCCGGCGACACGATGACGTTGACGGGGACGGTCACCGAGGTCGACGGCGCCACCGCCCAGGTGCGGGTGGTCGGTGCCAACGGTCTCGGTCACCACGTCACCGGCACGGTGACGGTGACGCTGCCGGAGGGGCGGCGGCAGCAGCCCGAGTCGAAGGAGGCGGGGGCATGAGCATCCGCAGGGCCGACCGGCTCGGAGGCCGCGCGGCCATCGCCGGGATCGGCGCGACCGAGTTCTCCAAGGACTCCGGCCGCAGCGAGCTCAAGCTCGCCGTGGAGGCGGTGGGGGCGGCCCTCGACGACGCCGGGCTGGCCCCGTCCGACGTCGACGGCATGGTCACCTTCACCATGGACACCAACCCGGAGATCACCGTCGCCCAGGCGGCCGGCATCGGCGAGCTGTCCTTCTTCTCCCGCATCCACTACGGAGGCGGGGCCGCCTGCGCCACCGTCCAGCAGGCCGCCCTCGCCGTCGCCGCCGGGGTCGCCGAGGTCGTCGTCTGCTACCGGGCGTTCAACGAACGCTCGGGGCGCCGCTTCGGCTCGGGCGTCCAGCGACGCGAACCCTCAGCCGAGGGCGCCGCGCTCGGCTGGCAGCTCCCCTACGGGCTGCTCACCCCGGCGTCCTGGGTCGCCATGACCGCCCAGAGGTACCTGCACACCTACGGCCTCACGCCGGACGCCTTCGGCCACGTCGCCGTCACCGACCGCCGGTGGGCCGCCACCAACCCCGCCGCGTACTTCCACGGCAAGCCGATCACGCTCGCCGATCACGCCGCCTCACGCTGGATCGTCGAGCCGCTCCGGCTCCTCGACTGCTGTCAGGAGACCGACGGCGGCCAGGCGATCGTCGTCACCTCCGCCGAGCGCGCCCGCGTCCTGCGTCACCCGCCCGCCGTGATCGTCGCCGCCGCGCAGGGAGCCGGCCGCGCCCAGGAGGCGATGACCAGCTTCTACCGCGACGACCTGACGGGCCTGCCCGAGATGGGCGTGGTGGCCAGGCAGCTGTGGCAGACCTCGGGCCTTGCGCCCGGCGACATCGACGTCGGCATCCTCTACGACCACTTCACCCCGTTCGTGCTCATGCAGTTGGAGGAGTTCGGGTTCTGCGGACCGGGGGAGGCGGCGGACTTCGTCGCGGCGGACGCGCTTCCGCTGAACACGCACGGCGGCCAGTTGGGCGAGGCGTACCTCCACGGGATGAACGGCATCGCGGAGGCGGTACGTCAGGTCCGGGGCACGTCCGTGAACCAGATACCCGGCGCGGCCAGAACGCTGGTCACGGCAGGTACCGGCGTTCCGACGTCCGGCCTGGTCCTTGCCGCGGACGAGTGATGCGGCGGCGGACGAGTGAGACGGGGGGCGGACCCTGACGTGGGCGGAGGCCGTCCTCCACCTTCAGGAGGTGCAGCTGTCCCCACCCCTACAACCTGAGGGGGAGTGCGGTTCGGGACCTGGGGCCGATCCGCCGCCCAGGTGCTCGCTCCTAGCGTGGAGGCATGACTCCGCCACCTTCCGGCCCCGTCTGCGTCGGCGCCTCCACGGCCGCCGCCGGCTTTCCGTCGTCCGCCGCCGGCTACCCGTCGTTCTCGTCCTACGTGCGGGCTCGCGGGCCCGTGCTGCTGCGTACCGCGCGCTCGCTGACCGCGAACCCGGCGGACGCCGAGGACCTGCTGCAGACCGCGCTGACCAAGACGTTCGTCGCCTGGGAGCGGATCGAGGACCACCGCGCCCTGGACGGTTACGTACGGCGTGCGCTGCTGAACACCCGTACCTCCCAGTGGCGCAAGCGCAAGGTCGACGAGTTCGCGTGCGAGGAGCTGCCGGAACCGGCCGGGCTGCCCGAGCCGGACCCGGCCGAGCGGCAGGTGCTGCACGACGCCATGTGGCGTGCGGTGATGAAGCTGCCCGACCGCCAGCGGGCGATGGTCGTCCTGCGGTACTACGAGGACCTCAGCGAGGCGCAGACGGCCGAGGTGCTCGGCGTCTCGATCGGCACGGTCAAGAGCGCGGTGTCGCGGGCGCTCGGCAAGCTCCGCGAGGACCCGGAGCTGTCCCCGGTCCGCTGACACCGACCGCCGCAGGTGCCTCGCCAAGGGCCGTCTCTCGGCACCCCGACCCTCATCTGCCAGCGATCACTGGCAATTTCCGTACTCCCGGGTAGTGACATACCGCGCGGTACGTGCGCAGAATCTGCACACCCCTACTGCCACGTAGCGCCCACCGGGAGGACGCCGTGCTGAGCACCATGCAGGACGTACAGCTGACTGTGACCCGCATCCTGAACCACGGGATGACGATCCACGGAAAGTCCCTCATCACCACCTGGACCGGGGAGCCCGAGCCGCACCGTCAGACCTTCGCGGAGACGGGCGCCCGCGCGACCCAGCTGGCGAACGCCCTGCGCGACGAGCTCGGAGTCACCGGCGACCAGCGCATCGCCACCCTCATGTGGAACAACGCCGAGCATGTCGAGGCGTACTTCGCGATCCCCTCCATGGGCGCCGTCCTGCACACCCTCAACCTGCGGCTTCCCCCCGAGCAGCTGGTCTTCATCGTCAACCACGCCGCCGACCGCGTGGTCATCGTCAACGGTTCGCTGCTGCCCCTCCTCGCCCCGCTCCTCCCCCACCTGCCGACCATCGAGCACATCGTGGTCGCGGGCCCCGGCGACCGTTCCGTCCTCGACGGCGTGACGCCCCGCGTGCACGACTACGAGGAGCTGATCGCGGGCCGCCCCACCACCTTCGACTGGCCCGAACTCGACGAGCGTTCGGCCGCCGCCATGTGTTACACCTCCGGCACCACCGGAGACCCCAAGGGCGTCGTCTACTCCCACCGTTCGATCTACCTGCACTCCATGCAGGTCAACATGGCCGAGTCGATGGGCCTCACGGACCGCGACACGACCCTGATCGTCGTCCCGCAGTTCCACGTGAATGCCTGGGGCCTGCCGCACGCCACGTTCATGACCGGCATCAACATGCTCATGCCGGACCGCTTCCTGCAGCCCGCCCCGCTCGCCGAGATGATCGAGCGCGAGAAGCCGGGCCACGCCGCCGCCGTCCCCACCATCTGGCAGGGCCTGCTCGCCGAGGTCACCGCCAACCCGCGTGACCTCTCCTCCATGCGCCAGGTCACCATCGGCGGCGCCGCCTGCCCGCCCTCCCTCATGGAGGCCTACGACCGCCTCGGCGTCCGCCTCTGCCACGCCTGGGGCATGACGGAGACCTCGCCGCTCGGCACCATGGCCCACCCGCCGGCCGGTCTGTCCACCGAGGAGGAGTGGCCGTACCGCATCACGCAGGGCCGCTTCCCGGCCGGCGTCGAGGCCCGGCTGGTCGGCCCCGCAGGCGAACGGCTGCCCTGGGACGGCGAGTCGGCCGGCGAGCTGGAGGTGCGCGGGACCTGGATCGCGGGGTCGTACTTCGGCGGGGTCGACGGCGAGCCGACCCGCCCGGCCGACAAGTTCAGCGAGGACGGCTGGCTGAAGACCGGCGACGTCGGCGTGATCAGCCCGGACGGCTATCTCACCCTCACCGACCGCGCCAAGGACGTGATCAAGTCCGGCGGCGAGTGGATCTCGTCGGTCGAGCTGGAGAACGCGATCATGGCGCACCCGGAGGTCGCCGAGGCGGCCGTCGTCGCCGTCCCCGACGAGAAGTGGGGCGAGCGCCCGCTGGCGACCGTCGTCCTCAAGGACGGTGCGACGGCCGACTACGAGACGCTCAAGGAGTTCCTCGCCGAGTCGATCGCCAAGTGGCAGCTGCCGGAGCGCTGGGCGATCGTCCCCGCGGTGCCGAAGACGAGCGTCGGCAAGTTCGACAAGAAGGTGATCCGCAGGCAGTACGCAGCCGGTGAGCTGGAGGTCACCGAGCTGTAGCCCGTCCGCGTCTACAGGACCTTCCGTACGGAAGGTGAGGGGGAGCGGCCGAAAGGCCGCTCCCCCTCCTTTCAGTTGGTGCCGATCTTCGCGAGCAGGTCGACGATGCGCGACTGGACCTCGGTGCTCGTCGACCGTTCGGCCAGGAAGAGGACCGTCTCGCCCGACGACAGCTTCGGCAGTTCTTCCTCGTCGAGCCCGGCGGAGGTGTAGACGACGAGCGGGGTGTGGTTCAGCTGCCCGTTCGCGCGCAGCCAGTCGATGATCCCGGCCCGGCGGCGGCGCACCTGCATCAGGTCCATCACCACCAGGTTCGGCCGGATCTGCGTCGCCAGCGTGACCGCGTCCGTGTCCGCCGCCGCGCGCGCCACCTGCATCCCACGCCGCTCCAGGGTCGCGGCGAGCGCCTGCGCGATGTCGTCGTTCTCCTCGATGAGCAGCACGCGCGACGGGTGCTGCTCGCTGTCGCGGGGCGCCAGCGCCTTGAGGAGTACGGCGGGATCGGCGCCGTACGCCGCCTCCCGGGTCGCCTGTCCGAGGCCGGCCGCGAGCAGCACGGGCACCTCGGCGGCGACGGCGGCCTGGCGGAGCGACTGGAGCGCGGTACGGGTGATGGGCCCGGTCAGCGGGTCGACGAAGAGCGCGGCCGGGAAGGCGGCGATCTGGGCGTCGACCTCCTCGCGGGAGTGGACGATCACCGGACGGTAGCCACGGTCGCTCAGCGCCTGCTGCGTCGCGACGTCCGGAGCGGGCCAGACGAGGAGCCGGCGCGGGTTGTCCAGGGGCTCCGGGGGCAGCTCGTCGTCGACGGGCCGGGGCGGCGGCTGGTTGGCGACCTCGACCGCGCCGCCAGGACCGTCGAGCGGCTCGGGGCCTTCGGCGGAACCCTCGGCGGGCGCTCCTATCGCGTACGCGCGGCCTTCGGGAGCCGCCGGGGCCAGCTTGTGCTGCGGGTGCGGCTTGGCGACGGACTCCGCCGACGGGGCGGGCGCGGGGGCCGCCGTGGGGGTGGACACGGTGCCGTTCGCGGGGGTCGCGCGGTCGCCCTCGGGCGGGGTGGCCAACTTGCGCCGTCGCCCGGAGCCGTTGCTCGCGGCGGCCTGCCCGGCCCCGGTCTGGCCGGTCGGCCCGGTCGGGCCCACCTGCCCGGTCTGGTGGGCGCCCGCCTGCTGGGCGAAGGGCACACCCTGCCCGAGCGTCCGCACGCTGAACGCGCGCCCGCCCAGCGACCCGTCCTTGGGCGCGGCCGGACGAGCCGGGGCGGGTGCTGCGGGCGCTGCCGGTGCGGGCATCTCCGGCGGCAGCGGTACGGATCCGGTACCCGTACTCGTGCCCGTGCCGCTGCGGGTCTCCTGCGGCACGCCCGGGTTCCGACGGCGGCCGGTCGGCTCGGGCATCGGGTGGGGCTGGGACGGCGTGTGGTCGGCGTCGTGGGCGGACCGTACGGCGTCGTGCCGTCCCTCGTCGTCCACGGGCATCGGCATGGGCATGGGCATGGGAGCCGGCGCCGGCATGGGCATCGGTGCGGATGCGGGTGCCGGGGACTCCGGGGCGCGGTCGGCGTCGGCCGGAGGCAGCGCGAACGGCGTACGCGGTCCGGCTTCGGCGGCCTCGTTCCGCTCCTGCGCCGCCAGCGCACGGCGAGCCCGACGCCCGCTGGGCTGCCGGCCCGCGTCCTCGCCGCCCGGCACGGCGGGCAGGGCCCGGGCGAGCGCGGGAGCCTCTGCGTGGGCGCCCTGGGCCGGTACCGGTACTCCCTGCGGGGGCACGGCGGCGCCGAGCGCGGCCCGGCCCTGCGCACCCTCGGCGGCGGTCACCACGGAGCCCTCGGCGGGCCGCCCACGCCGACGGCCGGTCGGCTCGACGACACCGGGCGCACCCGACGTGCCAGGAGCCCCGGCCGTACCGGCGGCCCCAGGCATACCGGCAGCCCCGGACGTACCTTGAGCCCCGGAGGCACCGGCAGCCCCAGGCATACCGGGAGCCCCAGAAGTATCGGCAGCCCCGGAAGGACCGGAGGTCGCGCCGCCGGCGGACGTACCCGCCGGGCCCGCGTTCTGCGCCGGGATCAGCTCGGCGGGGCCGGCAGGGGCCTCCTCCGTACGCCCACGGCGCCGCCCGGTCGGCTCGACGGCCGAACCGGCACCCGCACCAGGACCCCCGCCCGTACCCGTACCAGCGCCCGTATCCGTACCGGCGCCCCTCGCGCTCTCCAGGAAGGCGTCGGTGGACGCGCGCCGAGCGCGTCGACGGCCGCCGCCGTTGGTGTCGGAGGCCTGCGCGGGCAGCGCGAGCGCCGTCCCGCCGGACGCCCCGGCCTCCGGCTCGGAGGGTGCCGGCGGAGGCGCGACCGTGCCCTTGCCGGCGCCGAGCGGCACCTCCAGGACGTACGCGCTGCCGCTCATCCCCGGTACCTCGTGCGTCTGCACGACACCGCCGTGCGCGCTCACGATGCCGCGCACGATGGGCTGGTGCACGGGGTCGCCCCCGGCGTACGGCCCCCGGACCTCGATCCGTACGACGTCACCGCGCTGCGCGGCGGCCACCACGATCGTCGAGTCGGCGTACCCGGCGCCGGGCACGACCCGGGCCTTGCCCGTCGAGTCGACCCCGGCGACGTCCGCGACGAGATGGGCGAGCGCGGTGGCGAGGCGGCCGGCGTCCACCTCGGCCTCGATCGGCGGGGCGTGCACGGCGAACTGCGCGCGGCCGGGCCCGATGAGCTCCACGGACCCGTCGACGCCCGCCGTGACGACCCCGTCGAGCAGGACGACGGACTTGTCGAGGGACTCCGCACCCGCGTTCAGGCGCTGGTAGCCCAGGACGTTGTCGACGAGGGTGGTCATCCGGGCGTACCCGGCGGCCAGGTGGTGCAGAAGCTGGTTGGCCTCGGGCCACAGCTGCCCGGCGTCGTCGGCGGCGAGGGAGGAGAGCTCCGTACGCAGCTCCTCCAGCGGCCCGCGCAGCGACTCGCCGAGGACGGCCGTCAGCTGCTCGTGCCGGGCGGCGAGGGACTCGTACCGCTCCTTCTCCCCCTTGGCACGCTCCTCCTGGCTCTTCCTCAGCTCGGCGAGTTCGGCGGTGTGCTTCTCGGTGAGCGCGGTCAGCTCGGCGGCGTGCTCCTCGGTGAGCTGCTCGTACGGCCGGCGGTCGGTGAAGGTCATGACGGCGCCGACGAGCTGGTCCCCGTCCCGTACGGGCGCGGTGGTGAGGTCGACCGGCACCTGGGAGCCGTTCTTCGACCACAGCACCTGACCGCGGACCCGGTGCTTGCGCCCCGACTTGAGGGTGTCGGCGAGCGGCGAGCCCTCGTACGGGAACGGTTCGCCGTCCGCCCGCGAGTGCAGGATCAGCGGGTGCAGCTCCTTGCCGCCGAGATCGCTGGCGCGGTAGCCGAGGATCTGCGCGGCCGCGGGATTGACGAGGACGACCCGCCCGTCGGTGTCCGTGCCGACGACGCCCTCGGAGGCCGCCCGCAGGATCATCTCGGTCTGGCGCTGGGAGCGGGCGAGTTCGGCCTCGGTGTCGAGGGTGCCGGTGAGATCGCGGACGACGAGCATGAGCAGCTCGTCGCCGGTGTAGGAGGTGTACGAGTCGTAGGCCTCGCGGCCGTCCTCCAGGCTGGCGCTGGTCACCTCGACGGCGAACTCGCTGCCGTCGGTACGGCGGGCGATCATCCGGGTGGGCTTCGTACGGCCGTGTTCGTCGGTGCCCTCGGGGCGGCGCATGGAGCCGGGGATCAGCCGCGAGTCGAAGCCGGGGAGCAGATCCAGCAGCCCGCGCCCGACGAGCGCCGTGCCGGGGGTCTCGAACATGCCGAGGGCGATGGTGTTGGCGTTGACGACCGTGCCGTTGCAGTTGACGAGCACGAGGCCGTCGGGGAGGGCGTCAAGTATGGCTGCGAGGCGAGCAGCGCCTCGGGATGGCCTGCTGCTCACGACGACGCTTCCTCCCTGACCCACTGCACCTTGCCCGGCTGGCCGGCCCGCTCCATCTTGCCCTCCGGGCCGCAGCCTGTCACTGAGGGGAGTCTAAAGGCAGGTCCGGTGGGCGCGGGGGGAGGTCGCATGCCGGGGGCAACATCCGAACGGCATCCTCACCTCATCCCCGCACGTGGGAGAGGTGGGGCAGCACGGGCTCAAGGTTCTCCCACCGGTCGATCTCGCAGCCGTTGGCCCGGGAGAAGCGGGCGTCGACGGCCCTCCCCTGCCACTGGCCGGTGATGTGCGCGACGGCGGGCCCGCCGTGCTGGAGGGAGCAGATCCCGTCCTTGGGTACGGGCGCGAACGGGTCCGTCCCGGCCTTGGCGTGCTGGGCGAGCCGCTCGCACGCCTTGGCGGCGGCCGGATGGTCCCCGCCGGGCTTGTCGCCGCACTCCAGCCGGAAGGTGCCGTCGGCGCTGCGGTGCCCGCTCTTGGAGATCGTCACGGTGAGCCCGTCGGGCGTGGACAGCAGAGGCAGGGGCGGCAGCGGCCCGAGCGCGCCGACACCGGCGGCGGAGGTGACGAGGGAGGTGAGGACGAGACGTCGCAGCATGGGAACTCCAGGGACGGGGCGGGGGGCGAGCCGCGGACGGACGGCGAGCCCGTCTCCTCTAACGCTCCGCACGGCCGTTCGTTGCGCAAGCGGGGTGCGCCGTCGGGCTTTGCTCTCCGCCCCGGAGGCCTAGTACGGTGAGAAGCGATTGGTGGCACCAGGCTCGCCTGTGTCATCATCTGCACGCACCACTCGCGCCCGCGCGACGGTGCGGATGGAGGCGTCGCCTAGTCCGGTCTATGGCGCCGCACTGCTAATGCGGTTTGGGTCTTAAAGCCCATCGAGGGTTCAAATCCCTCCGCCTCCGCAGCAAGATCCGAAGCCCCGGTCCCAACGGACCGGGGCTTCGTCGTTTCCCCCTCCGAGGGCGTTTCCGCAGGTCACAAGGGGTGTGGTCAATGGATTTCACATGACGGCGGCAGTCATGTAATGTTCTTCCTGTCGCCGCGACGGGGCCGAAAGAAACCGAAGCGAAGACAACAACAGAACAAGCACTCGTAGCTTAACGGATAGAGCATCTGACTACGGATCAGAAGGTTGCAGGTTCGAATCCTGCCGAGTGCACACAGGTGAGAGGCCCCCGGAGAGATCCGGGGGCCTCTTGCGTTAGCTCCGTACAGCAGCGAAGTACAGCAACCGCGTCAGCCGTCTCCACCCATCGCGTCGGACAGCTTGCCGATCGCAGCGCGAACCGCTTCCTCGCTCGCCTCGGCGTAGACCTCCATCGTCATGGCGATCTGCGAGTGACGGAGGGTGCGCTGTGCCACCTTCGGGTGGACCTTGAGGGCGACCAGGAGCGAGCTGCACGTGTGCCGGGTGTTCCGAAGCGGGATCACGCGGAGGCCAGCGCGACGGGCCCGAAGGGCGAACATCCGGGTCAGGTTCCCCGGCTCGATCGGCGTGCCGTACCTGGTGGTGAAGACGAGTCCCCGAGTGTCCTGCCATAACTCCCCGGCGGCTTCTGGTCCCCGAGTTGCTGAGCACGGCGCATCCGGAGCGCCTTGAGGCAGACGGCCGGCAGTGGCAGGAAGTCGTCGGACTCCTCGGTCTTGGTCTCGCGATGGAGGATCTGCCGCCCGGCCCGCTGAATCTGGTGGTCGACGTACAGCTCTCCAGCCTCGAAGTCGACGGACTTCCACGTCAGGCCCAGTACCTCACCACGGCGGAGCCCGAGGCACAGCACGAGCATCCAGGCCGCGAAGAGGTGATCGTCCCGAGCAGCCCCGTCCGCGAGGAACTGCCCCGCCTCGGCGACGGACCACGGCTTGATCGGACGACGGCGCGGCTTGGGCACCTTCACAAGAGAGGCGAGTTCGGCGACCTCATCGACCACGAGCACGATCGGAGTCGGTCGCAGGTGGTCGGGCAGGTCGCAGATGTCGGCAGTGATGTCCGCGTCCGGGACGTCGGCGCTCAGCCTCTGTTCGCGACGGATGAGCTGATAGACCTCGGCCATGTGCTCGACGAGCGCGTCGAGCAGTTCGGCAGCGGTGTCGGGGTTGTCGGCCAGGGCGGTGAACCGGCGGGCAAGCGGTGCGAGTTCCACACCCTGTTTGCAGTCGATCCCGACCAGCGCGACATCCTGCGTGGCGAGGCCTGCGACGGGGTTGCGTTGATAGGCGGACTTGCCCGACTGAGTGGCGCCGACGTTCAGCGCGTGCGGGCTCTGGCGGTAGTCGCGGTAGTAGACCTCTCCGTCCTCCCGCATGGCGACCGGCACCCGCATCGGCCCCGCCCCCGCGAGGGTGGGCATGTGGACGCGCTTGAGGACGTCGTAGCCGGTCATCCGCAGCTCGACCACACCCGAGCGGATCTCCCGTGCGGTGACGTTCTGCATGACGAACGAGTGCCGCAGCCGGTCCGAGGCGGCGGAGAAGTCGAACGCGTCCTGACCGGGCCGGAGCTTCACCCGCAGAACCAGGCCGGTCCGCGTCGGCCGGAGGCGGAGGATCTTCGGCGCAGGCCTCTTGCGCACGGCCGGCCGACTGCCGGGTCTGAGGAGGGCCGGGCGCCGTACCCCTGCCGTCGCGGATGACGGGAGCGTGAGGCGACCGCACCACCGGGAAGGGGCGGGCGGGGAGCAGCTGCTGCCGCGATGTGGCCGTAGCCGGTGTGGTTGCTCCGCGTCGGTACCGGTATCACCGTGGCTGAGGAGCACGTCGCCTGGACCGGGGCCTGTGCCCGGCCCACGTTGCATGGGTCGACG
Organism: Streptomyces sp. NPDC054975; assembly: GCF_053609105.1. Lineage (NCBI taxonomy): Bacteria > Bacillati > Actinomycetota > Actinomycetes > Kitasatosporales > Streptomycetaceae > Streptomyces > Streptomyces sp. NPDC054975. The sequence goes on from NZ_JBSGWV010000064.1 coordinate 22,430, forward strand.
GAAGACGGGAGCTGGGCGAGACCGGGTAGCGGAAGGTCTGGAGGTGCGGCCAGCCGTCCTTGTTGGTCAAGGCCTAGAAGTAATACCAGGTTGACCGGTCCACTCGTTGCTCGTGGCCAGCTCGTACGCCTTGTCCCGCACCTAGAGCAGCCAGCCCGACGTGCTGCCAGTGCCATGCGTGCGCGGCCATGCACTCCCGCGGTTGCCCTTGGGCCTCCTTCGTCGGTCCGCAGTGGAGTTGCGGTCGTTCGGTTCCGGCACGTTGATGCTCAGCGTCGCCGTGCCCCGACTGCACCCGCTGGGGTCGGCGAACGCCGTGGACGTGGCGGAGGAGCGGAGTATGTTATTCCGGCTCAAGTCTTGATCAACTAGTTTGCGGTTATCGATCTTTCTCGCCTAGAGTTCATGCACGTCTGGGGAATCTGACCATTTCACCTCTTTCCCCTGGCTTCAGCTTTTGAGCGAATGGGGGAAATTGTGAATAAGGCGTCGAAAATTCGCGCTGCCGTGGTGTTGGCGGCGGTTCCGGCGATTCTTGCAGCCGTCTCTACGCCCGCATCGGCATCCGAAAATATCCTGTGGCGCAATGCGCACACTGGCGGTTGCCTCCGAGTCTGGAACGACACCAGCGTCGACACCAGCGCCGCAGCCTGGGTGAAATGCGTCGACGTTCCAAAGGGGGTCAGCATCAGATGGGACGACTCGCAGAGTAATGTCCAGAACCCGGATGGCGCCTGGAAGATCACCACCAGGAACACGTTCTTCTCTGGCCGCTGTCTGGCCAGCTGGTACGCCGACTCGAGTGGCGTCGGCAAGGTCTACATCGAGCCCTGTGACAGTCCGGCGAATTACTACCAGCAGTGGTACGAGAACTGGACGGGCGACGGCATGCAGATCGTCAACCGGCAGACCGGCCTGTGCCTCGACGGTGATTCGCAGGGCAACGTCTATACCAATAAGTGCAATGGTAGTGACTGGCAGATCTGGAAGTAAATCTGATCCGAGGCGCAGGCGTTCACTTTGCGGCTACCTGGTGACCGCCCGGCGTGCAACAGAAGTGTCAGAAGGTGCGGCTACTCGCGATCAATAAGGGAGCTGGAGGGACAGGTTTCCGGCCCGGTTGCAGTACAGCAGCTCGGTACCGCAACCCCCGCAACCCCCCCCCCAGCCGGTAGCGTCCCTCACGGGCCCCATGGCGGCCGGAATGGTTATGCCTGACCGATCCCGCTAGAGCTACGGATCAGAAGGTTGCAGGTTCGAATCCTGCCGAGTGCACACAGACAAGAGGCCCGGACGAGAGTCCGGGCCTCTTGCGTTGCGTCGGCCTGCGGCAGTCAAGCGCAGGGTGGTGGTCTTTCTCGGCTCGCCCGTCGTCGCGCTTGCCGGTCTCGCCATCGCCACGCTCGAATGACGGCTTGACCTGTAGGCGGCAGACAGACGGGTGCCCGCTCCTCCAGGGAAGGCTTGGTGCGGCTTCTTCTTTTGGGTGAACGTCCTGATGTTTCATGACAGTTGCATATGCCGTCGGCCTAGCTTCCCTCGTGGAGGTGGTGCTCGATGGACGAGCAGAGGGATGCGATCGACGTCGACGACTTCGTCTTCGCGGCGACCGGGGCGCGGTTGCGGCGGCTGACGATGCCCAATGGGACGCACTGGTTTCCCGCCGGTGAGGCCGCTCGGCAGTTGGGGTACGTCAATACGCGGCAGGCCGTGCTCGATCATGTGGAGGCGGCGCGGCAGCGGGGGCTCGAGGAGCTGGTCCGGGGGGTCTGTGGGGGTGAGGTCGCGCGGGTGCTCGCCGGGAGCGGGCTGCGGAAGTCGATGAAGATGCTCGACCTCCAGGGGCTCGTCCAGCTCGTCACCGCCGGCACCAAACCCGCGTGCGCGCCCTTCAAGGCCTGGGTCTGCGAGGTCGTCGCCACCGTGCAGCGCGACGGTTCCTACGGCCTCGAACCCTCGCCCGTCCACTGGGGGTACGTCCTGCCGCCCGAGATCGTCGACATCGTCGTACGGAGCGAGACGAAGGCCGCCAGCCGGTTTCTGGAGGGATTCACCGTCCCCCTCCAGCGAACCCCCCGCGCCCTCTCGGCCCAGGAGCTCCTCGACTCCTGGCAGGCCGACCACCTCCCCGTCACCGGCGACGTCCACGCCGTCGCCGCCTACCTCGCCCCCGCCCTCGTCCGCGGCGGCGCCCGGTACCGGCTGGAGGAGATCGCCCGGCGCACCGGGCTCCCCGTCGAGCGCGTACGGGACTGCGTCGGGCTCCTCGTCGAGCGCGGGTGCGTCCGCGAGAGCGACGTCGCCGCCGACGGGGCCCGGATCTACCTGCTGCCGTAGACGGGGGCCGCCACCACCTGCGCCGCGTCCTCGTAGATGATCCTTCCCGGCGTCGCGGACTCCAGGCGTACGCAGGGGACCCCGTGTGCCGCCAGGATGTCCAGGTACGGCAGGACCCGCGTCAGCAGGCCGGTCGCTGTGGAGCGGAACCAGGCCGCCGCGCCCGGGTTCAGCGTCGGGTCGTAGACCGTCGGATCGACCGTCGTCGGGTTGGTGACGTGCGTGTCGTACCAGTCGTTCGACGCCCGCCACACCGCGTACTCCGACGCCGACAGCCTGCCCTCCCGCGCCAGCCCGTTCGCCAGGGCGAAGACGCCGGGGAAGTGGCCCCTGGAACTCCGCGTCGGAGACTGGAAGCGGACGTAGAGGAGACTGGGCATCCGACGAGAGTAGGGCGGAGCGGGCGCGTGGTGTGGCGGTGTGCCGGGATGCGGTGGAGCGGGGGTGTGCCCGCTCTGCGGTGGGACGGTGGTCGGGTGTCCGTGCTCGCGTACGGGCAGCAGGTCGCCTTCCGGGCCGTCGGGCCGCGCCTCTGTCCGGGTGCCCGAGGAAACCCCTGCCCGCTCGCCGCGACCGTCCCCGCCCGCGCCACCGGCGGGCAGTGCCCCGAGTGCGCGCGGCTCGACCGGGCCCACTCCGTCGCCGCCGACACCCTCGCCGACGACCCCCGGCCGTACCGCGTGTACCTCGCGTGGTTCGGGCCCGGCATGACCAAGGTCGGGATCACCGCCGAGGAGCGCGGCGACGCGCGCCTCCTGGAGCAGGGGGCCGTCGCCTTCGGCTGGCTCGGGCGCGGGCCGCTCATGGCCGCCCGGCGGACCGAGGAGCTGCTGCGGCACGCCCTCAAGGTGCCCGACCGCATCCCGTACGACCGTAAACGCGCCGTCCGGCACGCCCTGCCCGCCCCCGACGCGCGCCGCCGTGAGATCGAGGAGCTCTACGGGCGGGCCACCGCGCTCGCCGGGTGGACCGAGACCCTGGAACGGCTGGAGTTCCGCGCGTACGACCACGGCGAGGCGTTCGGGCTCGACGGGCTGCCCCCGCTCGCCGGCACCGTCACCGAGCTCGTCGACGACGGCGTCGTCGCCGGGCGCCTCCTGGCCGCCGCCGGGCCCGACCTGCACCTCCTCGACGCCGAGGGTCGATGCCTCGCCCTGGACACCCGTGTCGTGCGGGGGTGGCGGCTGGTCGCGGTCGAGGGTGGGACGGCGGCGGCGTCCGTCACCGTTCCCGTGCGGGACGTGAAGAGGGCGAACCGCGACGTCCAGGACGGGCTGTTCCCGGAGTAAAGACTTGGATCCCTTCCGGCGGCCCTTGTTTACATGCCCACCCCAGCCGTCGGAGGGTGATCCACATGACGCAGACACCGAGCTTGGTGGCGGGTCTCGAACCGCCCTACTACACCGCTGTCTTCACCTCGATCCGTCCCGACGCACCCGAGGGATACGCCGAGACCGGCAACCGGATGCAGGAGATCGTCAGCGACCTCCCCGGCTTCCTCGGTCACGAGTCCGCCCGCACCCCCGGCGGCATCGGCATCACCGTCGCGTACTTCCGCGACCTCGCCTCCCTCGACGCCTGGCGGGACAACGCCGAGCACCAGGCCGCCAAGCGCCACGGCCGGGAGCACTGGTACGAGAGCTACAGCGTCCACATCGGCAAGGTCGAGCGGAGTTACGGGTTTGAGCGTGGCTGAGGAGGCGAGCAGGGGTGAGGCATCGAGCAGCGCCGGTGCCCCGCGCGCGGCCGAGGAGCCGACCAGCGCCGGTGCCCTGCGCGCGGCCGAGGCGCCGCGGGAGGTCGCCGTGCGGCTCGGGATTCCCGGGTTCGTCGACGTCCACACCCACTTCATGCCCCAGAACGTCCTTGACAAGGTCTGGGCCTACTTCGACGCCGTCGGGCCGCTGACCGGCATGGAGTGGCCCATCACCTACCGCGAGGAGGAGGACCGCCGGGTCGCGCTCCTGCGGGAGTTCGGGGTCCTCGCCTTCACCTCGATGCTCTATCCGCACAAGGCCGGCATGGCCGAGTGGCTCAACAGCTGGGCCGCCGACTTCGCCGCCCGTACGCCCGACTGCCTCCACACCGCCACCCTCTACCCCGAGCCCGGCGCGACCACTTACGTCCGCCGGGCGGTCGACTCCGGCGCCCGTGTCTTCAAGGTGCACCTCCAGGTCGGCGGGTTCGACCCCAACGAGGCTTCTCTTGACGAGAGTTGGGGACTGCTCGCCGACGCCCGCGTGCCCGTCGTCGTCCACTGCGGCTCCGGGCCCGTCCCCGGCAAGTTCACCGGTCCCGGGCCCGTCGGGCAGCTCCTCGCACGGCACCCCCGGCTGCGGCTGGTCGTCGCCCACATGGGGATGCCGGAGTACGCCGACTTCCTCGACCTCGCCGAGCGGTACGACGGCGTCCACCTGGACACCACCATGGCCTTCACCGACTTCAGCGAACGTCTCGCGCCCTTCCCCGTCGCCGAGCTCCCCCGGCTCCGCGCCCTGGGCGACCGCGTGCTCCTCGGGTCCGACTTCCCCAACATCCCCTACCCGTACGTCCATCAGCTCCACGCCCTCGAACGCCTCGGCCTCGGCGACGACTGGATGCGGCGCGTCCTGTACGAGAACGGGGCAGCGCTGTTTCCCGTGACTCCTCCGGGCCCGGACGCGGGCGCGGCCGCGGGTCATTCCGCGGCCGCGGGCCAGTCCCCGGCCCCCTGATCGCCCGGTCCCCTGACCGGCGTCGGTTTCTCAGGGAATTCACAGGCAACGCCAAGGGGGATTTCAGTACGGCCCCTGAGTTTGGTCTCATGACCGCGACCAAGCCCCAGGGGCGTACCGACATGCTCCGGCCCGACGGTTCCGCCGTCCGCGTCCTCGTCGTGGACGACGAGGCCTCGCTCGCCGAGCTGCTCTCCATGGCCCTGCGCTACGAGGGCTGGCAGGTCGACAGCGTGGGCGACGGCGCCGGGGCCCTGCGCGTGGCCCGGGCGTTCCGGCCCGACGCCGTGATCCTCGACGTGATGCTCCCCGACATGGACGGGCTCTCCCTCCTCGGCCGGCTCCGGCGCGAGCTGCCCGAGGTGCCGGTGCTCTTCCTGACCGCCAAGGACGCCGTCGAGGACCGGATCGCCGGGCTCACGGCCGGCGGCGACGACTACGTCACCAAGCCGTTCAGCCTGGAGGAGGTCGTGGCGCGGCTGCGCGGTCTGATCCGGCGGTCCGGCGCCGCCCAGGCGCGCAGCGAGTCGGTGCTCGCCGTCGGGGATCTGACCCTCGACGAGGACAGCCACGAGGTCACGCGCGGCGGCGAGTCCATCCACCTCACCGCGACCGAGTTCGAGCTGCTCCGCTACCTGATGCGCAACCCGCGCCGCGTGCTCAGCAAGGCGCAGATCCTCGACCGGGTGTGGTCGTACGACTTCGGCGGTCAGGCCAACGTCGTCGAGCTGTACATCTCCTACCTCCGCCGCAAGATCGACGCCGGACGCGCGCCCATGATCCATACCAGGCGCGGGGCCGGGTATCTCATCAAGCCGGGGGAGTAGTACCGCAGATGTTCCGGCCGCCCCGGTCCTGGTCGCTCCGGACCCGGCTCGTCGTCTCCGCCGTCACGCTCATCGCGGTCGTCGCCGCCGTCATCGGGACGGTGACGACGATCGCGTTCCGGTCCTACCTGTACGACCAGGCCGACGACCAGCTGCGGGACGTCTGCCGGCGCGCCCAGGGCCCGCCGCCGTCGATGCGCGCCGCCGGGGAGCCAGGTGATCCGGGCGACGGTGACCCGCTCGCCTTCGTCCTCGGGCCCGGCGCGCCGCTCGGCACGGTCGGCGCCGTCGTCGGGGACGACGGGGCGCTGGAGAAGGCCGACCGTTCCGCGGAGGTCGAGCAGGCGGGGTACGGGCGGAAGGCGACCAGCAACCCGCTCGACGCGGCGCAGAGCGCGGCGCTCGCCACCGCCCCGCGTGACGGCCGGCCGCACACCGTCGAGCTGCCGGAGCTGGGCGACTACCGGGTGGTGTACGTCTCCGGGAGCAACGGCGCCGTCCTCGTCGGGCTGCCGCTCGACCAGCTCCAGGGCGCCCTCTCCGCCCTGATCCTCGTCACGGTGAGCGTCACGGGCGCGGGTCTCGTCGCCGCCTCGCTCGCCGGGGGAGCGCTGGTCGGGATCGCGCTCCGGCCGCTGCGCCGGGTCGCCGCGACGGCCACGCAGGTCTCCGAACTCCCCCTCCACAGCGGCGAACCGGCCCTCCACCACCGCGTTCCCGAGTCCGATCCGCGCACCGAACTCGGGCAGGTCGGCGCGGCCATCAACCGGATGCTCGACCATGTCCACTCCGCGCTCCACGCGCGCCAGCAGAGCGAGACGCGGGTACGGCAGTTCGTCGCCGATGCCAGCCATGAGCTGCGTACGCCCCTGGCCTCGATCCGCGGCTACGCCGAGCTGACGCGGCGCGGCCGCGAGGAGTGCGGGCCCGACACCCGGCACGCGCTCGGGCGGATCGAGTCCGAGGCGACCCGGATGACGGGGCTCGTGGAGGACCTGCTGCTGCTCGCCCGACTGGATGCCGGACGCCCGCTCTCGTACGAGAGCACTGATCTCGTGCCTCTGCTCGTGGACGCCCTCTCCGACGCCCGCGCGGCCGGTCAGGACCATAAGTGGCTGCTCGAACTCGGCAGTGGCCGTGGCGGGGGTGGGGACGGGGAGGGCCATAGGGGCGCGCCGTCCGCGGTGACCGTACGCGGCGACGGGCCTCGCCTTCACCAAGTCCTCCTCAACCTCCTCGGCAACGCCCGCACGCACACCCCACCCGGCACCACCGTCACCGCCCGCGTACGCGCCGAGGGCGACTGGGCCCTCGTCGAGATCGAGGACGACGGCCCCGGAATTCCGGCCGAGCTGCTGCCCTCCGTCTTCGAACGGTTCGCGCGCGGCGACGCCTCCCGTACCCGCCACATGGGCGGTACGGGCGGCACGGGTGGTGCGGGCAGTACGGGTGGTGCGGGCGGGGCGAGCAGCACCGGGCTCGGGCTCGCCATCGTCCGCGCGGTGACGGCGGCGCACGGCGGTGACGTCGAGGTCCACAGCCGGCCGGGGCGGACCGTCTTCGTCGTACGGCTGCCCCGCGAGAGCGACTGAGCGCCTCCCCGCCCCGACTCACAGCCTCGCCACAGGCGCATCACACAGCCATGACAGCCGCCCTGGCGAGTGTCTGGGGCATGCGAATCCAAACGATCGCGGGCACACTCCCCGCCCGGGAGCACCTCCCCGCCCGGGAGCCGCTGCCCGGCGAGGCGGTCGCGCGGCCCGTCCTCGATGTGGTGATCCCCGTCCACAACGAGGAGAAGGACCTGGAGCCGTGCGTCCTGCGGCTCCACGACCACCTCACCCGCACCTTCCCGTACGGCTTCCGCGTCACGATCGCCGACAACGCCTCCACCGACCGCACCCCCGAGGTCGCCGCAGCCCTGGCGGAGAAGCTCCCGGAGGTGCGGTCCGTACGGCTGGAGCAGAAGGGGCGCGGCCGGGCGCTCCGTACGGTCTGGTCGCACTCGGACGCGCCCGTCCTCGCCTACATGGACGTGGACCTGTCCACCGACCTCAACGCGCTCCTCCCCCTCGTCGCGCCGCTCATCTCCGGCCACTCCGACCTCGCGATCGGCTCCCGGCTCGCCCGCTCCTCGCGGGTCGTGCGCGGGCCGAAGCGGGAGTTCATCTCGCGCGCCTACAACCTGATCCTGCGCGGCTCGCTCGCCGCGCGGTTCTCCGACGCCCAGTGCGGGTTCAAGGCCATACGGGGAGAGGTCGCCGAGCGCCTGCTGCCGATGGTCGAGGACACCGGCTGGTTCTTCGACACCGAGATGCTCGTCCTCGCCGAACGCGCCGGGCTCCGCATCCACGAGGTGCCCGTCGACTGGGTCGACGACCCCGACTCCACCGTCCACATCGTGCGCACCGCGACCGACGACCTGAAGGGCGTCTGGCGGGTCGGCCGGGCGCTCGCCACCGGTTCGCTGCCGCTCGACCGGCTCGCCCGCCCCTTCGGCGACGATCCGCGCGACCGCCAACTGACCGGGGTACCGGGTGGACTGGCCGGGCAGCTCGTCGGCTTCTGTGCCGTCGGCGCGCTGTCCACCCTCCTCTACCTGGCCCTCTACACAACCTTCCGGCTCGGCGCGGGACCCCAACTCGCCAACGCCGCCGCCCTCCTGCTCTCCGCCGTCGCCAACACGGCCGCCAACCGCCGTCTCACCTTCGGCATACGGGGCCGGGAGCGGGCCGTACGCCACCAGGCCCAAGGGCTCGTCGTCTTCGGCATCGGCCTTGCCCTGACCAGCGGTTCGCTCGCCGCGCTCGGCGCGGCCACCGGCGATCCGGCGCACTCGACCGAACTCGCCGTCCTGATCGTGGCCAACCTCGCCGCGACCGTCCTGCGCTTTCTTCTCTTCCGGCTCTGGGTCTTCCCGGACGCCACCGCCGGTACGGCTTCCACCGCCGGCCCGGCTTCCACCACCGGCCCGGCTTCCACCACCGGCATGGCTTCCCCTGCCGGCCCGGCTTCCACCGCCGGCACGGCGGCCCCTGCTGCCCCTGCTTCCGACGCTTCGAGTCCCGCAAGGAACGACCGATGAGTACGACGTACGACCCGCCATCCGCACCTTCGGCGCATGCCGCGCGATCCGGCAGGCCCGGCCGCCTCGCCCGTCTCTGGCGCGGCCGGGCCGAGGACGCGCCCTGGGTACGCCCCGCCTTCCTGGCCCTCCTCGCCGTCACCACCGCGCTCTACGTCTGGAACCTGAGCGCCTCCGGCTACGCCAACTCCTTCTACTCCGCCGCCGTCCAGGCCGGCAGCGAGAGCTGGAAGGCCTTCTTCTTCGGCTCGCTCGACGCCGCCAACGCCATCACCGTCGACAAGCCGCCGGCCGCGCTCTGGCCGATGGCCCTGTCCGTGCGCCTCTTCGGGCTCGGCTCCTGGCAGATCCTGCTGCCCGAGGTGCTGATGGGGGTGGTGACCGTCGCCGTCCTCCACGCGGCGGTACGGCGCCGGTTCAGCGCCGGTGCCGGGCTGATCGCGGGCATGGTCCTCGCGCTCACGCCCGTCGCCGCGCTGATGTTCCGCTTCAACAACCCGGACGCGTTGCTCGCGCTGCTGATGACCGTCGCCGTGTACTGCGTACTGCGGGCCCTGGAGGACGCGAAGAGCGGAACGAAGTGGCTGGTGTGGGCCGGTCTCGCGTTCGGTCTCGCGTTCCTCGCCAAGACGCTCCAGGCGTTCCTGATCCTGCCGCCGCTCGCGCTCGTGTATGCCGTGTGCGCACCGGCCGGGTTGGGCCGCAGGCTCGGACAACTGGCGCTCGGCGGGCTCGCGATGATCGTCTCGGCCGGCTGGTGGGTGGCCGTCGTCGAGCTGTGGCCGTCGGGCTCCCGTCCGTACGTCGGAGGCTCGCAGAACAACAGCTTCCTGGAACTGACCTTCGGCTACAACGGCCTCGGCCGCATCAACGGGAACGAGACCGGCAGCGTGGGCGGCGGCGGTGCCGGCGGGCCCGGCGGTGCCGGCGGGCCCGGCGGTGCCGGCGGGGGTGGTGGTGCTGCCGGGAGCGGTGGCCGGTGGGGTGAGACCGGCATCGGGCGGATGTTCAACGACGCCGTCGGCGGCCAGGTCTCCTGGCTGCTGCCCGCCGCGCTGATCCTGCTCGTGGCCGGTCTGGTGATCACCTGGCGGGCCCGCAGGACCGACACGGCGCGTTCCGCGTTCCTGGTCTGGGGCGGGTCGCTGCTGATCACGCTGGCCGTCTTCAGCTTCATGGCCGGGATCTTCCACGAGTACTACACGGTGGCCCTGGCCCCGTACGTCGCCGCTCTCGTCGGCATGGGCGCGAGTGTCCTGTGGGAGGAGCGGAGCCGGTTCCTCGCCTCGGCGGCCCTCGCGGTGACGGTCGCGGCGACGGCGGTCTGGGCGTACGTCCTGCTCGGCCGGACGCCCGACTGGCTGCCGTGGCTGCGCTGGACGGTCCTGGTCGCGGGTTCGGTCGCCGCGCTCGGGCTGCTGGTCGCCGGACGGCTCGACCGGCGGATCGGGCTCGGGATCGCGGGCCTCGGCCTGGCGGCGGGGCTCGCGGGGCCGTTCGCGTACACCCTGGAGACGCTGAGCACCGGCCACCAGGGGTCCATCGTGACGGCGGGGCCGTCGGCGGCGGGCGGTCGCGGGATGGGCGGTGGACCGGTCCTCCGTCCGCCCGGCGGGGACGACGGCGGCATGCGGAGGGGTGGCAGCGCCTCGCCGCAGGGCCAGGGGCAGCCGCAGGGCCAGGCCCCGGGTCAGGGTCGGGCCCCGGGTCAGGGCCAGAGCCAGCCACAGGGCCAGGGCCCGGGGCAGTTCCCTGGAGGCACCCCTCCCCAGGGCATGGAGCGTGTTGGCGGACGTGGTGGCGGTGGCGGTATGGGTGGTCTCCTCGACGGAGCCACCGTCGGCTCCCAGGCCAAGGCCGCCCTGCTCGCAGACGCCGACGACTACACCTGGGTCGCGGCGGCCATCGGCGCGCAGAACGCCGCCGGCTACCAGCTCGCCACGGAGAAGCCGGTGATGGCCATCGGCGGCTTCAACGGCAGCGACCCCTCCCCGACCCTCGCCCAGTTCAAGCAGTACGTCGCCCAGGGCGAGATCCACTACTTCGTCGGCGGAGGCGGAGAGGCAGGCGGAGGCGGAGGCGGAATGGGCGGCGGCTCGGAGATCTCCGCCTGGGTCTCGTCCACCTTCGAGGAGGTCGCCGTCGACGGCGCCACCCTCTACGACCTGACGGCCCCGAAGCAGTAATCGCTATACAGCGTACGAGAGTCCTTGTACGGTGTACGAGCTGAAGTCCCGTACACCGTACAAGGAGTGCTGTCCATGACGGCGACGACCACCGAGTCCTCACCCCCCGCCGCCACCGGCGGCCACCCGCAGCGCTGGCTGATCCTCGGCGTCATCTGCCTGGCCCAGCTCACCGTGCTGCTCGACAACACCGTCCTCAGCGTCGCCATCCCCTCGCTGACCTCGGAGCTCAACGCCTCCACCAGCGACATCCAGTGGATGATCAACGCCTACTCGCTCGTCCAGTCCGGCCTGCTGCTCACCGCCGGGAACGCCGCCGACCGCTACGGCCGCAAGAAGCTCCTCGCCGTCGGCCTCGCGCTCTTCGGCCTCGGCTCGCTCGCCGCCGGACTCGCCGACTCCACCGGCCAGCTGATCGCCGCCCGGGCCGGCATGGGCGTCGGCGGCGCGCTGCTCATGACCACCACGCTCGCCGTCGTCATGCAGATCTTCGACGACACCGAGCGGGTCAAGGCCATCGCCCTCTGGTCCACCGTCAGCTCGCTCGGCTTCGCCGCCGGACCGCTGATCGGTGGCGTGATCCTCAACCACTACTGGTGGGGAATGATCTTCCTCATCAACATCCCGGTCGCCCTCATCGGGCTCGTCGCCGTCCTCAAGCTCGTACCGGAGTCCAAGAACCCGCAGGGCGACCGCCCCGACCTGCTCGGCGCGCTGCTCTCCACCATCGGCATGGTCGCGGTCGTGTACGCGATCATCACCGGCCCCGAGCACGGCTGGACCTCCGCCGAGGTGCTGGTCCCGGCCGCCATCGGTGTCGTCGTCCTCGGCGCCTTCGCACTGTGGGAGCTGCGCATCCCGTACCCGATGCTCGACATGCACTTCTTCCGGAACCAGAAGTTCATCGGCGCCATCGGCGGTTCGCTGCTCGTCGTCTTCGGCATGGGCGGCTCGCTCTTCCTCCTCACCCAGCACCTGCAGTTCGTCCTCGGGTACGAGCCGCTGGAAGCCGGTCTGCGGATGGCTCCGCTCGCCCTGACGATCGTCGGCCTCAACCTGACCGGTCTCGGCCCGCGCCTGGTGATGAAGATCGGTACGCCGCCGGCGGTGCTGCTCGGCATGACCCTGGTCTCCGGCGGTCTGCTGTCGATCGCCGTGCTCGGCGGCGGTACGGACGGCAGCTACTGGGGCATGCTGCTCGGCCTGGTCCTGATGGGCGCGGGCATCGCGGTCGCCTCCCCGGCCATGGCCAACGCGATCATGAGCGCCATCCCGCCGGAGAAGGCGGGCGTGGGCGCCGGAATCAACGGCACCCTCGCCGAGTTCGGCAACGGCCTGGGCGTCGCCGTCCTCGGCGCCGTCCTCAACGCCCGGTTCGCGGCGCTCGTCAGCGTCACCGCGGCGTCGCTGCCGGC
>NZ_JBSGWV010000065.1:0-34725 GCF_053609105.1 Streptomyces sp. NPDC054975
ACGGGGCTAAGGCTGCTTCGCAGCCTCCAACCCGATGCGGCCCGCTTGCGCGGTCCGGGCAAGCCGGGGGCGGGGCGCTTCGCACCCCAAAAGCGGGAAAAGCCCACGTCAGACCGTGCGCATGTGCGCTTATGCGCACACGCTCTGTGCAGCATGAGGGGCGGGGAGCCGGCGGCCGGAGGAGATCATCGGCCGGGTGATCATGCGCATATGATCATGGCTCAACTCACGGAAGTAATATAAATACCGGGCGGGGAATTCCCGCCCGGTATTCCTTCGCTTATCTGAGTGGCGAACTGAATTCGCCTAAGCGGTCGGGCTCTTGACGCTGTGTTGGAATTCTACCCGGCTTTTCTAATTCCCACTCCGCTTTCTTCAACCCACTTTAGAACATCTTGGGTTCGCCGGGTCTCCCCGAGACGATCCAACGCGCCGGCGATCGTCTCGCACAGCTCTAGGGCTCCCTCCGGGTCCTCCGCGGTGAGCCCGCGCCACGCTGCGTGTGCGTTCCGCGCGGCCCGCACGGTGTCCTGTACGGGCTCCGCGCCGGCTTCGTGCCGGCGCAGCGCAGTACGCGCCAGCAGCTCCACCGTGTCGAACCAGTCGGTTCGCTGGCAGAGCGTCAGCCACGCCCGGAGCGTGAGCACGTTGACCGTGTGGGGGTGTAGCGGCCCGTACTGCGCCTCTAGTGCCTTCTCCAAGCCGTCCGCGGCCACCACGGCGGACGGGAGGTCTCCCGCGGCGTGAGCGGCCCGCAGACGGACGTACGCATCCTGATACGCGGGCGGGAGGGGTGCCGCCCACGTGGTGGCCGGGTGCGGGTCAGCAGCAGCACCCGGCGGCGGCGCCGGCTGTGGGGCATGAACGGCCGGCGCCGGCGCTCCCACATGTGGGGCATGGGGCGCGGCCGGCTGTGGGGCATGGTCGGCCGGCGAGTGTGGGGCATGAACGGCCGGGAGTTGTGGGGCATGGGTCGGAGCGGCGGCCGGCGGCGCCGGGTGTGGGGCATCGAGGGTGACCACATCGCCATTTGAGTCCACAATCATGGCCCATGAGGTTCCGTCAATTTCCTTGGCAGTGACCCGGACCGGTCGGCCGCGGAGTGCGGCTTTTACTTGGATCTCGCTTAGGGCTTCGCGGCGCGCTGCGTCGGGGTCGCCGGCGGGCGCGTGGACGGGCTCGCCGTCAATATCGGCACCGTTGGCCGTGACGGTGATTGTGTAGACCGGGGTTGCCGGTACCTTGTCCGGGTCGATCGCCATTTCCGTGCTCCCGTTCTATCCACCCTTGGGGAAGTAAGGCGGAGCCCACCCAAGGTATTTGGCGCCCCACTTCTTTTCAATATCCGTTGCGGGCACAATGTCAATGTACCCCGGGCGCTTAATGTCGTTGCTCGCGATTTCTCCGTTTCCGATATACACCGCGACGTGCCCCGCGCGTTGACCCGTGTCCCAGTACATGAGTGCGCCGATTGGCGGGTTTCTGTCTCCGTCGTGCTTCATCTTCTCCGGCATTTCGCGATAATGGTCAATCGCGTAATTCACTCCGGAGAATGACCACCCGTGAGTGCGCGCCGCGAAGGCGAGACACATTCGGTACCAGTCTTTACCGCCGTAGTGGGCTTCATTCTTCGCGAAGGCGACGGCCGCGCGGACGGAATACGGGTTTTTCACCTCCGGAGGCCACCCCGCCTCTCCGTCATGGAAGGGGGAGCCGGGCTTACCGGGGACCCCTCCGCCGCCGTTGTCCTTCTCGTAGCACTCGCCGGCGAAGTCGTCGCCGTCGCCCTTGTCATCGGTGCCGCCGGCGCCGGCCGTGTCGTCCGTGTCGCCGGTCCCGCCCTGGTCGCCCTGGTCGGTGCCGCCGTCGCCTCCCCGGTCAAGGTCGATGCCCGCTTCTTTGGCGATCTCGCGCGCCGCGTCCTCTTGGCCCACGTAGAGATCCGCATATCTCGCGTCCGGACGCTGGACTTTGAGAATCACGGTGCGAATGCTCATGGTCTCCCACCCCTTGACGTCGTCAAGGCCCGGCGGGTCTCCATCTTTGGCGCCGTGGAAGAACATTCCGGCCGAATACTCCGGATTCATGATCTCTTCCTTTGTGCCCCACCCTTGCGACGGGCGCTGTTGGAAAAGACCGACGGAGTCTAGGTGTCCGTGATTGAGGTTTAGGAGGGTGCTTTCTTGCAGCGCGGTCATGAGTGCGATAAGGGTTGCGCGACCGGATAGCCCTCCCTTAATCGCTACTTCGTCAATCGTCTTGGCATTCTTGATCTGATTTTTCCGGGTGTCCGGTCCCGGGTTTTGTCCGCCGTTGTCCCCTCCGCCCCCTCCGGGGAGTTCCGCCCCTGGCCTTCCTCTTTTTCCGCATGAGTCGGCGTAAGCCTTTCCACCGATACCCGCGCCGAAAATGCCGACGATCATAAGGAAGATCAGGAAGAATATCCCGCCGACTGCTCCGACCTTTATCATTGCTCCGCGGCCGGCGACACTTGCCGCGGCCCGCAGAGCGTCCCGCCCCTCCATCCCCCGTCAGACCCCCAAGATTCGGGAGACGCGCCACCCCGCGCCCGTGTTGGTCAACTCCGTCTCCAATGTGGTGGTTTCGGAGTAGTTGGTGTATCCCTCCACGTCCACCTTCGCCGTGACCTTCCGCCACACCCGGACGGGCGTGTCCACGGGGAGGCTCTGGCCGGCCGGCTCCACCTTGACCGTGGACACCGTGCTCACCCCGCCGCGGCTCACCAGCCGGTCAAACGCCGGATCATCGTGGTTGGCCAGGTTCTCCACCAGTCCCGGCGTCGCCCACGGCTGCGCCCGGAGCACGGCCGCGGTGTGGTCCTGGTCGCCCGGAGGCGTGCGGGTGAGGTAGTGCCGGACGAACTGCTCCGCCACCTTCTCCGGGTCGCTCAGATCGGCAGATACGGACGGGCTCGGGGACGCGGGCGGCGGGGAGGCGGCGCCCGGCTTCCCGTCATCGCTGGGGCTCGCGGCCGGCTGCGTCGCCGTCACCTTCCCGGCGCCGCTGTCGCGCTCGCCCCTGATCCAGTCCGGCCCGAAGCGCGCGAGCAACCCCATGGCGAGCACGACAGCCACGACCAGCAGCGCGCCCGCCGCGGTGATCGGCTCGCGGCGGCGCTCGCGGCTGATCCACTCCGCAGTGCGCCGGCGCTCGCTCTGCCGGTAGGCCCGGCGGGCGCGGCGCCGCTGTCGGCGCCGCCCTTCGTTCACCTCTTCCGGGTAGTCGTACGTGGTGCGCAGCAGCTCCCGCCACTCCTGTGGGGTCCTGCTGTCGTCGTCCTTCGTCATGCTCACCCCTCCCTAGTGGGGCGTGGTCCGGGCACCTCCGGCCGGCGGGCCGGCGACGCGGCCCGCGGCGGGGGTTGGGTGTGCTCCGCGCGGCGGTTGGCCGGCGCCGTGGCGCGCGACGGGGGCGGCGGTTGGGTGGCGTTCCCCCTGTGGGGCGCGGAGGGGCGCGGCGGCGGTCCGTTGGGCGTGCTTCGGATCACCTTCGCTTCGATGACCTTCGGTCCGGGGGCGCCGGGTGCGGGCGCCTGCCGGAAGGCGGGTCCGGTCTGCGCAGTGCCGCCGGGCGGGACCGGCCGGCCCGGTGTGGGGCGGGGCAGGGTCGCCGTGGCCGTGCCGCCGCCCGTGCTGCTGGGCTCGCTCGCCGTGCCGCCCGGAAGGGCTGGACGCGGGCGGGCGGTAGCCGGCGGGAGCGGTCGGGCCGGCGCCTTCTCCCGGTCGGGCCGGTCGATGGTGACGGACGTTCCGTCCGGCCGGGCGCCGGCCGTGACCAACGGGCGGTCGCCGGCTGCGGGAAGCGCCGGGCGGTCTCCGCCGCCGCCAACCCCCCCGCCGCCTCCGGTGCTGGTGCTCGGGGAGGGCAGGGGCGGCGGTGTGGGGCGCCTGTAGGGCACGCGTGTGATGACCACGCCGTAACCGTCGCCTCCGCCGCCGGGCGGGAGCTGCGGGGCGTCACCGCCGCCGCCTCCCCCGCCTCCCCCGCCTCCGCCGCCGCCTCCCCGTCCGCCGCCGCGCGGGGGCAGGGTCTCAACGGGCTTGTTGTGGTGTCCGCTGTCGGAGCGACGGCCGCCGCCCCGCAGTGCCCGGGTGGCGGACCGTGCGGCCATGAGCGCCACCATGGAGCCCACGGGGGAGACGGAGCCGGAGACACCCACGATGGCTTCGAGGACCCGGCGGAACTTCAACGCGACGATGGCCGCGGCGATCGACAGCCCGGAGGCGGGCGCCCATCCGTACTTCGGAAAGAGCGTGGTTGTGGCGACGTGGAGCACCAGGACACAGCTAAGGGTCATGGTCGCGATGAACGATCCGAGGGTGTACCCCAAGAGCTGATCAAACCAGCGGATGCCCCACTGTCGTGGCCGGCCGGGGATCACCCACAAGCACGCGAAGACGACGCCGCACACCAGCAGCATCAACGCGCCGAGTAGGGACGCGAGGGATGCGAATGCGAGCGTGAGCACCAGGACAGCGAAGATGATCACGCAAATGAGGGAGGGTAGGGTGACCATGATCCGGCCCACGGGCGTGTGCCCCTGTCGCCACTTCACGGAGTCGGCGCCTACCGCATCTTCGGTGACGTTGTCTTGCAACCACGTCTTGCGCTTGTCTCTCGAAGTGCCCTGGTCAAGAAGCTGTTTGCCGAACTTCTCGCAGACTTCGAATGAGCCGAACTCCGCCACGCACCAGGGCGTGGCGACGTACGCGCGCCATACGGCATCGCTGCTCTTGCGGAGCATGTCGTCCCGGCCGTTGCCGGTGAACTTCGGTTCATGGCCCAGCTTGATCGGCCAGTCTTGGTTACCCGCGCCCACGCCTCCGGAGGCGGCATTCAGGGCGACGCTCGCCCCGATCTGCCGGGTGGAGTCCACGCCGTCCACCCAGACACCCGGGCTGTTCAGCAGCGAGACGGAGACCACGCCGGAGACCAGCACCCATGCGATTTGGGAGAGCCCGCCGGACCCGCCTCCCTCCCGGTGCTTGGCGAAGGCCACGAAGCCGCCGACCGCGAGCGCGGTAGGTAGGAGAGTGGTGGTCAGTCCCTTGGCGGCGCCGCCGATGGAACCGGTGATCGCGTTTTGAAGTTCCGGGATCGACGTCAGTTGGAAGATCCATTGCGTGATGACCACGCACGCCGTACCGAGAACGGTGATCAGCGCCATGCAGATATCGGCAATGGCTTCGGCCATGGGGTCCAGCACGTCCCACTTACCGAAGTCGCTGTCCAACTGCCACAAGTTCGGGTTGCTGTACTCCTCGTAGAGCGTCCCTTGCCCCTCCGGGACCTTCGAGTCTGGGGAGGGCAGTAGATCCCCGATACCGGTCGGGGGGATGTCTTCGGCGTGCGCGTGCCCCGCGGCCACCATGACCGTGGTCATGGCGAACATCAGCGGAATGGCCACGGTGCGAAGCCGTGGCAGATGAACGGTCATGCTGACTTACCCCCCAGACAGGGCGTCCCTCACCGGGTCCCCGTGCGTCATGTCGCCGTCTTGGACGTCCTCCCGCTGATCGACCCTCCATGCCCCCTTCTCTTCGACCACCCGCACGGCTTTGCGGGCGGTGCTGGTGCTGTCCGGCCACGTCACGGAGTAGGTCAGCAGCACGCCCCACCCGGCCGGGTGGTCCCCGGAGGCGGGAACCTTGACGGCCGCCCCCTCCGGCTTCACCGGCCCCGTGGAAGCCCGGTCCGGACCCGGTGCCGACGTCTTCGGCGGGAGCGGCTGCATGGTCGATCCGTCCGCGTACGTGGGCGGGGAGAACGACGGAGAGGGAGACGCGGACGCGGGCGCGGAGGGGGTGGGCGTGGCGGTCGCCGGCCCGACGTTCCGCCCCGCGCACTCTTCCACCGAGCCATCCCGCAGCCGCTCCGTGCTCAGTTCGCACGCCCGGCGCCAGTCCAGCCGGTTGGTTGCCTGCTGGTACTCCCGGGCGACCGTGAGCGCCGCGGCGGCCGGGTCCTTCTTCTCCGTCTTCGGGGCATCGTCGGCCGGCTCGCCGGAGCACCCGGCGAGCGCGAGCCCGGCCGCGACCAGTAAGGCGGGAACGGCTGCGTGGCGCTTCATACGGTTGCCTCCTGTGGCTGCGGGGCGGTCTCGGCTTCGCCGGGCGCGCTGTCGATGGGGTCGGCCTTCGGGGTGGTGTCCAGCAGTTCCAGCAGCTCCACCGTGGGGATGTCCCATTGGGCCGTCGCGCTGTTGAAGCGACGGTCCCTGATGATCGCGTGACCGTGGCGGATCTCGCCGTCCGGGTTAAGACCGATGGACTGAATGAGATTCCGGGTGTGCCGGCCCACGGGGAGATTCAGCATTTCCGCAAGCGCGTCTTGCTGCGCGGCGTTCGTGAGCTGGAATCCGACCACGGTTGTCAACTGCTCCACCACGCCGACCAATTGGGACAGGGATTGCGGGTCCTGCGTATCCAGAAGGAGAGCGGTACTCAATGCCCTACCGACTCGCGCGATGTATTCCAGGAAGGACGATCCTTCCTTGGTCGCGGTAAGGACATGGACTTCCGGCACACAGACCGCTTTCCGGAGCCCGCGGAGGTCCTTACGGCCGGCCGTGGTGATCCCGTACGCAAGCATGGAATGCATGAGCGCGACCGACATGCGCTGTAGGACGTTCCAGTCTTCGCGGGAGTCCGCGGCGCCGGGCAGGGAAAGCCCCGGGATCTGCACCACCCAAATGCCGGGCTCCGGGGTGAGGGGCGCGGCGCCTTCGGCCGGCCTGCCCATGAAGGGGGCGCCGATCGCCGTTTGGCTCAGCTCGTACAGCGCTTCGCCGGTCTCCCGCGCTAGGTCGTCCTCGGAGCGGCGGAGGTATTCCACCACCTTCCACGTGGCCGGCTCGCCGTCCGCGATGATCGCGTTTACTGCGTGCTGGACCGGGGTCTCCGCACCGCGGGCGCGAAGGTGCGGCGGCATGGCGATACCCAATTGCGCGGGTACTTCGATCTGCGCCCGCTCCGATCCTTCCTTGTCCAGCAGCTTGAAAAGGTCCGCCACCCCAGCGAACCGCGGGCCGGTCTCGATCAAATGCGAGTTGAGCCCGAACCGCTTTCCCGCGGAGACGACTCCGCCAAGATCCCCCTTGAAATCCAGCGCGAGCACGAAGGCGCCACGGAAGGCCGCGTCCAACATGCTGAGCATCATGGCCGTGGTCTTTCCGCGACCGCTTCGCCCGATGAATGCCGTGGTGGTCGCGTCGCCCTTCTCGGAGCCGATCGTGACGTCGTTTCGGAACACGCCCGGGGTCGATCCGGTGAGGTATCCCGTGATCGGCCCGTAGTCGTCGCCCACCTTCGCGCCGCCCCACCACCAGGACCCGGCGAGCGCGGTCACGTCGCGGACGTGCCCCACATCGGGGACGCGGAGTTGGTCGCCGGCTTGCGCTTCCAACCAGAGTTCGCGCTGCTCCTCCTCCCCCACTCCCACTTCGATGCCGAGCCCGCCGAAGTGGGTCACGACTGCATCGACGCGGGCGCGGAGGTCTTCGAGCCCCGTCGTGCTGGTGACGATCAGTCGGGGGTGATCCTCCACGAGCGTCACGTCTTCGCGTCCCATGTCGCGCAGCAGATCCGCCATGACGGCTTCGGTCTCTTCGATCGCCCGGCCGGGGTCTTCGGCGGAGTGCTGGGAGGCGGACCGGCGCTGTTCCTTGGCGAGCCGGCGCGCTTCGTCTGCCTTCTTCATCGCGTCGCGCTTGACCATGACCCGGAAGCGGACGGAGGCTTCCGGGGAGACGGGCAGGATCAGGCTCGCCGGATCGACGTCCGCGCCCAACTCGCTGTCGTCGATGTCTGGCACATAGGTGATCTCGGAGAGCGTCCGCAGCCACTCCCCGTTTCCGGGGGACTCCATGCGCTCCGGAAAGCCGGTCATCGTCAGTATCGAGACCCACGCCGCGGTTTCGCCGCGGCCGTCCATGACCCGCAGATGATCGGGGTACGGCAGCACCCGGCCGCGCGTGAGCGCCGCCAACTTGGCGCCGGCGATCAGACCCTTATGCGCGGAGGGCAGGGGCGTGCCGCGGTGCTGCTCCCGCCCGATCATCCACGCGAGCATTTCCACGGCGGCCGGCTGCGCGCGCCATGGGGTCGATTCGAGCCGGCGCCCGAGCCTCCGCATGATCGCGTCAAGTCGGGCGAGTTCTCGCGTGCCCACGCTGGTGGACGCGATCCCGAGCCCTTCGGCCACGCCGCGCCGGCTCAGGGTCGCAGCCTGTCCCGCGCGTTCCGTGATCCGTACGCCCAACAGAAGATGCCGGGAGGGCAGGGCGATTTGGTCCAGCCGCTCCACGCGCAGCGCCGCCCACTCCTGCCAGTCTCCGGCGGTGAAGAGGCGGCCGGCTTCGTCCATGTAGTCCGCCGCATTGAGCGGGGACCACAGCACCTTCAAGTGGACGTCGCTTCCGGCAAGGGTCTTCGCGAGCGCTGCGGACGCTTCGTCTAGCTCCGTGTCGCGGGCTTGCTCGGACATCAAGTCCGTGTTGCTGCTGGACAGGGTGAACCACGCTTCCGCGTGCGTGTCCGTGATGATCAGACCGTCCGCGAGCGCGACATATTGCGCCGGGTCGGCGCTGCGGTCGCCTCCCACTCCCAGGAAGTTGCCGAGCCGCTGAAGCATCTTCATCGTGCCGTCTCCCCCGTCTTCGTCGTGCTGGTCTTGCTGCTGCTGCGCCCCCGGGCGCGGTAGACCGCATCCGGCCCGTACAGCCGGGGGCGCGCGTCCAGCCGGATCGGGGCGCCGGCGATCACGACCGGTGTCTCCGCGTCGCCCTCTTCGGCGCGGCGCTGTCGGACGGACTGCCGGCGTAGTGCGTCGCCCTTGTTGCCCCAGCGAGCCCGCCGCGGGAGCCATTCGACGCGGGCGGCGGAGCGCCGGCCGCCGCAGATGATCGGGCGGTGTCCAAGGGTCAGGTACCGGACGGACAGCGCCCAATAGGTGATGTTCCATCGTCGGTCGTTCTTCCGGCTGCGCTGCGTGCCGAAGATCGCGACCATGAGCGGCGGGAGGAAGTACGCCGTAAAGGTGACCTGTCCCGGGAGACCGAAGACGATCAGGAGACCGCCGGTCCACACGAGATAGAGCACGAAGCCGAGCACCAGCGCCCGGCGCGGCGCTCCCTCTCCAAGATCCAAGCCGAGCAACTCATGTTGCCGCGTCTCAAGATCGAAATGGCGGGTGTAGGTGGTCCCGACGCGCGCCATGATCAGGCTTCCCGGATCTTGTCCCAGAGCCCATCAAGAACTCCCTTCATCTCATCCGGGAACCAGACGAAGCCGGCGACGAAGACCGCGGCCACGGCCATGGTGATCATGCCGCCCCAGTCGTCTTTGACGAAGTGGCGGAAGGCTCGAAGCCCGAGCCACGCCGCGAAGAGGTTTCCGACCACCAGCAGCACCCACGTTTTGAGTGCCGTTCCGTCCGTGAGCGGCGCCGCGATCGTCACAAAGTCGTGCATGGGTCCCCCTTCAAGGGCAGTGATGCGGGGCGGAGGCGGGGCGGTGTCATGCCGTGCCGCCGTGGACGCCGGCCACCTGCCAGCGCTGCGCGTCCGCGGAAGCCACCCGCGTGAGCTGGATTCGGTAGGTCTGTTCGATGCGTGCGCCGGCGATCTGCCACGTGACGCGCGCCGTTCCGGAGCGGTCGGAGCCGGTCCCCTTGTCCGCCGTCCACGACGACACGCCGACCAGGGTCACGCCTTCGGGGAGCGGCGGGACCGTGGCGCCGGGTGCGGTCACGGACTCGGTGTCCCCTCCGGCGTACGCGGTGAAGAAGCGCTCTACCGTCTGCGTCGTCTGCGTGCCGAACTCGGCATCGGTTTCGGGGGTGGTCAGATCCGGCGCCTTCGGGCCGGTCGCCGGCACGCCGACGATGCCGGGCTGTCCGGTGACGATGACCCGGCCGCCGGTCTGGACGACGGGGATCTCCAACCCCACCCAACGGACAGCGGGCGCCGCCGGGGTGGTGGGCGCGGCCGGGGGCGCCGGCTTCTTCGGGGGCGGGGTGCTCGCCTCCGCCGCGGGGCGGATCAGCACGTCCACCCGGACCCGCGCTTGATGCTGCGTGGTCGGGGTGACGGCGCCCGGCTCCACGGCAAGTACGTCTTGCTTCCCCTTGCCGTCCCACCCCATGGCGGTGTCCGAGCCGTCCGGCAGTACGGCCGCGAGCCCGGCCGCGCGGGTGGTCGGGTCCTTCTCATCCCATGACAGGTACGCGCGAGCGAAGCGGCCGGCGACCGCTTGCGCTTCGTCGGTCGGGTACGCGGGGGCGGACTGGCCGGGGGCGGGCGGGGGTGCGGTCGCGGTCTTCTTCGGGAGGAACAACGACTTCAACCCGACCAGCACCAGCAGCGCGACCAGAGCCCACAGCACCCCGCGCCCGAATTTGCGAGCAAACGCGGAGCCGGACCGTTCGTCCACGGTCGCCCACGGCGCGGGCGGTTCCGGGTCGGGCTCGGGGGCAGGCTTCGGCGCGGCGGTCGCGCTCGCCAGAGGCGTGGCGCGCTGCTCTTTGAGCTGTCGGGCGGCGGACTCCCACGGATTCGCCGCGGCGGCCGGCGCCGGATTCTCCCCGGCGCGCTTCGCCTTCGTTCGCGCCTTCTTCTTCTCCCACTCGCCGGGCTCCGGCAGACCCAGGATGCTGCGCGCCCGCGGTCCCAATGGCATGACCCAACCTCCCCCGAAGGCACATGCGTTACAGGCGTTCGACCCTACGTCCGGGTTCGACCGGGGTCAAAGAAGTTCGTAAGCATCCATGCCCGTTGTCCCAATAGGGCGGACCCCTGATCCTGCCTACCGCGGCCGGCCCGCGCATGAGTACAACGACTCAGATGGCGGGAACCAGCGGACGCGGGCGGGGAGGGTGGTCACCCGCCGCTAAAGTGCGGCCCCATGCGTCATAACGACCGGGCGGCCGGGCCGGTACGGATACGGGGGTCCCTGCTGCGGAAGCTACGCCGCGCCCGCGGCTTTCGTACACAGAGACTCTTGGCGGTGGCTTTGGGTTGCGCTCGAAGTACCGTCAGCACGTGGGAAGCGTCCCGGAGTTTGCCGCGTCCGGAAATGTTGACCCGTCTCGCGAGTCTTTTGGGCGTGACTCCGTGCGAGCTGATCGAAGAGGCGAACGGGCCGACATTGAAGGGTCTTCGGACCGCGGAGGGTTTGCGGCAATGTGATGTGGCGGAAGCGCTCACGGTGTCCAAGAGCACGTATTGCGATGTGGAGCGGGAACGGCAACGTATCCCCGCCCACTGGTTTCCGGTACTGGCGAAGGTCTTCCGGAAGCCGGAGGCGACCGTCCGGGATCTACTCGGCTACACCTAGCGCGGGCTCGCGGGGGAGCGCGGACGGCCGCGGGGAATGGTGAACTCCCGCGGCCGTCGCTATTTCTGGTGGGGGATCAGGACTTTGGGTCTGCCCACGTTGTCGCGCAGAGCCGTTGGATAGCGTCGATAGACTGTCCTGCCCCGCGGATGAATTGGACGCCAAGCTCACCGGTCCGGGTGAGTGAGTTGGTCAGCAGCTCTCGCGCGTGTGGCGCGATATCGCCCAGCAGCGCATTAGCCCGGTCATTCGGAATGGGGGCGATCGGCCAACGCATGTGCCAGCACGCCGCGACCAGCGCCGGCGCGACCGTGGCGTATTCCTCTGCTGCGTAGGCTCGCAGCGTGCCCGAGATCAGATCGAGTGAGACGAACGCGGCGGCGCCTTCCGAGAGATCCGACCCGCCCGCGTCTAGGTAGGCGCAGCGAAACACGGGAAGGGCTCGGGTTTGAGTCTCCGTCATGGGACCGTGCTCTCTCTACTTCGGATCAGGTCGGGAGCTGCTTTCCTGCCAACGGGAAAGCCAGTCTTTCAACTCTTCTTCGGTGTAGTAGGTGGTACGGCCGTCCGTCACTCCTTCGGGGAAGGTAATTCCCCTTTCCTCGGAACGCCTCTTGTACTGCCGTGCCGTGCCGTGCTTCCACGGCAGGATGCCGGCTTCGCACGCCTCCGCGAGTGAGTACGTGGGCGGGAGCGCCGCGTCTTCGGCGGCTTCGTCCACGGCGCCGGCCGCGGTCACATCGACAGTCACACGAGCGGTCACACCAGGGGTTGTAACACGCGCTGAGCTGGGGGAAAGGGTGCCGACCCCCGCCCCGGCGGCGGGTGTTACTGAGGGGAGGGAGGCGGGTCCGTACTCGCCTCCGGGCAGGAAGCGGCGCACGGCCGCGGTGAGGTCTGCTTCCCGGAGTACGTCGTCCGTGATCCACGGCGCCATTTCCCCGGCGTCGAACCATGCGGGTGCCGGCGGGCACTGTGCCAGCAGCTCCGCGACTCGGGGCGTGATGTAGCAGGGTTGCAATTCCCGGACGTACAGGTAATCGCCGTCCGGCGCTTGCCTCTTGTCCGCGAACGCGCCGCGCCCCTTTACGTCGGTGTCGTACTGGACGACCGGCGTTGACTGCCCGAAGGCCACGCCCCAGGAAACGCGATCCTGCATCCCCACGATAATCTTCGTGCCGATCTGCGCCCGCTCCATCGTGCCACCGAAGAAGGTGTTAGCGAATTGCTGCGTTCCCACCACGATGCGGTGATCGCTGGACCGGCCTTGAAGCAGGATGATGGAGAACCATTCGAGGAATGGCGGCGCCCCCTTCCCCTTCAATCCGTGACGCCACCACGTGTACGCCATTTTGATCAGGGTCGGGAGTTCGTCAATTACCAGAATGCGCGCGATGAGCTGTTCCCGCGCACCGGGCGCCGCGTATTTTCCTTGGGCGGACTCCGCCGCCATCATCGACACCATGAATTCCGCGAAGGCCGCGACGCAAGAGCGAACGGTCTTGTGGACGCGCACGCCCGAATGGCCTTCGGCTTCAATCAAGCTGTTTTGCTTCGTATCGAGAATGTCCACCAGTGCGCCATGTTGCCGGCCGTGGACAATCGGAATGTAGAGAACCGTACTCTTACCCGATCCGGTGTCACCCGCCACGCCCCAATGCGGGGTCGCCGTCTGCGTGCGGACGATCGCGTCAACGATGGTGTCGCCTTCGATTGCCTGCCCCACGAAGACTTCATAGGGGTTGCCCGTGGACTTCCATTCCACGAACTCCGGCAACTTCGGCTTTTCGACCGGCTTCGGCTTCCGGGTCCACTGGACGTACTGATTTACTCCGGCCCGCTCCCAATGGGCGACCCATTCGCCGGGGATGCGGGTGTCCACCACGTGTTCTAGAGCGGCCATGGATTCCTTGCCGCCCATCCATGCGACGGGGAGCCGGAGCACTATCCGGGCGCCTTCGGCGGACAAGTCGGGGTCGATGCGGAGCCACTTTTCCCGCCGTTCCTGGTCTTCGAGCCGGAGCACTTGCCGCGCCGCCGCCCATACCGCCGGCCCCAACAATTCGTCATCGGTCGGGGTCCGCGGTTCCCACCACGCGAGACCACCCGGACCGGTGAGCGCGACCAGCAGCACGACCATGCCGGCACCGACCAGCGCCCATTGGGTGGGCTCGGGGTGGCGCCATAGTCCCCACGCCGCGGGGAGCGGCGCGAGCCTCACCAGCGACCGCGCAGCGTGCGGCCACCGGCTCCATACCGCGAGTGCCGCGCCCATGCTGGACAGCACGCTCCATGCCCCACGGAGGGGCACCAGCGCCGCCCGGAGGGCTCGCCCCGCCCGACCGGCCGCCGGCTTCGAAAGCGAGACGGACGCGGGCGCGGAGGGTGGTGGAAGGGACCCGACGTCCGCGACCGTCCCGGCGTCGTCGTCGCTCACCACGGCCCCGGAGCGCCACCACGTGGCCGTGCTCCGCGGCTCGCCCCGTAGGTCACGGCCGGCGACGTACCGGCCGATTCCCCGGAAGAAGCCGCCCACCACCCTTTCGATGGCTTCGTTTACTTCCTTGTTCGGGCCGGCGCCGCCGCTGGTCTTGCTCTTGTCGTTCATGACCCACGCGACCAGCAGCAGCGCGCCCAGCAGACCGCCGCCGCCGGGCAGTGCGTACCCGGGGAGGTCTGGCAGGCGATCCCACACCGCGGCTTGCTCGTACATCACGCTTTCCCCCTCCCGCCAGTGATGCAGCCGACCCTACGTCGAACACGCAGCGACCCCCCGGCGGTTAACCGGGGGGTCGCTGCTGGTGGGGGTGGTCGCGCGACGGTCCGTCAGTCCTCCGCGGCGGCCGGCTGTCGGTCCCACAGATGGACCGTGGAGCCGGCGCGAAGCGGCTTGCCCTCCGGACCCTTGATGTGTCCGGGGACGATGCGGTCTTCGTGCTCGCACCCGTCGTCCGCATGGGCGCGGGGATTCAAGCACGTGTTGCGCCGGTACGGGCGTACGGGCCACCGGCACGACCATTGCGGCTCACGGCGCCCGGTACTGGCCTCCGCGTCTTCCGCGGCGGCTTTCGGGGAGGGGCGGCGGCCGGGGTGCACGCGGACGATGCGCACGGCGCCGGACGCGGTGATCCCTTGACGGCGGTCGCGCTTCGCGCCGGCCCGCGCCCGGGGGACGTCTTCCACCTCCGCCCACTGGTTCTTCCCGTCGTGGGCCATGAGCTGCCACGCGGTGTAGAGCACGTGGGACCAAAGCGCCGTCGTGTCCGGCTCCGCGGGTCCGAACGCCGCTCCCTCCCGGAGCAACATTTCGTTGTCCCACCCCAGCACCGGACCGTGCGGGGCCGTGGTGGAGTCGATGACGCCGGCGGTGATGACCGTTCCGTCCGGCATGGTGGCGATCTCCGTTTCCGGGGCGAGCCCGGAGAACATGCCGCGCGGTGACCAGAAGGTGAGCCACACCCCGTGGAAGTCGTGCGGGAGCACGCCCGTGCGTCCCTGCCCCCGGAACGACCAGCGGACAGAGCCCTGATCCAGGGTGACCGCTTGCGGGCTCCACACCGACCAGGACACGGCCACGATGGGCGTAGTGACCAGGGTGGGGGTCGCAGACTTGCCGGCGACCGTGCCGGCGAAGACCGCGGCCACGTCTTCGGTGTATCCGCCGATCGGCTCCCCGAAGACGATCATTCCCGCTTCGGAGGGCAGGCGCCGGAGCGTCATGGGCTCCGTGGGCGGGGTCGCGGCGGCGGCAAGCGCGAGCGCGGTCATATCCGGGGTGGCGTAGTACAGCTCTGCCCGGCTCAACCGGTCGTGCTCGGAGCGGGTCAGGAGGATTGCCCCGACCGACTCCGCGGAGGCATCGACTCCGGGCACGGACGGCACGATGGTGCAGCGCCCCGCGCTAAGCGCTCCCCGCATCGTCGTGGTGGCGACGTCGCTGGACAGGTAGTCCAGCAGCTCCGCGCGCCATTCGGGGAGCTGTCGCGGGTCGGGCGGTTCCCATCGGGTCGCGGTCATCTGTACCCCTTCCGTGGGTGGTGGGTGATGATGTGACAGCGGGCCGCCCCCAACTCCGATGGGGACGGCCCGTAGTGGTCTCGCGGTGCTGCTGTCGCGGGGGTGTTCGGCAGCGTACCGACCGGCGGGGGAGGCTTCCGTCGTCTTGCTCGAACCTCACCCGGGCGGGACGGCGCCGGCCGTGCCCGGCGGGATCATGCTGGTGGCGTGAGGGTGACACCCACGGCGGGACCCCGATCGCGAACGGCTTGCAGCAGTTCGCGGAGATCGTCGCGCCCGGGGTGCTGCGTAAGAAGGCGTTCCGCGTCGATGGGCAGGAACACCCCGCCTTCTTGGGTATCTGCGAACGGGCCGAAGCGCTGCGTGGCCGCTTCCGGCCCGAGTTCGCGGCACTCGATCGTGTGGAGAGCGCGCGTCAGCCGGTCCACGAAGACGGATGCGTCCGCGTTGGGCGGCACCTGAGTCCACCCCCGCCCCGCAGATCCGACAGCACTCGGCACGGCGCCCGACGATGCATCGTCCATGGCTCTGTATCCCTTCCCTAGTTCGTGTGCGGCGGGATCACGCGCGCTTCCGGGGTCTGCGGGGACTCGGGGGTGAAGACGGGCGTTCCGCCCATGTGGGTGATGGCGCGCGCCTGCCCCAACAGAGCGTTGAAGCGGTTGTGGAGTTGCCGCGCGTCGGACAGGTGTCCGTCACGTGCCCAGTGCCGTTCCATGGCCCTGATCGCGTCCGCGAGCCACGTGATCTCGTGACGGTAGAGGGGGAGGCGGGCGCGCTGCGGGTCGGGCTGGACCACGGATGCGGCGCCGGCGCGCTGGTACAGCAGCGCAATCACGTCGTGAACGGTGACCAGGTTCGGGCCGTAGTACGGGGCGCCGCCGCTCATCCAGTGACGGCGCAGCCGGTCCGCTTCAAGTAACGCCTTTTCCAGCGCCGCAAGTTCGTCCAAGTTGATGGCGATAGCTTCCGGCTGTTCGGGTGCGCTCGGGGTCGGGGTCGGGGTCGGGGTGGTCTGGTTCCTGGTCTGGTTCCTCCGGAACACGGGTCCTCCGTCGTTGCGTCGTGGTGATCAGGCTTGCGGAAGTACGGCGCCCCCTGGTGCCCACTGGTGGGCACCAGGGGCGTGCGCTGCGCCACGTGGGGCGTTCGGTCGGTGAGTCAGTCCGTGCGGCGCGGGATGGTGTCGGGGTCGCTGTCGCTCCATCCCCAGTCACCGCCGTCGTGGCTGTCGCCGTCGTGGTCGGGGTCGTCACTGCACTGCCACCACTCGCCGTCCGGGTCCGCGAACATGGCCGTACAGGTGTCCGGGTCGGGGGTGGGCGGCGGGGAGAGCAGACCGACCGCCGCGAGCGTGGCGGACACGGTGGCGTCGATCCAGTGGGAGCTAACACCTCCCTGCCCCAGAACGGAGCCGGCCGCTTTCAAAGCGGCGGTGTACTGGTCGTCAGTCAGGATGGTGCGGGCCATGAGCCCTTCCCTTCTCGGGTGCGGGGCGGTGCGTTCCAGCGATTCAACTATGCCTCACCGTGAGGCAATGTGCAATGGATCGGGACGACAGGCGCGGGATACGGTGACCGCAGCCGGCACCGACAGGGAGTGTGTCGGTTAGGCCCGGTGCCCGAACTTCCGGGGGCAGTACCACCGGGCCGACCCCTCCCCCCACTTCACTCCTTCGAGGGCTTCAAGTCGGTACGGGCGCCGCGACCGGGGCGGGCTTCCTTGGCTGCGCGAACTTCGGCAGAGTCGTACAGCGACGCGCCGCCGCGGCCGGGCTCGCGCCCCTTGGCGCGCACCTTCCAGCGGGACAGGGTTCTACGGGCGGAGTCGGTGGACGAAGCGCCGATGTAGTCGGCCACTTCCGCGAGCGTCCACGTGGTGGACTCGGGATCGGGCACGGGGGGTCTCCCTTCGGGCGGCGGCCGTTCGGCCGGCCGCGGTCGCTGCTGGACGTGCGGAGCGAGCGCCCCACCCTCTCCACTTTGCCGCACGGTGAGGCGAACTTGAAGGGGTTCGGAGCGATCACCCCAAAAACGACGGGGGCGCCCCGGTCGAATGGGGCGCCCCCGTGCGGGCATTGCGGGCGGATCAGCGCTTGAATTCCAGGCTTTCCAACGCGTCCGCCAATTCGAAGCCGGACACGTACTCATCCCCGAGCGCTTCGCGCAGCGCGTCTAGGGCTTCGTCGTCGTTGCCGGCGAGCCACTTATCCATGATGTCGCCCATGGCTTCCGGGCTTAGGTCGGTCTCGATGGTGCGGTGACGCCGGTACTTCTTGCCGCCGGCCGTCACGCCCATGTTCCCGGACACCTTGATCCGGCTCCCCTGGTTCCGGATGCGCGCTTCCCGGTGCTTGCTCAACTGTGCCCGGCGCATATCCGGATCGTTGCGAACGAAATTCTTGAGCTTCTTCGCGTTGCCGAACCGGGGCTTCCCGTCGCCCGACGCCCAGCGCTGGACAGTCCGCTCCGACACCCCGAGCCGTTCGGCAAGTGCCTTCTTGGAGCCCAACACCTTCTCCGCGTTGGCCACGATGTCCGCCGGGCTCCCCGTGCTCGGGTCGCCCTTCCGGGACACCCCGCGGAAGAGAGCGTCCGCCGCGGCCTTCTCCTTCTTCCTCCGTCCGAACATCACTTACCCTCCCCTTCGACGGCCGCGACGATGGCGGCAAGCTGCTTCGCGGTCGGGCGGTCCACCAGCAGATCCGCCACGGTGTCCATGGACGCGAAGCCGGCGGGCTTGAACTGCCCGAGCCCGCGCCCCATCTTCAAGCCGACCGGCACGCCGGCGGCCGGGTCGGTCTCGTTGGTCGCGTAGAGCACCCAGTCCGTGGAGACGGCGAGCGGGTAGCGGCCTTCGGTCTGCGCAACACGGTGGATCTTGCGGAAGAGGTTCGCGCGGGCCAGCGATACAACCGCCTGCCACCAGTACGGGTTGTAGTACCGACCGGCCTTCTCGCTCGCGTGGTAGCCAAGGGTCCGGGTGTACGTGGCCTTGATCGCGTCCATGATCGCCGTGGCGTCCGGGTCGCCGTCCAGTGCGCCGGGCAGGATGCGAGCGCGAGCGTCCCTGATCCGGTTGGCCCACGGAGTCAGGTACCGGGTGCGGTTGTCGCCCTCCCAGACGTACGCCTCCAACGGCTTCACCCCGTATTCGAGATCCGCCAGCATCCGCACCGTGGGCGTGGCGAACCAGCGCACGCCGCTACCGGTTGCGCGGGTCGATCCGCGGGTGACCGGCATAAGCGGGTTGGGGAGCCGGCCGTCTTCCCAGACCAGGGAATCCAGCTTCCACAGACCGGGGAGGCTCGGGTCGAAGTCGGTCGGGCCTTCGATGTGGCGGGCCGGACCGATACCGAGGTCTACCCCTTGCGCGGCGCCCAAGTGCATGGCGCTCGCATCGACGGCCACCAGGTTCTTCATGGCCCGCTCCTCCGCCGTGGGGCGGCGCGACCACATGAACGCCTCTTCGAGCGTGCGCACCGTGGCCGGCTTCGGAGGCTTCGGCGCCGTCTCGGGAAGGACGATCTTTCGGGGGAAGACTTCGTTCATGTCCACCCCGGTCACCTGGGGAGAGACGTGGTACAGCGTGCCCATGGCCGTGGCGTACTCCCCGATACGGAAGGCGAGTTCCCCCGCGGAGGGTTCGCCGTCCAGCAGGGGGCACCCGAACGCGTCTTGCCATCCGACCACGGAGACGCGGAGGTATCGACCAGAGCCGCGACGGGCGGTCATCCATGCCCGAAGGTCCCAAATGTTCCAGCCGGCGGCGCGGGCCGCGTCAAGCGCTTTGTGCTTCTGTGCCGTGGTCGATCCCTCCGCCGGCGCCTCCGCGGGGAGTCCGAGCCGTGCGGCAACGTCCGGCATGATCCACACCTGTCCGTCGTCGCGGCGGCCGTTCTCCCGCTTCCACCCCAGCGTGAGCGAGTCCGCCCACTCCAAGACGTCCGCGAGCGAGTTGCACGGCTCGGGGAGCGGAAGCCACGTCATGGACGCGTCCGACAGGTGACCGCCGTTCTGATCGACCACCAGCGCGCCGGCCGCGAAGTCGCGCCCGCCCCGGGCGGCCGGGCGCTGCTGCTGCGCCGGGACGACGACGGCCGCGGCCGGCTGCGGAGCCGGCGCGGGCATCGACGCGGGCGCGGAGGGGGTGGTCGTGGTGACGGCCGGAGCGGCGACCGCGGCGGGCTCGGGGGTGACCGGCGCCGCGGCGGCCGGCTGCGGGGCGGGGGTCGGGTCGGTGTGGGGCAGGGTCGGCGCGGCCGGCTCCGGGTTGGGAGCGGCCGGCGGGGTCGGGGTCGGCTTCTCCGGCGGGGCGGGCGGGGTGTCGTCGTCCCCGCCGAAGGCCGCGTCTGCTGCCGGCCGATCGAAGACGTAGAAGCGCGGGACGGGCAGGGCCTTCCGCAGCGCCGCCGTGGACGGCTTGCGGGTCCAGTGCCGGCCCTCCCCCGGGATCAGCACGCCGCGCGCTCGAAGGTCCCGAAGGCCCGGTTGCGGGGTCGCGATGCCGACCGCCTCCGTGATGTCCCGCAGCGCCGCCGGCGAAAGGTGGAACTGCCCTTCGGTCTGGAATCCCAGGATCGCGCGGCCTTCGTTCATCTCCTGCCCCTGTGCGATCTGGTAGGCGGAGGGGAAGGACGACGGGTCTCGGAGCACCGCTTCCGAGACGGCCGACCAGAGCTGTTGCCCCGGTCCCACGTGCGCTTCGTGCGCCTCCGCTACAGCGTTGGGGAGTTCGGTCATGGCGTCTTCCTCCGCCTTCTTGCCCAGCGCCGGGAGGTCCAGGACCTCCGCGAGCATGTAGGCGCCCAGCACCCATGCCGCGTAGACGCGAGCGATCGTCAGTTCAAGTCCGCCGCGCGCCGCCGACAGGCGCCCGGTGATCTCTGCGTGGGTCTGCTGCCACTCCTTCACCTTGGCGGCGGTGTAGAAGTCGGCGCGCACGGCCCATTCGAACGGCCACCCGTGGTGCGCCATGGCGAGCCCTTCGGCTTCCATGGCCCGCTCCGCGGCCACATCGTCCGAGCCCCAGAACGGGGCCGACAGCTCGAAGAGGCGGGCGGCAAGGTCTTCGGTCTGCCCCTGCCGGCGAAGCGACAGGTTCGAGCTGGACGACAGGATGGAGTGCCAACGCCCCAGCGACGGCGCCCGGCCGCCGGTCCGCGTCGATCGGGAGCGCGCACACCCGCCGGCGATCCGGGACAGCAGCTTTTCCCCGTCCACCACGGACAGCCCGGACGTGCTGAATTCCTCCCGGACCATGGGCAGGGTGCGCGCTTCGACCAGCACCCCCGGCAAGCCGTTGGGGGTGGTGTTCCACGAATCGAAGAGGGGGAAGTCGTCCGACGGGCTCCCGAACATCGAAGCCTGTACGTGCTGCGTGGTGCTCTTGCCCTGCTGCGCCGGACCGATGTGGTTCAAGATGTGCGGCGGCACGGACATGAGCCGGTTGACGACCGGCCCACAGAAGACGGCCCCCAGCGCGAGCGTGGTCCGCTCCGTGGCCATGGCGAGATCCGCGACGCGGCGCCACGCCATACGCGCGTCATCCTCCGGCGCGCGAAGCTGTCGGTATCCCAGGTCTTGCGCGTCCGCCTCCGGCATCACCATGTCGCCATCCGGCGTCACGGACGTGGTGGCCGGCACTTCCCGGGCGGCGGCGCCCTGGTCGCGGATCAGTCGGGCGTACGCCGCGCCTTCGTCCCGGCCGGAGGGAGCCGGCCGGCCAAGCAGACCGGCCCACGCCCCAGAGTCGATGTCGAACTCCGAGACGATCCGCGGCGCCCCTTCCTCCGTGGCGAGTTGGTAGGCAATGCGGGTGTGCCGGCCGTCCGCGCCGCGGTAGGTGACCCGCCCCAGCACTTCGGGGGCGGCGCCGATCAGCGCGAAGGGAGCATCCTTGCCCGGGGAGTGCCAAATCGTCCGGTCGCCCGGGTTCCAGCACCACCCGTTCTTCATGCCCGGGATCGGCACCAGCCGGGCGCGCTCGCGGCCGGCGCCGCCTCCGCCGTTGCCCTTCCCACCCTTGCCGCCGTCGCCGGCGTTCGAGCCGGAACCGCGACGCGGGAGGGGGATCACGTCGGCGCCGTCGCCGGCGGTCTCCGACTCCGGGGCGGCGGGCTCGAAGGCGGGAACGGCCACAAGGTCATCAACGCCGTGGCCGGCGGCAAGGTGGTCCGACAGGTCTTTGCCCTCCGCGGCTTCGACCACGGCCACGGTGCAGTTCATCTCTGTGAGCGCCGCCCGGATGAACTCGGCGTGCTTGCGCCCGGTGTCGTCGCGGTCGGCCACGATGACCACCCGGGCACCCCGAAGGGTGTCGGTGTGTACTGCCGTCCACTTCCCGGCGCCGCCGGGGTTGCAGGTGGCGACCAGCCCGGCGGCGCGGGCGTTCTCGACGTCCTTCTCCCCTTCGACCACGTAGACCGTGCGGCCTTCCGCCATTGCGGCCACGACTTCGGGGAGCCGGTACAGCGGGCGGGACAGGGGCGCTTTGTACTCCCACCCGCCGTTCTGGTCGGGGCGGCGCTGCGCGAAGGACTTTTCCCCGCACTCAGTGCACTTCCGGCGGATCACTTCGCCGGTCACGGTGCCGGCCGCGTCGGTGTAGGTGTACGACTCCACCCGGCGATACGTGTGCTTGTGGTCAGTCTCCGGGCGCTTTTCGGCCTTACGCTCCGTGGTCTTTTTCAGCTGTGAGCCGTCACGCGGTGTGGCGGTGCGAGCGATGCGCGGGCCGCTGTAGCTACGCTGTTTCGGGACGTCGTACAGGTCCGCCATGGTGAGCCCCAGCGCCGCGGCAACGTCGGCCGTGGTGCATCCAACCTGGCAGCAGACCTTTACCCCGGCGCCTCCCTGCCCCACGCGCTCCGACCAGTCCACAGAAAGGGAGGGGCGGGAATCGTCGTGGGCGGGGCACCGTGCGTCAACGTGATCACCCCTGGTGCGGGGGTTGCACTGGTGGTCTGTGAGAGCGTCGGTAACCCGACGCAGTGAAGCGCGGTCATCGGTGCCGCTGCGTACGCTCTGGTTCATCGGGTACAGTCCCAATCAACGTATCGGGTCTTTGACCCACCCCCCACCCGGTTCCAGCGGATGGGACAAGCGCCCCGAGGCCGGCCAGCCTCAATATGGGGCGCTTGTTTGGTTTTCGGGTGGGTCTGCGGGGCGCCGGGGTGCCGGGCTCCGCGGGGCGGCGCTACGCCGCAGAGGCGGCGGGGTCGCGCCGCTGGTCTTCGAGAGCGCGCCGGGCGAGTTCCGCCAGAGCCTCCGCCGCCGTGAGCACGGCGGCCGGGTCCTCCCGGAGCATCTGACCCGTGGAGCGAGCCAGAGCCTTACCGCGGAACGCCTTCGCCAGCAGTTCGCCCATGTCGTGGGGGATGGTGCTGCGTCCCTTGCCGACCAGCGTGGGGAAGGCGGAGACCAGCGCGCGACGGACGTTGGTGTGAGACGTGCCCCCGGCGGCGGCAATCTCCGTAAGCGATGCGCCGGGCTTCGTGGTGGCCATTCGCCCTCCCCTGTCTGTGAACCAAGCTGTTCGAACCAAGATGTTCAACGGACCTTAGCGCCACTCCGCGATCTTCGCCCGGAAATTGGCGAAGTCCCCGCCCGGCGTGTTGCTTCGGCCGGGCGGGGAGCGCGTCAGAACAGTGCCTCTTCCTGGGGCGGCGCCGTCCGCTTCCGCGGAGGCTTCGCCTTCTTCACCGCGCCCGCCCGGCAACCGGGACACCACGCCATGAGTTGATCGGGCGTCATACGGGCCGCTTCATGCTCGGGGATCGTCGGGTCCTCCGGTGCGACTTCGAGCCGGACCGGCGGGGCACCCTTGCCGCCGTACCCGCCGTGTCGGTTGTCGCAGCGCCCTTCGGTCTTCCGGTGTGTGGCTCCGCACTGCCCGATGCACTGGCAGCAGTGACCGGCCTTCTCCATAACGGCCGTCCACCCGCCCGCGTCACCGAAGACCGGCGGCGGGAGCCGAAGGACCGTACCCGGCTTCGCCTCCGTGGCCGGCTGCGCGGCGGCCGGCTCGGGGACGACCAGGGCCTCCGTCGTGGCCATGCCCTCCCGACGCGCCGTCATGATGGCCGCGAGTCCGCGCCGGTCGATCTCGCGGGCGCCGGCCCGCAGCGCCGCGGCGCGCTTCGTCGGGGTCACGTCGTAGTGCCACCGGTAGGTGCCTTCGCCCTGGTACCACTCGCGCCGGAGTCCGAGCCCGGCCGCGAAGGCGTGGAGTTCGTCCGGGGTGTCCGCGGTGAGGTGCGCCCACTTCGTGGAGGGAAGCCCGCGGCGCCGGGCAACGTCGCCGTAGTCGGTCACCTGATCGACGTAGACCGTCACGTCTCTGCCCTCCCGGGGATGCGCGCGGCTACGGCGAGTTCGGCCACCCGCGGGTGCCCGGAGGTCTCCAGCGTCCAGAACCGGACCGGCACGCCGTTCACGTCGGCGTCCGCATACAGCACGTTCCACCAGAGCCAGTCATGCAGGGTCGCGCTGGTCGCGGTCGGCTCCGTGCGGCCGTAGTGGCTGCGCCCGGAGTATTCGGCCACGATGCACAGCGCCCGCGCCCACGCGCGCAGCGCGTCACGGTCGGGGAGCCAGACCATGACGACGCTCCCGCGCTGGGGAACGTCCGCGAAGTCCACGGCGCCGAAGGCGGGGAGCGTCGGGTGTTCGGCCATGAGCCCGTTGACCGCCAGCAGCTCCCGCCGCACGCCGGCCGGGGTGCCGGAGCCGGCGACGCCGGCGGCCGTGTCGATCAGTCGGACGGTCGGGCGGGTGTCGGCGCTCATGCCGCACCGCCGGCGAAGACCATGACGCGGGCGGGGAGGGTGGGGGCGGCGGTCGCGTATCCGGTGCCCGCGCAGCCGCGGCACACGACAACGACCGTGCGGCGCGAGCCGTCTGCGTCGCGCTCGCCGGTCGTCACCTCCACCTTCGGGAAGCCGTCGCAGTCCGGGCACGTGCCGGCGGCGGCGGTGATGTGCTGGTGGTGCTGCATGATGGGGACTCCTTCGGGTTTCTCGCGATTTCCGATGGGACCGGCCCCGGGGTGGCCTCCGGCCAAGGAACGGCCACCCCGGCGGCCGGGGTCAGCGACGGCCGCGCCGCGGCTTCTTGTAGGCGGGCGGGATCGCGTTGTACGAGTCGCGGCCGGCCGCGAAGGCGGTCATGTCCTCCGGCGCCGACTCCGACAGCTCCCGCATGATCCGGTTGGCGGTCTTGCGGTCGCCGTGCCTCTTGGCGATCGCGTACTCGCGCCCCTTCTCCTGCATCTCCGGGTTGGTCGGCGCGGTCGGGGTGTTGTCGCTGCTGCTCTTGAAGATGTCGAAGAGACCCACGGTGGGCTTCCTTCCTGGTGGTCAGTGCGCGGTGTGGGCGGCGGTGCGGCGGTGAGGGGCGAGCCCGGTCACTCCGCGGCCGGCGCGTCGTGCGGGTCCAGCAGCTCCCCGGCGCGGTGGCGGTCCAGCAGCTCCCCGAGCTGTCCGAGCGACGTCACGGGGTCGGTGTGGTGCGTCGCCCCGCAGTTGCCGCACTCGCGGACGACGACGATGGACCCGTTGTCCGCCATCGGGCCGGCGTCACCCTGGGGGGCGCGGAAGGCCAGCAGCACGGAGGCCGGTTCCGCGGGGAGCACGACCGTGGCCTCCGCGACCCCGCCGGACAGCACGGTCACGCCGCCGGCGAAGACGTCCGGCTCCGTGACGTGCCAGTCCAGCAGCTCCGCCGCCTCCCGGCCGAAGAGGCGTTCCGCGCACCAGTTGGCCGCGTCGCCCACGTTGATGCGGTAGCCCATGAGCGCGGTCCGCGCGTCGTCCCGGCGGCGCTGCTCCTCCGCGGCGACGGCGAGCCCGGCGAGTTCGACAAACCGCACCGCGCGAGTGGTCATGGTGTCCGTGGTCATGTCGGGTGTCTCCTGATCTGCTGTCGGTCGGGGGTGGGGCAGGCGCCCCTCCCCCGTCGTGCCGGGTGTGGGGGGTGCGGGGAGGGGGTGGACTACCACCACTTGCTCTCGGCGCGCTTCGCGACCTTCGCCTCCGCCTTCTCGCGGATCTTCTTCGTGCGCGCCGCCTCCGCCGCCGCGTCCTCCGCGGCGATCCGCTCCTCCGCGGCCTTGAAGATCCGGTCCGCCGCCGCTTCCGCCTTCGTGGTGGACCGGCCGCGGACGACCTTTACGGCGCCGCGCCCGATGTGGAGGATCACGCGCGCCTGCTCGCTTGCGGTGAGCGGCCACAGTTCGCCGTTCCGGACGGCCGTAAGTCGCTTGCTCGCCATGTCGGTACTCCTTCGTCGTCGTGGTGGGACCGGGTTGTCCGGCTCCCCTCACCGCCCGGACGGCCGGGGACCGGCCGGGCGGATCGGGCAGACGTCAGCCGCGGGTCTGGTGGCTGGTGTGGTCGGTGGCTTGGGCGGTAAGTCGCTTCTCTTCCGCGTCCGAGACGGCGCGGAAGCGGATCAGCACGCCGCATCCCGGTACGGGACAGCGGCGGGTCTGCATCCCGCGGACGATCAGGGCGAACGCGTCGGAGGCGCGGGCCGTGAGCGGCTTCGGGGTCTGGGGCTGTGTCATGGGCTCCCCCTTTCTGATCTCAACTATGCCTCACAGTGAGGCATAGTTGAAGAGTGGGTTTCGGTCACTGTGGTGGCTGTAATCGGCCGGACCGTCCGGCTCCGCTCACCGCCCGTACGAGACGGGCGGATCGGGCAACGCGTCAGCCGTGGCGGCGCGTTGCGTCGGTCGGCTCCGTGGTCTCCCAGCCGGCCCAATCCGCGATGCGGTCGGCCGCCTCCCAGCACGCGTCATGCATCGCGCGGCGCCCACCGTTCGACATGCGCAGCACTCGCGCGGACGTGACCAGGTGCACCGCGAAGGCGCCCAGCAGACCGACCGCGAGCACGGTCACGCTGGTGGCGAGCGGCATCCCCTGGTCGCCCAGAAGGACCATGAGCCCGCACCCCACGGCGAATTGCGCGACCAGCGGCGCGCGGGAGACGAGATAGAAGGCGGGAAGGGCGATCAGGTCCCGAAGCATGGTCACCGCCCCGTCTTGCGCAGTTCGTGACCGTGGCAGAGCACGGGGGCGATCAGCCAACTGATCTGACCCACGGTCCAGCGCCCCGCGGTGAGCGGGCCGGGCGGCACTTCGTCAATGATGCGACCGGTACGGCCAACCGCGCGGGGGTCGTCCGCGCACGCGATGATCTCGACTTCGTCGCCGGCGTTGAACATCGTCAGCACCCCCCGGCCGCGGTGGCGGTCTGGTCAGCCGGCGACTTCGGCCGGGAGATCACCGGGCGCGCGATGTCGCGGTGCGTGAGGGTCACCGGGGTCTGTCCGCCGGCGAGAATCTGCGCGGCGCGGATCGCCACGGCGGCGCTGCGGTGACGGCCGCCGACGCATCCGACCGCGATGGAGAGGGGCGCGGGGGTCGGGCCGGAGCGGTACGACAGGACCGTGTGGACGATGCAGTCCACCAGGGCCGACAGTCCCGGGGTCTTCATCACGACGTCGCAGACCTCCGGGTCTTCCGCGGTGCGGTAGCGGAGGCTGGCGTCGTGGTGGGGGTCGCGGAAGTGGGTCCGGACGTCGTAGACGACCGTGGCCTCCGGTGCGGGTCCGTGTCCGAAGCCGAACGAGACGATTTCGACGGGCGGGCGGGTCGGGTCGGTGCTGCTGTCGGTGGTCATGGGGTCCTCCGTGGGTCCCTGGTGTGGGGTGGTCGGATCGACGCGGGGTCGGAGTGGGTGGGGCGGACGGGCTGTCCGGCTCCCCTCACCGCCCGGTACGGGTCCGGGCGGATCGGGCAACGCGTCAGTCGGGGTCGCTGTCGTGCTCCGGTCGCGGTGCGGGTCGGGCTGTCCGGTCCCCCGTTCCCCGCCCGGTGCGGCCGTGGCCGGCCGGGCGGGTCGGGCGGGGTATCAGCGCCGTTTGACCTTCGCCGTGGTGGTCGCGGTGACCTTCCGCAGAAGGCTGCGGGTGGTGACGGTCGCGGTCGCGGTGACCGTCTCGCCGGCGCCGCCGGTCCGCTTCGGGTTGAAGAGGCAGACCACGCCGACCAGCACGGCGACCCCGAGCACGGCGAGCGCGAGTTGCTTCATGGCCGCGGCGAAGGCCAGCAGACCCGGCGCCGCGAGGGAGATCCCCCACGCCCCGAGCGCGACGCTTCCGGCCGCTACCGGCATAAGAAGCGCGGTCGAAATCACCCAGCGCGGGAGGGGCGCTTTCTGCTGTACGGCGACGGTCGCGGCGTGCTGCGCGAATGCGTCCACGTCCACCAGGATTTCCCGGCCGTCCGGGGTCCACATGCGGGCCACGGTGCGGTTCTGCTGCGCCGCCAGTTCGGCGGAGACGACCGCGGAGGGGAGCACGATTTCCGCGCGGGGCATTTCGTTCCAGACGTCTGCCGGAATGTGCTTGACGACGGCGCCCGGGGTGGTGTTCGGGTCCTGGTAATTCACGATGCCGCCCCTTCCTTGATTGCCTTCGCGCCCGCCCGGGGGCGGTTCAAGTGCCACTCTTTGAGCGTTTCCGGAGTCCACGCCGGAGAGGTTCCGGAGCGGAATTCTCCGGCGATCGGGTCGCGCTGTCGGGCCTTCTTGAATGCCTCTTTCTTCATTCCGAGGAATTCGGCTCCATTGTCGAGACCCACGATCGGTTCCGGCTCGGGCTCGGGCTCCGGCTCGGGAACTGCGCGGAGAGCCGGCCGGGCGATTCCGTCACTGCCAGCGACGAACGCACCGTGCCCGTTACGTCCCGTAATGTCCGGGGACTGTCCCGGGACAGAAACCGGCATCGACCCAGGCAGGGACGTTCCCGGCTTCACCAGGGACGGAGCGGGGGACCCGGACGTCTCTTCGACCGGCTTACGGCCGTTCAAGGCGAACTCTCGCGCCTCTTCCGGCTTCATGAAAACCATCTGAATGGTGCGCTGGTCGTCGCCCACCATGACGATGGCGCGGCCGGGGTGCCGGCTGGACTTCGGCCGGGGGTAAGTGCCCACCAGCATGTTCCAGGCGGCCGGAGAGAATCGGGCGAGAACCTTCATGCCGTACTGGTCGCGAGCCTCCGAGCCACCCGCGGCGCGAGCGTTCATCTGCTGGAAGACAGACACCACGTGCATTTTCGCCTGTCGGCCCTGGTTCAGAATGAACGCGAGATCATTCATAACCGGCGGAGTGCGCGGGTCGGACTTCTCCCGAATGGAGTTCCACCACTCCTGAATGAGCCGGGTAAAGCTGTTCATTTCCTCGATGAACAGAAGCCGCCGGGGAAACTCCGCCTTCTCGTTATCGTCCAGGATTTCGTAACGCTGCTCCATTTCGGCGCGGAATTCCTGAATGATGCGGACCCACGCTTCCGCCGTCTTGTGAATGTAGACACCGGGCACGCCGCGGAAGCAGTTCAGAGAAATTCGCTTCGGGTCGCAAATGTCGATCCGCTCCACCCCGCCCGGGGTGCCCGTGCGCCGGGCAAGCTGCGCGATGATGCCCCGGAGGAACGTGGACTTCCCCGCCCCGGTGCCCATCGACAGCGCCCAGTGCGGCGCTTCCTGGTCGAAGTCGCCCCGTACGGGCTCGCCACGGGTCCCCATGCCGACCAGCGGACGGGCCTCCGGGGACTTCAGCAGCTCCGCCATGACGTCCGCGTACGCCACGAACTTGGGGGGCGCCGGCGGGTGCTTGAACGTCACGCAGAACCGCCCCCAGTCCCACTCCGACTCCCACTCGCCGGGAAGCCGGCGTTCCATGAGCGCGGTGATCTCGTGGCGCTGCATGTCCGAGCCGCGGAAGTCGCGCGGGACCCGCAGCACCACCCGGGCGCTGTCCGCGTCCAGCCGGTACGGGACCGTCAGCCACGCCCGGATGCTCTCGCCCCGGGGGACTTCCAGCAGGTTCGCCACGGTCATCCAGAGCGGGACCACCAGGTCCCGGAAGTGCCTCCGGCGGTCGCGGGTGCGGTGCACCACGGCGCCGCCGGCGCCGGCCGCGAGCATCACGACCAGGACCGTCAGCCACGGATTGGCGTTCCAGCCGACGACCAGCGCCACCAGTCCCCACCCGATCGAGCGGCGGACCCAGCGCGGGACGATCCGCAGCCACACGAAGCGGCGAACCCGGGGGTAGACCCAGCGATACGGGAACCAGCGCGGAGGCTCCGCGGGGATCGAGTCGCCGGAGCTCGCGCCGCCGGCGGAACCGCGCCGCCCCTTGAAGGCGAGCCATGCCGCGACCGCGGCCAGAAGAAGAATGAGGTTCACGCCGTCCACCCCCCGGCCGCCGCGGAGGCCGCGGGGCGGGTGTGGGGCGCCCTGTCGGGTGCCGTGGGGAGGCTGTGGGGTGTCGTGGGGGACCACGACAGACCCGCGCCGCGCCCATGTGAGAACGTGGGCATTACTCGAACCCTTCTCGTCTTTGGGTGATGAAGCGGGGTTGAGTGCTCGGGGCGGTCGGGGGCAACCGGCCGCCCCACTCAGGTTCAGCGGGTGATGAAGCGGGGGTTTCTCGCGGCGGGGACGATCGGGGGCAACCGGCCGTCCGTATGCCGTTGTGGGGGTGTGGTCACGCGCTCGCGGCGGTGTGGGGTGTTGTCGCGGGGATTTGGGGCGGCACGGGGGCGAGCCCCAGCGGCGCCGGCCCGCCGGTCTTCTCCACCTTCTTCGCGACGTCGTAGGCGTACGAGCGGTCAACGGTCATGCCCCGCTCCTCCAGCCAGTCACGCGCGGCGGAGACGTCCCCGCCGACCGCGGAGAGCGCGAGCCGCACCGCGTCCGCCTTCGTGATGTTCGGCGGGAGTTCGTTCAGGACTTCGGCTTCCTTGATCTGCTTCGCCTGCCACACCTGGGCCAACGCGTCCTCCGGCCGGGTGAGCCCGTAGCGCACGGAGTACGACCAGGCTTCGAAGGTCTCGCGCGGGAAGCGGAGCCACCGGACCACCCGGAAGCGGGCCAAGGGCCGCTCAACTGCACCGATGCGGCGGAGCATGGTCCGGCGGATCTGGCGGAGAACCACGTCGAACAGCCACCACGACAGGATCGACATGGCGCCGAAGTACAGCGCCGCGGCCGTGCTCCCGCCGTGCGCGGGGTTCATGGCGTGGTAGTAGTTCGCGCCCGCGGACCCGGTGACCAGGAAGAAGGTCAGAAGCCGGGGGCCGGCGGCGCTGTCGTGAGCGATGACCGCCCGCAGCGCGAGGAAGCCGCACAGCATGGCCGCGACGTCCAGCGAGACCGGCACGCCGTACACCCACGGGTCTTTCAGGTGCAGCACGTCCTTACCGAAGCCCACCAGACCGTTCCACGACATGGCCGCGGCGATCCCCACGACCACCAGCAGCAGCACGTACCCGGTGACCTTGACTCGGGTCTCCTGCCGCTCCGCGAGCTGCTCGGGGGTCCGCGTCGGGCGCGTCCGGCGGAACCAACGGCCGCCCGACCGCTCCCCCGCGTCGTCCCCTTCGACCCCACCCGGGGCCATGGACGTGGTGTCCGTCATTTCCTCTGCCCTTCCCTCTTCCGTCTCCACGGTCGTCCTTCCAGCTCTGCACATCAGCACATGCGCACGTGCGCATGGTGCGTGCGTCATGCGCAAGTGCTCAGGTGCGCATCCCCGAAAAGGGGACCCGACAGGCAGCCTACGGCTACCCGACAGCCACCCGACGCGAGTCGGGAGTAGCTGCGTGGTGTCGCTCTGTGAGTGTCCCCCCTCCTGCTAAGCAAGTCAAGAAGTGCTTAGCACTTGGGGACGTACAGAGCTGTTGGTAATCTGCGATGTATGACCGAGCGAGAGAAGCGCCCCGCTTACCGCAGTGCTGCGGCCAAGCTGCGCGCAGCCATCCAGAGGGGGGACTACGCCCCAGGAGCCAAGCTCCCGACCGACAGCGAGTTGGCCGAAGCCTTCGAGACCAACCGGAGCAGCATCGGACAAGCGGTCCGGCTCTTGATCAGTGAAGGGCTCGCCGTGCGGAGCGGGCGGTCCACCTACGTGGCCCGCATCGTCAACAAGATCCGGCGCGACGCGACCGCCCGATACATCCGGCCCCGGAGGGAAGAAGGAGCCGCCCGCGGCGCCTTCGATGCGGAGATCGCCCGTCTCGGCATGAGTCCCGTCTCGCAAGTCACCGTGTCGCGGGTCCTCCCGCCCACCCATGTGGCCGAACTGCTCGAAGTCGAACCGGGCGTGACCGCCGTGGTGTCCCGAGCCCGCCGAATGCTGGCGGACGACACCCCGGTCCAACTCGCGACGTCATACCTACCGGTCGATATCGCCGGCGGGACCCAACTCGAACAGACCGACACGGGACCCGGCGGCACTAAGTCCCGGCTCGCGGATCTCGGGTACCCGCAAGCGCAGATCACGGAGCAGATCGAAGTACGGAGCCCGGAGCCCGAAGAGGCTGCGGCGCTGGGACTTACCGAAGATCAGCGCGTCTACGAGGTCACCCACACCGCGCGCACCGCGGAGGGTCGGGCGGTAGAAGTCGCCGTCCACGTGATGCCCACGCACCTATGGACCCTCTCCTACACGTGGGATCTCGGTTCCACGCACTGACCCACACAAGATCCAGAAGGGAAGCGCCCCACCAATGGCACAGAACACCATCGACACCAACGGGCAGATCCTCCGGGACGCTCGAAGCCGCTACCGGACCACTCAGCGCGAGGCGAGCGGA
Organism: Streptomyces sp. NPDC054975; assembly: GCF_053609105.1. Classification (NCBI taxonomy): domain Bacteria; kingdom Bacillati; phylum Actinomycetota; class Actinomycetes; order Kitasatosporales; family Streptomycetaceae; genus Streptomyces; species Streptomyces sp. NPDC054975. The sequence goes on from NZ_JBSGWV010000065.1 coordinate 32,037, forward strand.
GCCCACGGAGCGTACGAGAGCGAGACCCGCCGCGCGGGTGGATCTCCCCGCGCGGAAGTGACCGTCCGCCGCGAGCCCGCGCCGGCCGCGGCTGCGGCGTACTTCGGGGAGACCTCCGGGGACGTCGTAGTCCGAGCCCGCCGCATGTTCGACGGGGAGCGAGTGGTCCAGCTCGCGGACACGTGGATTCCCGCGGACGTGGCCGAAGCCGCGGGCATCGAACAGGTAGACACCGGAGTTGGCGGGATCATCTCCCGCATGGCGGAAGCCGGCTTCGCTCAGACCGACGTCACGGAGGACGTTCGACAGCGGCCGGCGACCCCGGAGGAAGCCGAAGCGCTGGGGGTGGAATCCGGGTCCCTCCTTCTGGAGATCACCCACGTGGGGTACACCGACCAGGGGCGAGCCGTTGAAGTAACCCGCCACACCCTTGGACCAGGCTGGACGCTCCGCTACTCCGTCCCGCTGGACTGATCACCGCAGCTAGAGCCCGCGCAGATGCGCACTTGCGCATGGTGGCAGCAACCCGACGAAGGCCCGACCGCTCCCCGCGGTCGGGCCTTCGTCGTGCGGGCTACCGGGTCTGCCCAGACCAGAGCAGACGCGGGCGGGAGGGGGGTCCCTCATGGGTGCATGATCACTTGCGCATGGCGCGTCCGTCTTGTCTCGCGTCTGCGTACATGCTCATGTGCGCACGCTCTACCCTGGTCACATGGCATTTACAGTTGCCGTCGTCGTGCTCAAAGGCGGCGCGGGAAAGACGATGACCGCTCTAGCGCTCGCGGAGGCTGCGGCAGAGAGCGGCGCCGCGTCCACGCTGGTCGATGCAGACCCGATGGGCGGAGCCGTTCGGCAAGCGGCGCTTGCCGAAGAAGCCGGCCGGGCGCTGCGCTCCACCGTGATCGGGCTCGCTGCTTCGGATCTGTCCAAGCGCATGGGGTCGATCACCCCCGGTGCGGACATCGTGACCATGGACGGCCCGCCCCCGGGTGCCTTGAAGATCGCGAAAGCGGTCATGGAGTCCGCGGACGTGGTGCTCATGCCGTGCCCGGCTCGCCCCGGAGACCTTGACCGCGTACCCGCCACGCTCGCGCTCGCGGAGGAAGTCGGCGTTCCCGTCTTCGGCGCGTTCAACTTCTACCAGCGCGGCACCAACAACGCCGTCGCGGCGGAAGCCCTGGTGGAGTCGTACGGGGTAACCATGCTGGACACCCGCTTGATCACCTCCACAAAGGTTGCCGAGAACTACGGGCTTCGCCCCCGCGGTCTTATGGCCCGGTACGGGCGGGAGCTGCTGGACGAACTCACCAGGAAGGCCGCGGAATGACCAACGATCAGCAGGACTCGCAGAGCCCGGAAGCCGGCGCCGACAACTCCCCCGAGCCGGAGCCGTCGCCGGCTCCGGGGGGACGCGGGCGGGGGAGTGGCGCCGCCGCGAACAACATCGTGGCCCGCCTCTCCGGGCTCGGGAAGAAGTCCGCAGCCAAGAAGACCGCGGCACCCGCCAAGAAGACCGCCGCGAAGAAGACCACCACACCGGCGAGCAAGCCGGCCGCGAAGAAGGCCGCGGCCAAGAAGGCGACGCCGGCGAAGAAGGCGACCACGAAGAAGACGGCCGCCACCCCAAGCGTCAGCCATCCATACAGGAAGAAGGGCGATTGGGTGTACGAGGAAGGCGTGCCCGTGATGCCCGCGGAGCAAGACCCGCCCCGGTCGCTCTACTCCGCCCGAATCACGTTCACCACCACGGAGCAGCAGCGCCGCGCGCTCGAAGCCGCCAAGCTGGACGACCGGATCGACAAGACCGCCCGACTCCGGGCCATGGTCGCGCTCTGGGAGCAGGACGAACGGCTCCGCAAGCGCGTAGACAAGTTGGCCCGCACCATGCAGTGATCGACATGTGAAGCACCACCCCAACCGTTCGCGCCACGGCCCGCCGGCCCACCCCCGGCGGGCCGCTCGCGTTTGTGGGGCAGCGTGCCCCACATCCATGCCCCACCGTGCCCCACAAAGCTGTGCCCCACATGTGGGGCACAGCGAAAAGTGCCCCTGACCAGCGGTGATGATCCTTTTGGGGCGTGGGGCATGGCCCCATGCCCCACTTCCGGCAAGCCTCTGACCAGCGATGCCCCACCATGCCCCACATGCCCCACACCTAGGAACGCCCCTACAGGGGGAGCACCAAAAACCAAAAACCAAAAACCGGCGCCCGGGGCCCCAAGCCCGGCCGGCCGCGGTCGCCGGCCCCTCCCGCGCCGCACATCGCTGCACAACGGGGCAACTAGCTGATAAACAGTCAATTGCCTTACATCGCTGCATATCGCCTATACCTACTAACTCGGACACCCCGGGGACCCGAGCACAAACGGCCGGGCAGGCGAGACCAACCATGCGCACGTGCGCATGATCATCGAGACGAAGCCAGAAGGCCAACCACGAGACACCGTGAGCATCTGCGCAAGCGCGCAGATGCTCACATGCGCACGTGCGCATGGCGTGGCATGGGGGGAAGGACTCGGGGCGGCGGGATCAAGACGCGGGCGGGGAGCTGTCGCGCGCAAGCGCGGCCTTCCTGGGGGAAGGAATGCGGAGCATTCCCCCAGCCGGGGGCGGCGTAGGCGGTCAACACCTCGCGCCACAGGGTGAAGGGGCGGGAGGGGCGGGGCGGTCGGGGCGGCCGGGAGTCGGC
>NZ_JBSGWV010000066.1:0-15344 GCF_053609105.1 Streptomyces sp. NPDC054975
TGGCGTCGTGGCGCTGCCCCCCCACCCCCCGGTGTGGGGGGGGGTGTCACACCCCCCCGGCGGGGGGGCGCGGGTACCGCCCCCCCGCGGCTCGCGGACATCGCGGCCCAGTCGGGGGTCAGCGAGGCCACGGTCAGCCGCGTCCTCAACGGCAAGGCGGGCGTGGCCGGCGGGACCCGGCACCGCGTCCTGGCCGCGCTCGACGTGCTCGGCTACGAGCGTCCCGTACGGCTGAAACGACGGAGCGCCGGCCTGGTCGGCCTGGTCGTGCCCGAGTTGACCAACCCGATCTTCCCCGCGTTCGCCCAGGTCATCGAGCAGGTCCTGGCCGGGCACGGGTACACCCCGGTGCTCTGCACCCAGATGCCGGGCGGGGCCACCGAGGACGAGCTGGTCGAGCAGCTGGAGGAGCGCGGGGTCACGGGCATCATCTTCCTCTCCGGGCTGCACGCGGACGCCTCCGCCGACCCGGAGCGGTACGTCCGACTGGCAGCGCGAGGCGTCCCGTTCGTCCTCATCAACGGCTACAACGAGCGGGTCGACGCCAACTTCGTCTCGCCCGACGACCGGGCGGCGGCGCGGATGGCCGTACGCCACCTCGTCGAGCTGGGCCACGAACGGATCGGCCTGGCGACGGGTCCGACGCGTTACGTCCCCTCGCGCCGCAAGGCGGAGGGCTTCGCGGCCGAGCTGCACGCGGCGCTCGGCCTGGAGCGGGCGGAGGCCGAACGGTACATCCGGCCGACGCTGTTCGGCGTCGAGGGCGGGCACGCGGCGGCCGACATCCTGCTCGACGAGGGCTGCACCGGGATCGTGTGCGGCTCCGACCTGATGGCGCTCGGCGCGATCCGCGCCGTGCGCGCGCGGGGTCTCGACGTGCCCCGTGACGTGTCGGTGGTGGGCTTCGACGACTCGCCGCTGATCGCCTTCACCGACCCGCCGCTGACCACCGTGCGCCAGCCCGTCCAGGCCATGGCGACGGCGGCGGTGGGCGCGCTCCTGGAGGAGGTGGAGGGCAACCCCGTGCAGCGCACGGAGTTCGTCTTCCAGCCGGAGCTGGTGGTACGCGGCTCCACGGCGCAGCCTCCGGCCGGGCCCTCGCTGCAACTCCTTGCGTAATCCCTTCCATCGAGGGGTCCAAAGGGTTGACCCCGCCTCAGGGCGCTCGTACGGTCACGGCTGAAAACAGTTGCTGTCATTTTCGGCAACTTCTTGCGACAGGGACGTCGTCAGGAGGAATCATGGCCAGAAAGACCGTGGCCGCTGCACTCGCCTTGGTGGCGGGAGCCGCTGTGGCCGTCACGGCGCCGCCCGCCCCGGCGCAGGCGGCAGCACCCGGCCCGAAGGACGTCACCGCGGTGATGTTCGAGTGGAAGTTCGCCTCGGTGGCCAAGGCCTGTACGGACCAGCTCGGTCCGGCCGGCTACGGCTACGTACAGGTCTCGCCGCCCCAGGAACGGATCCAGGGCTCGACCTGGTGGACCGCGTACCAGCCCGTCAGCTACAAGATCGCCGGGCCGCTGGGTGACCGCGCCGCCTTCAAGGCCATGGTCGACACCTGCCACGCGGCGGGCGTGAAGGTCGTCGCGGACACCGTCATCAACCACATGGCGAACGCGTCGGGCACGGGAACGGGCGGGACCTCGTTCTCCAAGTACGACTACCCGGGCCTGTACTCGGGCGCCGACATGGACGACTGCCGGGCCACGATCTCGAACTACCAGGACCGGGGCAACGTCCAGAACTGCGAGCTCGTCGGCCTCCCGGACCTCGACACCGGCGAGGACTGGGTGCGCGGCCGGATCGCCGCGTACATGAACGACCTGCTCTCGCTCGGCGTGGACGGCTTCCGTGTCGACGCGGCCAAGCACATGCCGGCGGCGGACCTCGCGAACATCAAGTCGCGGCTGAGCAACCCGGGCGTCTACTGGAAGCAGGAGGCGATATTCGGGGCCGGTGAGGCGGTCTCGCCGAGCGAGTACCTGGGGAACGGGGACGTGCAGGAGTTCCGCTACGCGCGGGACCTGAAGCGCGTCTTCGGCTCGGAGAAGCTGTCGTACCTGAGCAACTTCGGCGAGTCCTGGGGCTACATGCCGTCCGGCTCGTCCGGCGTCTTCGTGGACAACCACGACACCGAGCGCGGCGGCGACACCCTCAACTACAAGAACGGCGCGACCTACACCCTGGCGAGCGTCTTCATGCTGGCCTGGCCCTACGGCTCCCCGGACGTCCACTCCGGCTACGAGTGGTCGGACAAGGACGCGGGCGCGCCGGGCGGTGGCCAGGTCAACGCCTGCTACACCGACGGCTGGAAGTGCCAGCACGCGTGGCGCGAGATCGCCTCGATGGTGGGCTTCCGCAACGCCACGCGCGGCACGGCGGTCGGCAACTGGTGGGACAACGGCAACAACGCGATCGCGTTCGGGCGGGGGGACAAGGGGTACGTGGCGATCAACCACGAGTCCTCGTCGCTGACCCGCACGTTCCAGACCGGGCTGCCGGCCGGCACGTACTGCGACGTCCAGTCGAACACGGCCGTGACGGTGAACGCGGCAGGTCAGTTCACCGCGACGCTGGCATCGAACACGGCGCTGGCCCTGCACGTGAACGCGAAGAGCTGCGGCGGCGGCACGACGACCCCGCCGCCGACCGCCACCGGCGCTTCCTTCAACGTCACCGCCACCACGGTCTCCGGCCAGAACATCTACGTGACCGGCAACCGCGCGGAGCTGGGCAACTGGTCCCCGTCCGCGGCCCTGAAGCTGGACCCGGCCTCGTACCCGGTCTGGAAGCTCGACGTCTCCCTCCCGGCCGGCACGGCCTTCGAGTACAAGTACGTCCGCAAGGACGCGGCCGGAAACGTGACCTGGGAGTCGGGCGCCAACCGCACCGCGACGGTCCCCGCCTCCGGCCGGATCGTCCTGAACGACACCTTCCGCAGCTGACCGCTCCTCTCCGCAGGGCCGCCCCGCCGGGGCGGCCCCCCTTCCCGTACCTCCAGGGAGAACCTCCGTGATACGCAAGAGAACGGCGGCCGCCGTGGCCACCGCCCTGTGCGCGGCGATGGTGCCCGCCCTCCCGGCCGCGGCCGCGCCGCCGCCACCGCCTCCGCCGTCCGACCGGGCGCTCGCCGCGCAGCCCGCCCGTCACGACCTCACCCGGGAGCAGTTCTACTTCGTCCTCCCCGACCGCTTCGCCAACGGCGACCCCGCCAACGACCGCGGCAGGCTCACCGGAAGCCGGCTCGACACCGGGTTCGACCCCGCGGACAAGGGGTTCTACCAAGGCGGTGACCTCAAGGGGCTGACCCAGAAGCTCGACTACATCAAGGGCCTCGGCACGACCGCCATCTGGCTCGCGCCGATCTTCAAGAACCAGCCCGTGCAGGGCACCGGCAAGGACGCAAGCGCCGGCTACCACGGCTACTGGATCACCGACTTCACCCAGGTCGACCCCCACTTCGGCACCAACGCCGACCTGGAGAAGCTCATCGACAAGGCCCACGCCAAGGGCATGAAGGTCTTCTTCGACGTCATCACCAACCACACCGCCGACGTCGTCGACTACCAGGAGAAGAGCTACAACTACCTCTCCAAGGGCGCCTTCCCGTACCTGACGAAGGACGGCGTCCCCTTCGACGACCGCGCGGCCGCGGCCGACGGAACGTTCCCCCGCGTCGACACCGACTCCTTCCCCCGTACCCCCGTCGTCCCCGCCGCCAAGAAGAACCTCAAGGTTCCCTCCTGGCTCAACGACCCGACGATGTACCACAACCGGGGCGACTCGACCTTCGCCGGCGAGTCCTCCCAGTACGGCGACTTCGTCGGCCTGGACGACCTGTGGACCGAGCGCCCCGAGGTCGTCGAGGGGATGGAGAAGATCTACCAGCGCTGGGTCCGCGACTTCGACATCGACGGCTTCCGCATCGACACCGTCAAGCACGTCGACACCGCGTTCTGGACCCAGTGGGCCACCGCCCTCGACGAGTACGCGGCCAAGCGCGGACGCGACGACTTCTTCATGTTCGGCGAGGTGTACTCCGCCGACCCGGCGGTCACCGCCCCGTACGTCACCGAGGGCCGCCTCGACGCCACCCTCGACTTCCCCTTCCAGGACGCCGCGCGCGCCTTCGCCTCCCAGGGCGCGGGAGCCGACAAGCTGGCGAACCTCTTCGCCCAGGACTACCGCTACACCACCGACAAGGCCAACGCCTACGAGTCGGTGCCCTTCCTCGGCAACCACGACATGGGCCGCTTCGGCACCTTCCTCAAGCAGGACAACCCCAAGGCCGGCGACGCCGAACTCCTCCAGCGCAGCCGGCTCGCCAACGAGCTGATGTTCCTCAGCCGCGGCAACCCCGTCGTCTACTACGGCGACGAGCAGGGCTACACCGGCGCCGGCGGCGACAAGGACGCCCGCCAGACCCTCTTCGCGTCGAAGACCGCCGACTACCTGGACGACGACCAGCTCGGCACCGACCGCACCCACGCCACCGACGCGTACGACCCGGGCCACCCCCTCTACCGCCAGATCGCCGCGCTCTCCGCGCTCACCAAGAAACACCCCGCGCTGCGCGACGGCGTCCAGGAGCAGCGCCTCGCCCAGGGGTCCGTCTACGCCTTCTCCCGTACCGACACCCGTACGAAGGCCGAGTACCTCGTCGCCGTCAACAGCTCCACCGACGCGAAGACCGTCGAGATCCCCACCGGCTCCGCCGGCATGCCGTTCTCCGCGATCCACGGCGGTGACGCCCGCGTCACCAGCGGCACCGACACCACCGTCAAGGTGACCGTCCCCGCCCTCGGCTCCCTCGTCCTCAAGGCCGAGAAGCCGCTCGGCGCGCCCGCCGCCACGCCCACGATCACCCTCAAGGCCCCCGCCGCCGGGGCGACCGGCACCGTCGAGCTCACCGCCGACGTCGACGGCGGGCAGCTCAACCGCGTCGTCTTCGCCGCCCAGACCGGCGCCGGGAAGTGGCAGGTCCTCGGCTCCGCCGACCACGCGCCGTACAAGGTCACCCAGAAGGTCACCGCCCCCGCCGGAACCGCCTTGCGTTACAAGGCCGTCGTCGTCGACAGCGCCGGCCGCACCGCGAGCGCGACCGCCGCGACGACCAGCGGGGCCCCGGCCGTCGAGCAGCCGCCGACCGCCACCCAGCGCGACTACGCGATCGTCCACTACAAGCGCCCGGCCGGGGACTACGCCGACTGGGGCCTGTACACCTGGGGCGACATCGCCGACGGCGAAGGCACCACCTGGCCCGCCGGAAAGCCCTTCACCGGCCGTGACGCGTACGGCGCCTTCGCCTACGTCAAGCTCAAGCCCGGCGCCTCCTCGGTCGGCTTCATCGCCGTGAACAAGGACGGCGTCAAGGACACCGACGCCGACCGCACCATCGACCTCTCCCGTACCGGCGAGGTCTGGATCGAGCAGGGCAAGGGCGAGGTGCTCAACGCCGCGCCCGAGGGCGCCTACCCGCCGCAGGACACGACGAAGGCCGTCCTGCACCACAAGCGGGCCGACGGCAACTACGACGGCTGGGGTCTGCACACCTGGACCGGCGCCGCCGCTCCCACCGACTGGAGCAAGCCGCTGGAGCCGGTCCGCGTCGACAGCTACGGAGCGGTCTACGAAGTCCCGCTCGCGGCCGGTGCCACCTCCCTCAGCTACATCCTGCACAAGGGCGACGAGAAGGACCTGCCCTCCGACCAGTCCCTCGACCTGAAGGCGAACGGCCACGAGGTCTGGCTGCTCGCCGGCCAGGAGAAGTACCTCCTGCCGCAGCCCAAGGGCGGCGGCGCCGCCCTCGACCTCACCAAGGCCCAGGCCGTCTGGATCGACGACACCACCCTCGCCTGGAACGGCAGCGACGCCGCCGCCTCCAGCGTCCTGCTCTCCTCCCGCGACGGCTCGATCGCCGTCAAGGACGGGGCCCTCACCGGGAACCGCCAGGTCCTGCGCCTGAGCCCGACGCGGCTGACCGACGCCCAGAAGGCCGCCTTCCCGCACCTGAAGTCGTACGGCGCCTTCACCGTCGACCCGCGCGACCGGGACAGGGTCCGCGAGGCCCTCAAGGGCCAGCTCGTCGCCGCCCAGTACGCGGCGAACGGCGCCGTCCTGACCGCCACGGGCGTCCAGCTCGCCGGGGTCCTCGACGACCTGTACGGGGCGAAGGCGACCGGGGCCGCTCTCGGCCCGGTCTTCAGCGGCGGCCGGCCGACGCTCTCCCTCTGGGCGCCCACCGCCCGGTCCGTCTCGCTCGAACTCGACGGCAAGGCCGTGCCCATGCGCCGCGACGACGCCTCCGGCGTCTGGTCGGTCACCGGCACGCGCGCGTGGACCGGAAAGCCGTACCGGTACGTGGTGAAGGTCTGGGCCCCGAGCGTCCAGCGCCTCGTCACCAACAAGGTCACCGACCCCTACGCCACCGCCCTGACCGCCGACTCGACCCACAGCCTCGTCGTCGACCTCGCCGACCCCCGGCTCGCCCCGCAGGGCTGGACCGGCCTGAAGAAGCCCGCGGCCGTACCGCTGCGCGACGCCCAGATCCAGGAACTCCACGTCCGCGACTTCTCGATCGCGGACACCACGGCCGTCCCGGCCCACAAGGGCACCTACCTCGCCTTCACCGACACCGGCAGCAAGGGCTCTCAGCACCTGAAGGCGCTCGCCGCCTCCGGCACCTCCTACGTCCACCTGCTCCCGGCGTTCGACATCGGCACCATCCCCGAGAAGAAGTCCGCGCAGACCGAGCCGGCCTGTGACCTGAAGGTCTACGCCCCCGACTCCGAGGAGCAGCAGGCCTGCGTGGCCGCCGCCGCGGCCAAGGACGCCTACAACTGGGGCTACGACCCGCTGCACTACACCGTTCCCGAGGGCTCCTACGCCACCGACCCCGACGGCACCCGCCGCACGGTCGAGTTCCGCGAGATGGTCAAGGCCCTCAACGGTGCCGGGCTGCGCACGGTCATGGACGTGGTCTACAACCACACCGTGGCGAGCGGCCAGGCCGACAAGTCGGTCCTCGACAAGATCGTGCCCGGCTACTACCAGCGCCTCCAGGCCGACGGCTCCGTCGCCACCTCCACCTGCTGCGCCAACACCGCGCCCGAGAACGCCATGATGGGCAAGCTCGTCGTGGACTCGGTCGTCACCTGGGCCAAGCAGTACAAGGTGGACGGCTTCCGCTTCGACCTCATGGGACACCACCCCAAGGAGAACATCCTCGCCGTCCGCAAGGCCCTGGACGCCCTGACCGTCGCGAAGGACGGCGTCGACGGCAAGGCGATCGTCCTCTACGGCGAGGGCTGGAACTTCGGCGAGATCGCCGACGACGCCCGCTTCGTCCAGGCCACCCAGAAGAACATGGCCGGCACCGGGATCGCGACCTTCTCCGACCGGGCCCGTGACGCCGTGCGCGGCGGCGGCCCCTTCGACGAGGACCCCGGCGTCCAGGGCTTCGCCTCCGGCCTGTTCACGGACCCCAACTCCTCGGCCGCCAACGGCACTCCGGAGCAGCAGAAGGCCCGCCTCCTCCACTACCAGGACCTGATCAAGGTCGGGCTGAGCGGCAACCTCGCCGACTACACCTTCACCGACACCTCCGGCCGTACGGTCAAGGGCAGCCAGGTCGACTACAACGGCGCCCCCGCGGGCTACGCGGCCGCGCCGGGTGACGCCCTCGCGTACGCCGACGCCCACGACAACGAGACCCTGTACGACGCGCTCGCCTTCAAGCTCCCGGCGACCACGTCGGCCACCGACCGGTCCAGGGCCCAGGTCCTCGCCATGGCGACGGCGACGCTCTCCCAGGGCCCCGCGCTCTCCCAGGCGGGCTCGGACCTGCTGCGCTCCAAGTCGCTCGACCGCAACTCGTACGACAGCGGCGACTGGTTCAACGCGATCCACTGGGACTGCCGGGACGGCAACGGCTTCGGCCGCGGCCTGCCGCCGGCGGCCGACAACAAGCCCAAGTGGTCCTTCGGGAAGCCGCTGCTCACCGCCCCGGCGCTGACCGTCGGCTGCGCGCAGATCGAGGGCGCCTCGGCCGCCTACCGGGACCTGCAGAGGATCCGTACGACCGAGCCCGCCTTCTCCCTGGCCACCACCGGGCAGGTGCAGGACGCCCTGTCCTTCCCGCTGTCCGGCACCGGCGAGACCCCCGGCGTGATCACCATGCGCCTCGGTGACCTGGTCGTCGTCTTCAACGCCACCCCGCAGCAGCAGCCCCAGCGGATCGCCGCCCTGGCCGGCAAGGGCTACGCCCTCCACCCCCTCCAGGCGGCGGGCGCGGACGCCACGGTGAAGTCGGCGTCCTACGAGGCGGCGTCGGGCACCTTCACGGTCCCGGCGCGCACGGTGGCCGTCTTCAAGGCCGGGTGAGCGCCTTCTCCAACAGCGTGACCCCGTAACGCGTGCCGTCGGCGGCGAGCTTTCCCGGCTCCTCGCCGACGACTCCGTAGCCCGCGGCTTCGTAGTACGTACGGAGCCGCGGGTTGCTCGACACACAGTCCAACCGGGCCACACCCCGGCCGCCGGCCGCGATCCGCTCCTCCGCGTGCGCGAGGAGCGCGCGTCCGGCGCCGGCGGGGGCGGCCTCCCGGTCGGTCATCAACCGGTGGACGTACCCCGCTGTCGGCGGCTGCGGGCCCCACGCCTGCTCGTCGTCCCACCACAGTTCGTACGCCCCGACGGCCCGGCCGGCCGCGTCGTTCATGAGCCAGACCTCGCCGGCCGCCATCCGCGCCCGGAAGTGCTCGGGGCTCTTGTCGCCCGGCTTCCACTGGTCGATCCCGTGGTGGACCATCCACCGCGCGGCGCGGTCGAAGAGCCCCACCAGAAGGCCGAGATCGGTCTCGTCCGCCCGTCGGAAGATCACGCGTGCGCTCCGCCCTGTACCGGAACCCGGGGCACCAGCGTCATGAGTCGGCCGACCAGCTCGCCGAACGGGCCGTCCACCGGCTCGTCGGCGAGGATCCGGATCAGGATGTCCGCCATCTCCGTGTCGTACGCGGCGCTCACCGCGGCCAGCGCCGCGAAGTCGTGCACGAGCTGAAGCTCCAGCTCCGCGCGCGGCACCCGGCGCCCGTCGAGCCAGATCAGCGCCGTCGACTCGGCCAGCGAGACCCAGGAGCGGACGACCAGTTCGAGCCGGGCCGAGGGGGTCCCGACCTCCAGGTGCGCCAGGATCTGCTCGTAGGCCGCCTGCCGCACCTCGTCGATCATCGCGTTGGTGGTGGACGAACCCACCGCGGGGCCGCCCCGCATCAGCGCCGCGAAACCCGGGCCGTGGTCGTCGACGAAGTCGAAGAAGCGGCCCATCACGCGCAGCAGCCGCGCGCCCAGCGGACCCTGCGGCGGCTCGAGGAAGCGGGCGGCCAGCTCGTCCGCCGCCCGGCGCAGCGCCGCCTCGTACAGACTCTGCTTGCCGGGGAAGTAGTGGTAGACCAGCGGCCGCGAGATCCCCGCGGCCGCGGCGATCTCGTCGATGGAGACCTCGTCGGGAGAGCGGTGGCTGAACAGCTCCAGAGCCACCCCGATCAGCTGCTGCTTGCGCTCCTCGACGCCCATCCTGCGGCGCACTCCGGTCGTCATGCGAACAGCCTAACGGGCGTCCGTTACGCTCCCACGACATGAGCACCTCCGGTTTGAGCCCGAAGCAGGCCCGCCAACTGCGGATAGCGGCCGCCTCCGTTCTGCTGGTCGCCATGGCCGTGGTCCTGGCGGTCCGGCTCGCCAGCCGTACCTCCGTGCTGGTGGTCGGCGTGTACGGCCTGGCGATGATCCTCTGCGGCGTCGTGATCGAGCTCTCCCGCAACGGGCGCACGCGCCTGGGCACCTGGCTCCTGGTGGGCGGCCTCGCGGCCGCGCTCGCCTTCGACTGGCTGATCCTGCCGTGACCATGACCTGGCCCGTCCGCCGGCCCTAGAGGTCGAGAACCAGCCGTTCTCCGGCGCACCGAGAGACGCAGATCAGCATCGAACCGGCCCGCTCCGCGTCCGTGAGGAGCTCGTCCTGGTGGTCGATCTCGCCCTCCAGGACGCGCTGTTGGCAGGTGCCGCAGAAGCCCTGCTCGCAGGAGTACGCGACGCCGGGCACCGCGCCCCGGACGGCGGCGAGCACCGACTGGTCCGGTGCCACCGTCAACGTACGCCCGGAGCGGCGCAGTTCGACCTCGAACGGGCTGCCGCCTGCCGTGGCCGCGGGGGAGAAGCGCTCCAGGTGCGGCGTCCGCCCCTCGGGCAGCGCGGCGGTCACCGCGTCCCTCAGGGCCTCCGGGCCGCAGCAGTACACCTCCGTCTCCTCGGGGATCCCGGCGAGGAAGCCCAGCTCCGGGCGGCCTTCCTCGTCCTCGGCGACCACCGTCACCCGGCCGCCCCCGAGCTTCTCGATCTCGGCGAGGAACGGCAGCGTCGCGCGGCTGCGCCCGCAGTACAGCAGCTTCCATTCGGCGCCCGCCGCCTCCGCCGCGCGCACCATCGGCAGGACGGGCGTGATGCCGATACCGCCCGCCACGAAGACGTACGTGGGCGCGTCGACGAGCGGGAACCGGTTGCGCGGCCCTCGGACCTCAATCTCCGTGCCCACATGGAGCTGTTGGTGCACCTCGCGCGAGCCGCCCCGGCCGTCCTCCACGAGGCGGGCCGCCACGGTGTACGCGTCGGTCTCGGCCGGGTCGCCGCACAGCGAGTACTGGCGTACGAGCCCGGAGGGCAGCACCAGGTCGACGTGGGCGCCGGGCTGCCAGGCGGGCAGGCCCGTGCCTTCGAGCCGGAGCCGGACCACGCCCTCGGCGGGCTCGGTGCGCTCGGTGACGACGACCTTGCGGGTGACGGTCGCGAGCCGGCCACGGCCCGACACCGGCTCGTCGAGGGTGGGCATCGGCCAGAGCGGGGCGGCGTTGATCCGGCGGCGCATGGCCCGCTTGGCGAGGACCGCGGCCCCGGCGATCAGGACGACGGTGAGCGGACGGGGCATGGTCAGCGGCCTCCGTTGGCGCCGGGGGAGGCGGCCAGGTACGCGACGGCCTGGGCGGTGTCCCCCTCTTGGGAGGGGTGGTAGTCCCGGCTCAGGTAGCGCGGGATGGAGCGCAGCATGTCGGGCGTGGACGGCAGCACGCCCTCGCGGCCCTTGCGCACGAGCTGGCCGACGGAGGCCCTGCCGTTGATCAGGGTGGGGTCGTTCTCCATGAAGAAGCGGGCGCCGCGCTGCCAGAGGAAGACCAGCGCCGTGAAGGCGGCGGCCCACGTGCGGGCACGGCGCCGGTAGCCGCCGTCGAGGTGCATGAACAGCTCGAAGGCGACGGAGCGGTGCTCGACCTCCTCGGCACCGTGCCAGCGCAGCAGGTCCAGCATCGTCGGGTCCGCGCCCCGCCGGTCCAACTCCTCGGCGTTCAGGACCCAGTTGCCCAGGAAGGCGGTGTAGTGCTCGATGGCGGCGATCAGCGCGACCCGCTCCATCAGCCACCAGCGGCGCGGCCGGCCCGGCGGCAGGGTCCGGTCGCCGAGCAGCTTCTCGAAGAACCAGTCGACCTGGGCGGTGTACGGGGTGGGGTCCAGGCCGAGCTTCTTGAGGTGCGGGAGCACGTCGTCGTGGGCCTGGGAGTGGACGGCCTCCTGGCCGATGAAGCCGATGACGTCGGTACGCAGCCGGTCGTCGGTGATGAAGGGGAGCACCTGCTTGTAGACGTGCACGAACCACCGCTCACCGGCCGGGAGCAGCAGGTGCAGCACGTTGATGGTGTGGGTGGTGAACGGGTCGCCGGGAACCCAGTGGAGCGGGGTCTCCTCCCAGTCGAAGGAGACCTTGCGGGCCTTGAGTTCGATGTGCTCCGACGCCACCGGTGCAGGCTGCGTATTAGACATGCCGTCAATGTACTGAGGGGTAAGCAGTTGGCAACAGGGTCGTGCACGAGATTTCACACGGCCGCCGGCCGCCCCTGACGCGCCGCGGCGGACGGGCGCCCGACGCCCCCTGACTCACCGCAGCGCGCCCACCCGCGTCCCGTTCCGCAGGGTGCCGTCGAGGTCGGCGCGGGCGCCCGCCTTCGCGCGGACCGCGAGCAGGCGGTCCTCCGCCTCGCCCTTCGCCCCGCCCGTGGTCCGCAGGGACACGAAGCCCTCGCTGCCCGCCGCCAGGACGTACCAGTGCCCGCTCTTCGCCTGCCATAGCACGCCCGCGAGGACCCGGGGCTCGCGCACCCCGCACGCGGGAGACTCCTCCGCCTGCGCCACCACGGCCGCCGCCACCCCCGGCGCCGGGACCTGGAACTGGGCGAGGACCCGGCTCCCCGTGCCCCGCCAGGTCTCCGCCCGCGCGCACACCCAGGCCGCCCGGCCCCCGTCCTCCGGCAGCCGCTGCTCGGCGAACGGCCACGCGTTCACCGAGCGCACCCCGTGCGAACGGACCGCCGTCAGCCGGCACGCCGCCCGCGCCCACAGCTCCCGCGCCGCCTGTCCCGTCACGTCCCGCGGCGCCGACGGCGGCCCCGAGGTCAGCCGGGCCGGGGCCAGCTCGCCCAGGTCGGCGAGGAGCCGCACGCCCGTCGCGTCCCGCACCTGGAGCGTGTTCCACGCCGTGCACCCCCGTGCCTGCGCCGGGCTGAGCAGCGGCTCCGTCACCCCGTGCGCGTCGCGCACCAGCCGCCAGGGCTCCTCGGCCGGTGCCATCAGGTCCCGTACGGCCGTCTCCCGCACCCAAGGCGCCGTCAGATAGCGCACGTTGGCCGTCGTGCGGGAGAGTACGAGCGCCGCCGAGCCCACCACGTCCGCCCCGTCCGTCCGCGCGAAGTCGAGCGCGGCCCCCGCCGTCCCGGCCAACGGCTCCGCGTACCGCACCGCCCGCAGCCCGTCGTGGAACAGCACCACCCGCGACCCGTCGACCACGCCCGCGTACAGCAGCTGCGGAGCGCCCATCGGCGGGCCCACCGGCGTCCCCGGCGTCGCGGAGGACCGTACGGAACTTCCGGGCCTGGCCCACACCGCGAGCGCCCGCCGCAGCAGCGGCCGGTCGTCCACCAGGCCGCCCCTGGCCGGCCACACCGAGAAGTCCGTCCGCGCCGAGGCCTCCCAGAACCCGGCCGGGACGCGTCTCAGCTTCCCCGGGTCGAGTGCCGCCTCGGCCGCCGGATTGCGCGCGTACGACGGCGCCGCGGCGCCGCCGGGCCCCCAGCCGCCGCCGGGCAGCCCGAGCAGCGTCCCGCACACCAGCACGGCGGCCAGCGCGGCGAGCGCCGCCCGGCCGTGCTGACGGCGGCGCATCAGGTCCGGCGGCCGGACCTGCAGCGAACACGGATCGAACTCGGGCGAGTCCAGGAGGCCTGCCGTGCCGATCCCCAGCGCCGCGGGCACCGCGTCCGCCTCCTTGAGCGCCGCCCGCGCCACCGGCCCCGAGACCCCGGCCGCCGCGAGCACCCGCAGCACCTCAGGGTCCCCCTGCCGCTCCAGGCCCCGCAGCACGTACGCCGCGCGCGCGGGGCCGGAGAGGGCGGAGAGCCGCTGGTCCAGGGCCAGTTCGTCGGCACCGCCCGCGCGCGGGAACACCCGCAGCCCCCACACCTGCGGCAGCAGCGGCGGGAACTGCGCCCGCCGGGGCAGCGCCCGGCGCAGCAGCGGCAGCCCCGCGATCAGCGCCTGCCGCAGCACCTCGCCCCGCACGTACGCGTACCCCGGGTCGACGGCGTCCTCGGCCCGGCGCGCTCCCGGGATCCCGGCACGGGACGTCCGACGGCGCGGCAGGGCGCCCTGGACGAGCGCGTGCGCGGTCAGAACCCGCCGGTTGCGGCCGAGCGAGGGCGGCAGCACGAGGTACGCGATCCGGACAAGGCGCGGGTAGTGCTCCACGAGCGCCGCCTCGGCCTGTTCGACATCGATCGGATCGAGGGGAGAGGTGTCGAGTTCCTGGGTGCTCACATTCAGCAGAACGAGCGAATGGTGCGATGGTCACCACGGAGGGGCGCCCCCGGGGGTGCCCTGCGGCTCAGGCCTCGTACACCGTCAGCCGCTCACGGATCACGTCCGTCACCTCGTCGGGGACGCCGAGCCCGTCCCGTACGTACGCCTCCATCGAGCCGTGCCGGACCGCCACCTCGTCGAGCGCCGCCGTCAGGTACTCCGGCACGACCCCGATCAGGGCGAGCGCCAGGTCCGGGTCGCCACCTTGCGCCGTGAACCCCTCGATCATCGGTGCGAACGCCTGCCGCACCGCCGGATTGACCGACAGGTACTCCGCCATGACCGTCTTCTCGTCCGCGCCGAGCAGCGTCAGCACGATCGTCGTCGCCCAGCCGGTCCGGTCCTTGCCTGCCGTGCAGTGGAAGAGCAGCGGACCGCCGCGCGGGTCGCCGAGCTCGGTGAGGAACGCCCGGTAGGCGAGGCGGGCGGAGTCGGTCGACACGAAGGCCCGGTACGTCCGCAGGAAGGCCTCGTGGGCCCGGCCCCCGCCGAGGGCCTGCTCGGCCAGCATGGGGTTGGTGAGCAGGGACTTCAGTTTGGCGGCGGGCGGCAGCCCGCTGGAGGCCAGATGGTCGGCGAGCACGTCCGCGAGGAGCAGCCGCCCGCCCGGCGGTACGCGGTCGGGCCGGTCCGCGCGCTCGGGCGCGGTACGGAAGTCGACGACGGTACGGATGCCGAGCGCGGCCACGGCGGCCTCGGTGGGGTCGAGCCGGTCGAGCTGCGCGGAGCGGAAGAGCCGGCCCGAGCGGACGCTGCGGCCCCGGCCGAGGGGGAGGGTGCCCAGGTCACGGAGGTTGGCGACGGTGGTGGCGGGGATGGCGGGCAAGGCGTCGACTCCTCCGTAGCGGTACGACAGCGGTGGGGCGGCAGTAGGTCAGCGGTACGTCATCGGTACATCATCCGGTCATACCCCACCAAACCGTAACCGATCGGATTCCGCCCACTCCGGCGCGGCCGGGCGGGCAGGATGGGCGGATGCTGATGCGTACGCGACGAACGGCAGCGGTGGCCGCGATCCTGCTCGCCCTCGCGGCGTGCGAGTCCACGCCCGCGCCGGATGAGGCGAGTGGCAGCCTGGAGGAGATCGCGGAGCGGGCCGGCTGCGCCCCGGACGTGCAGACGGACGCGTCGGAGTTGCGCCAGACGAGCTGCGCGACGGACGACGGTACGTACGTCCTGACCACCTTCGCGACCGACCGGGGACTGCGCGAGTGGCTCAACCAGGCCAAGGACTACGGCGGTTCGTATCTCGTCGGCCGCAAGTGGGCGGTGTCGGGCGAGGCGGCGACGGTGGAGCGGGTACGGCTGCGGGGGGGGGGGGGGGGGGGGCACACCGCCGCCCCCGGGCCCCAAACCCCGGGGACCCCCGGGCGCCCCCAGCGGGCGGGCCGC
>NZ_JBSGWV010000066.1:15354-32113 GCF_053609105.1 Streptomyces sp. NPDC054975
GGGGGTTAGGTTGCGCTGCGGCGGCTGGGGGGGGGTGGGGGGGGGGGGGGGGTGGGGGGTGGGGGTCCGGGGGGGGCGGGTGGGGCGGTGCGCCACCCCCGCGCCCCACGGAACGCATCCCTCGGGCACCACCGGGCACCACTAGAGGTCGGACGGCGGGGCTACGTGCACCGCCGTCCGCTGTTGACGCAGTCCACCACCCTCCGCATCAGCCGTTGGTCGAAGACGTTGATGAAGTCGCCGTGGTCGGTGACCGGTTTGTGCAGCTGCTCGGGGAAGGAGTCGACGGCGAAGCCGGGCCCGGGAGGCACGTCGTAGACGATCCGCTGCACGAGCTGCGGGATGGCGCGGAAGCCCTTGCCGCACCGACCGCTCGCCGGATCGGCGAACGCCACGTGGGTGCGGTGGTTGGCGCTGTCGGTGTTCCGCCCGTCCCAGCAGCTCTGGAAGCGGAACGTCCGCACCACCTTGCTGCCCTGCGGACAGATCGGGTACTTGTCCTTCAGCTGGCGGTTCTCGAACCCGGTGCAGGACCACGAGGCGTTGGCGTTCGCGTCGCCGTTGGTGAAGGCTTTCGCGTCGCCGGTGATGATCCGCAGGAAGCGGGGCATCGCGGTGACCTTGGAGACGGGGCTGCCGACGAAGTTCAGGGTGACCTGGGCGGGCGTCTGGATCTCGCCGACGTTCTGGTCCTTGCCACCACCGTCCGCGTCGGCGTCGTCCTCGGCCTGCCCGTTCTGCAGCCGCAGCACGGGCCAGTAGTACGTCGAACGGTCACCCTGGTTGCGGCAGGTGGTCCGGCCCCGGGCGAGGTCCTGGTCGCTCGCGAAGGCGTCGTTGGCCTGGTTGCCGACGTAGTCGTGCATGTGGTGGGCGCCGTTGCTCACACCCGGCGCGACGATGACGTTGTCCGGGTTGAACTTTCCGTTCTGGTTCCGGCCGCAGTTGGTGGTGAACGAGCCGCGCGAGCCTCCCTGGCGCTGCGAGGGCAGTTTCACGTTCGGCCGGACGGAACGGATGTCGACGAAGTCGGCGGCCTCGGGCCCGTTCCCGGACTGCCCCTTCTCGGCCCCCCTCTGCTCGTCCGTCCCCCGGCCGCCTCCGCTAGGCTCGTCGTCGGCGCGCAGGGTGCAGGGCGCGAGACCGTCGAGCGGCTCGCCCACGGACTGCCCGATCCGCTGCAGTACGGGGAGCCGCTCGTCCTTGAGCGGGGTCAGGATCTGCTGCTCGGCGAAGTCCGGGTCGCTCTCCACCTGTTCCCGGTCGTCGGCCAGCCGCTGGTAGGCGGCGGTGATCTGACTGTCCAGGGCGGCGAGTTCACGGTCCACCGAGCCCCGCGCGGACTCCGGTACGTCGGTCAGCTCCTCGGCGGCGTCGGGACAGTCGATCGTCGAGACCGCGTTCCGCCGGTCGGGCGGGCGGTCGCCCCGGCTCTCGCCGGCGGAGGCGTAGACATTGGCGGCGACCAGGCCGCCCGCACCCAGAATCAGGGCGACGGAGGCGGCCACCGCTCGTTTCGCGCGTGTCGAACGTTTTCGTGTGCGTCGCATGCGCCAACATACGCACGCCACGCCCCATCCGTTCAGCCGACACGGCTCGTACTTTCGTTCGCCGTGCTGACCAGGGAGGCGGTCTTACGCCCCCGGGGCCGGGATGTCACCATGGCCGGATCATGACGGATGCCTGCTCGCCGATACGAGCCCTGCGCGCCGCACTGTTCGCGGCGGTCTGCGTGGTATTGGCCGCGGTGGGGCATTCGTCCATGTCTGCGCACGAGATCCCGGCGGGTTCGCTCTGCACGGCGTTCGCCGTCACGGGCGGCCTGGCGTGGCTGGCGGGTGGCCGACGGCGGGGCGCGTACGCGATCGCCGGCGGACTGGCAGCCGTACAGACGGTGCTGCACCTGATCTTCTCGGCGGGCCAGTCGCACCGAGCCACGGGCGCACACACGGCGACGGGCCACGGGGCGACGGGACACGCGCCCCTGGACCCGTCGATGGATCGGGTCATGGAGACGGCGGTGACCGCCGTCGGCGGCCACTCCTCCCCCGGGATGCTCGCCGCGCACCTCCTCGCCGCCCTCGTCTGCGGCCTCTGGCTGGCCAGGGGCGAGGCCGCGCTCTTCGCGCTCGCCCGGACCGTCGGGGCGCTCGCCTTCGCCCCGCTCCGGCTGCTGCTCGCGGTCGTCCGCGTGCCCGAACCGCCGCACCAGGTACGCCCCCGCCCCCGTACGCCCCGCCGACCGCACGGCGTGGTCCTCGCGCACGCCCTCTCCCGGCGCGGCCCGCCCCGGCTGTCCGCACCCCGCGCCACCGCCCTCGGAGCACACGTCTGACCGGGGGCGATTCCCCTGTCGACACCGACTCCTAGGACAGTCATGACCATCGACGATCTCGCGCGCCCGGAAACCCCCGAGGCGCCACCCGAGAAGTCCCCCACCACCGGCACCTGGAGCGCACTGCGCCCCCTCGTCCTGCGCCTGCACTTCTACGCCGGCGTGCTCATCGCCCCCTTCCTGCTCGTCGCCGCGGCCAGCGGCCTGCTCTACGCGCTCTCCTTCCAGGCGGAGAAGATCGTCTACGCGCACGAGCTGGAAGTCCCCGTCGGCGACAAGGTCCTGCCGCTCTCCCAGCAGGTCCACGCCGCGACCAAGGTGAACCCCAACGGCACCGTCACCGCCGTCTGGCCCTCCGCCGAGGACGGCGCCACCACCCGCGTCCTCATGGCCGACCCGGACGTCGAGGAGGGCAAGTCCCTCGCCGTCTTCGTCGACCCGTACACCGCCGAGGTCCGGGGCCAGCTCCCCAGCTACGGCAGCTCCGGCGCGCTCCCGCTGCGCACCTGGATCGACGAACTCCACCGCGATCTGCACCTGGGCGACCTCGGCCGCAACTACAGCGAGCTGGCCGCCAGCTGGCTGTGGGTGATAGCCCTCGGCGGCCTGCTGCTCTGGCTCGGCAGGCGCCGCAAGAACCGCCGCGCCCTCTTCGTACCGGAGCGCGGCCCGAAGTCCCGCCGCCGCACGCTGTCCTGGCACGGCACGGTCGGCCTGTGGGCGGTGGTCGGCCTCGTCATGCTCTCCGCGACCGGTCTGACCTGGTCGCGGTACGCGGGTGAGAACATCGGCGCGGTCCAGGACCAGCTGGGCGGCGCCACCCCGACCGTCTCCGCGACCCTCGACAGCGGCGCGGCCGGCGGCTCCTCGGAGCACGAGGGCCACGACATGGGCGGCCACACGGCCGCGCCGAAGGGCCCGGACGTCGGCATCGACAAGGTGACGGCGGCAGCGGCCGCGAAGGGCATCGAGGGCAAGATCTCCGTCGTCCTGCCCTCCGAGGGCAAGGGGTACGTGGTCAAGGAGACCGACGCCCAGTTCCCGGTGCACCTGGACTCGGTGGCGGTGAACCCGGCCGACGGCACGGTCATGGACGAGCTCCGGTTCGCCGACTACCCGGTGCTCGCGAAGCTGACCCGCTTCGGCATCGACATCCACATGGGCGTGTTCCTGGGCCTGTTCAACCAGCTGGCGCTGGCCGCGCTCACGCTCGCGCTCATCCTGCTGATCGTCTGGGGCTACCGGATGTGGTGGCTGCGCCGCCCCGGCCGCCCGGTCGCGCGCGGCACGTGGCGAAAGGTTCCGCCGACGATGATGCTGCCGCTGCTCGCGGCGACGGCGCTGGTCGGCTGGTTCGTGCCGATGCTGGGGCTCAGCCTGGTGGCGTTCCTGGTCGTGGACCTCGCCCTCGGCCTGGTGGCCCGGCTGAGGGCGAGGTCCCGGACCGCCTGATCAGGGCGCGTACTTGTAGCCGACCCGCCGCACGGTCTGGATCGTGCGGCGGTGCTCGGCGCCCAGCTTGCGGCGCAGCCGCGCCACATGGACGTCGACGGTCCGCCCGTCGCCCACGTGCCCGTACCCCCAGACCGTCGTGACCAACTGGTCGCGGGTGTGGACGCGGTGGGGGTGGGCGACGAGGTGGGCGAGCAGCTCGAACTCCAGGTACGTCAGGTCCATCTCGACCCCGTCGACATGAGCCACGCGCCGGGCGGAGTCGATGGAGACGGGCCCCGCGCCGTCCGTCGGCACGCCGGGCGCCTGCCGGTCGGCGGGCAGGAGCACGAGATACCCGACCATCGGCGGCCGCCCGGGCAGCGTCGGCAGGGCGTGCGGCGGCGCGGGCAGCAGGGTGGCCCCGGGCGGCAGGAACTCCGCGACCTGCGAGAGGTCGACGACCTCCTGCGGATCGACGGCTCGCAGCCGCTGCCGGGCGGGACGGAGGGGCGTGAGGGAAGCGGTCCGGGTGTGGGCCATGGCAAGCTCTTTCGCGCGATTCGGAGACGTACGCCGTCGTTCGCGCGCCGACCGAAGGCCGCAGGACCGGTTCACATCCCGGTCGGGGCGTTAGAGGGCCGACGCGTTCCTCACGCGCCGACAGCACCGGTCGAAGTCGTGGTGCTGCCGGGAAGGCCAGAACGGCTCGAGGTCGAGACGACCTGTCGCGGTGTCGTTCTGGGAGATGGCCATATCCCTAGTCTACTACTCGGGAATAGGAACAGTCCCAAGTTTGCTGCTCGGATCGTCGATGGCTTCGACGAGGTCCGGCTGCGTCCAGCCGTCACACGGTGAGCGTGAGGGCAGGGGCTTGTGACTCAGCCCCGCGGACCCACGTCCACCAGCCGCGAGCGGCGATGTTGTGGGACGAGTTCAGGTCCGCGTGCTCAACGAAGCCGCAGGACCTGCACGCGAACACGGCCTGCGAGGGCCGGTTGCGTCGTTCGATGTGGTGGCACTGGGAGCATTCCTGGCTGGTGTAGGCCGGATCGACGTACACCAGGGGCACGCCTGCGCGTCGTGCCTTGTACTCGATGAACGTGCCGAGCTGGCGGAAAGCCCAGCAGTGCAGCGTGACGCGTTGGGGCTTACGTAGCCGTACCCGCTCGCGGATGCCCGTGAGGTCTTCCAAGGCGATGCCGCGACCAGTGCGTTGAGCCTCCGCCACGATGCGCTTACTGATCTTGTGGTTGATGTCCCGAGCCCGTCGGGCTTCCTTTCCCGCGCGCTTTCTCGCCCGCCGCCTGGCGGACCTCGTGCCCTTCTTCTGGAGTTTCGCGCGCAACGCGCGGGCGGCCTGGCGTTGGCGATTGAGCCGGCGCCCGCCGTGCTGGGTGCCCGTCGAGGTGGTGGCGACGTTCACGATTCCTAGATCCACCCCGATGAAGCCGTCGGGAGCGGTGCTTGCCTCCCCCTCGGGGACCTCGCAGGTCGCAGCCAGGAACCACTGTCCGCCCTGGAAGAGCAGATCCGATTCACCCTTGCGGTACGCGGTCAACGTGGCCAGTTGCTCGCCCTGTCCGATGAAGGCGAGGTTCTTCATCCGTCCGGCAGTGGTCCAGATCGACACTGTGCGCTCGTCCATCTGCCAGGACAGACACCGGTCGTCGAAAGGTTGCGCTGCGTCGGATCGGAAGATGACGGGCTTGCAGGCGGCCCGGCGACGGCGCTTCGATCCCGGCCTGCCCAGGTTTCCAGCCTCGAGGTTCGCGGTGAGGGTGGTGTACGCGTCGGCGACCTTCCTCAGGACGTGCAGCGCCGGCTGCGCCGAGAGCCCCCGTCCCTTCAAGTCGGCGTACGCGAGCGCTTGTAGGGCGGCTCGAGACGCCCGCGCCGCTTTGAAGGCTCGTTCGGACAGCCAGTTCGCCGCCTCATTGCAGGTGCGCAGTGTCGCCTCAAGCGCTGACGCCTGCGCGGGCGTCGGCAGCAGTTTCACCCGCACAACCAACTTCACGCCCTCGACGCTAACCCTCCGTCTTGGCAGACAAGCGGGGTTTCATTGCGATCAGCAGTACGTGCGAACCATCGAAGGCCCGTTCGTAGTCGGCTGCCGCTCCGAAAGCGCCGTAGGGGCGCCCACCGTGTCGACGGTGGGCGCCCCTACGGGACAGCGAGCGCGGATCAGACCTGGCCGGCCTTCTCCAGGGCCTCGCAGCAGGTGTCCACCAGGAGGCGGGTCACCACGTACGGGTCGACGTTCGCGTTCGGGCGGCGGTCCTCGATGTAGCCCTTCTGGTCCTGCTCGACCTGCCACGGGATGCGGACCGAGGCGCCGCGGTCGGAGACGCCGTAGGAGTACTCGTCCCACGGGGCGGTCTCGTGCAGCCCCGTCAGGCGGTCGTCGATGCCGGCGCCGTAGTTCTTGACGTGGTCGAGCGGCTTCGAGCCCTCGCCCAGCGACTCGCACGCGGTGATGATCGCGTCGTAGCCCTCGCGCATCGCCTTCGTCGAGAAGTTGGTGTGCGCGCCCGCGCCGTTCCAGTCGCCCTTCACCGGCTTCGGGTCCAGCGTCGCCGAGACCTTGAAGTCCTCGGCCGTGCGGTAGAGCAGCCAGCGCGCCACCCACAGCTGGTCCGCGACCTCCAGCGGCGCCAGCGGGCCGACCTGGAACTCCCACTGGCCCGGCATGACCTCGGCGTTGATGCCGGAGATGCCCAGGCCCGCCGTCAGGCAGTTCTCCAGGTGCGCCTCGACGATGTCACGGCCGAAGATCTCGTCGGCGCCGACGCCGCAGTAGTAGCCACCCTGCGGGGCCGGGAAGCCGCCGACCGGGAAGCCGAGCGGGCGCTCGCCGTCGAAGAAGGTGTACTCCTGCTCGATGCCGAAGATCGGCTCCTGCGCGGCGTACTTCGCGTAGACCTCGGCCAGCGCGGCACGCGTGTTGGACTCGTGCGGCGTCATGTCCGTGTTGAGGACCTCGCACATCACCAGGATGTCGTCGCCACCGCGGATCGGGTCGGGGCAGACGAAGACCGGCTTGAGGACACGGTCCGAGGCGTGGCCCTTGGCCTGGTTCGTGCTGGATCCGTCGAAGCCCCAGATGGGCAGCTCCTCCAGGGTGGCGCCCGTGCCCGGCAGAATCTTCGTCTTGGAGCGAAGCTTCGCGGTCGGCTCGGTGCCGTCGATCCAGATGTACTCAGCCTTGAAGGTCACGGGCCTCATCCTTTGGCGTGCTGCTGCTGCGGGAGCGTGCTGCGGCTCGCGACGCTGCGAGAGCTGCGGTGTGTCTGTCTGCGCGCAGCTTGGCAACACGGGATTTCCCGGTCGTTGCCCGAATGTGAACCCCGTGTTACTCAGCCTTCCTGTGTTTCGCGGACCCTCCGCCGGACCTCGTGCGCGTGCAGCAGCGACCCGAAGCCGGCGTTCTCGACACGCCGTGCGAGCTCGGCGTACGTCGTCCCCAGCGCCTCGGCCGTACGCCCCAGGTGCCAGTCGCAGTCCGCGAGCCGGCGCAGCAGATGGCCGCGGCGGATCTGGTTCTCGGAGAGCCGGAAGGTCTTCAGGTACAGCGTCCGCCCCTTGCGGTCGGCGATCAGCTCGCCGATGTGCTGCTCCTGCCCGCCCCGCAGGAACGGCGGGAGAAACCGGTACAGATCGTACGCATCCATCCGGTACACCCGCTCGAAGGCGTACGACGTCTCCAGCAGGTCCCGCGCCATGAGCCCGTCGTGCGCCGCCGCCCACGACCGCTCCTGCGCCCGGGCCGCCGCCCGCAGATCCGCGAGCGTGCGGACGGAGCCCGCCCCGTCCCGGATGCGGGCCGTGAACTCCGGCACCTCGGCGCCGTAGAAGGCGTACTGGTGGATCAGCTCCCCGTACAGGTCCTCGATCAGCGTGGGATGCAGGGCGCGGTAGTCCGCCGGGTGCGGCACGACGAAGGCGGCGGCCAGGGCGTCGGCGACGTACAGCATCACTCCGCACTGCCCCGGGTGGATCTCGAAGATCCGCAACGCCTCCGCGAGCCCCGGCACGCTCCACCCCGCGTACGCCGCCTCGCCGCGCGGCGAGAGCCCCTGGCGTACCGCCTGCTGGGACCACTCGTCCCAGACGACGGACGGACCGCCGAAGTGGAGCGCCAGGTAGCCCTCCAGGGCGAGGTGCAGCGGCAGGAACCGCAGTCGCTTCTCCGCCTGCCCGTCCTTGCGCCGGCGCTTGGCGAGGCGGTGGTGGCCGCGCCGTACGGGCACGGCGGCCGGCCCGTCGGTCCCGAGCCGGGTGCCGTACGCCGCCGCCTCACGCGCCTGGCCGGACCAGTCGGCGACGAAGCCGTGCGGGATGTACGAGGTGTACGTCGTGCGGTCCCCTAGGTCGACGAAGCCGTGGGCGGCCGCCCCGTACGCCTCGCGGTGGAGCCGCAGCCCCTCCACGGGCTCGGCCCGGACCAGCGGCACGAGCCGGACGCCGCCCCACACCTGCGCGGGACGGACCTCCAGACCGGTCAGATCGATCCGGGTCACCCTCGCGCCCCCTTCAGGAACAGCTCCACCCTCCGGTCCAGATAGGCCAGAAGCTCCGCGAGCCCTGTCCGCCCCTCCGCGAACTGGGCGATCTCCACCAGCGCCGCCAGGTCCTCCGCGTCCCGGATCCCGGCCGTCGGCACGCTCGGCGCCAGCCGGCGCACGTCGAATCCGTTCGCGTCGTATACGGGGTTCACATGGACGGCACTCGTCCGGCGCTCCGGGTCGATCCGGGTCCGCCAGACGCGCAGCACCTCGCCCGCGAGGCCGGGCGGCGCGTTGTCCCACCCGTCCGAGACGATCACCAGCCGGTCGGGGACGCGGCCTTCGGGCCCCTCCAGGGCGTCGAGGATCCGGGTCCCGAGCGGGGTCGGTCCCCAGGGTCGTACGAGCAGCGGATCGGTGGCGCCGGAGGTCCAGTGCGCGCGGTACGCCCCCGGTGCGGCGAGCGCGTCGAGAAGGAAGTGGCAGCCCAGGGCCACCGCCAGCGGCCGGCGCCGCTTCACGGCCGAACCCGAGGCGGAGTAGCTGTCGTCGAGCACCGCCGCGACCCGCCCCCAGCTCCCGGCGTACGGCCCCGCCACGCGGCGCGCCGCCGCCCGCAGCGCACCGGTCAGCTCGGCGCGCCGCGCCGCCCGCTCCTCGAAGGGGAGGGAGAGGACGTAGAGCGCGAGCCGGGTCAGCGGCATCACGGTCAGATCGCGCGCCCGCTCGGTCCGCAGCCGCTCGAGCCGGGTCATCCGGGGCGCGATCCGCTCCAGGAACACCTCGTGCGGTACGCCGTGCCGGGCCGCGAACCCCTCGGCGACGGTGAACGGCAGCTCGTACAGCGCCCCCTGCTCGTAGCGGGCACGGCGGTACGCGTCCAGGTACGGGTGCTCGTAGCGGACGCGCCGGGCGGGTGCGAAGAGGAAGTCGCCCGATTCGCCGCAGGGGAGGGGGAGATGGGTGTGCCGGGCGACGGCCTTCAGGCCCGTGCGGTACTTGACGGCGTCATGGCCCAGGTCGGCGCGGCCGGCCAGCCAGTCGCGGACGATCGCGCGCGTACGGCGGTTGTTGACCTTGGCGGCCCGCAGGGCGCGGAAGAGGCGGTAGACCCGCTGCGGGGGCAGCGCGGCGAGCCGGGCGGCGATCAGCCGCCCCTCGGCCCGCTTCTCGTCCGGCCCGCCGGCCTCGTCGGCGGTGCGCAGCAACTGCTCGACGATCAGGGCCGCGTTGTGGTCGTTGATGTCGAGCGCGAGCGTGGCGGCGTACACGGGGCGGTAGTTGACCCGGACGTACTCGTGCAGGAACGCGAGGGACAGCCGCTGCTCCCCGGCGGTGGAGCGGAACTCCCGCTGCCCGGTGGCGGTGACGGCCGCGTTGACGAAGAGCAGGACGTCCTCGGCGGCGATGAGGTCGGAGAGCGTGTCCGTCGGCTTCTTCGTCATGGGTCCTCGCTGGGGGCCTGGGTGCCGGCCGGGGAATGGGGGCGCGAACAGCGAAAACGTTGCTTCAAAGGCAGGTCCCGGAAGTCGCACCGGAGTCCCGCGGCCGGCGGCTTGCAAGGTAGCCCGGGGGAGGGCGGGGCCGCCAGCGGATTCCCCCGGAGCCCGCTCGATGCCATCCGTCCCCCTCGGTTGGGGGGCGTGTGGCACGCGACCCGGGGGCGAGGGCCCGCGGGCTCGGGTGCTGGTGGGGGACGGCCCAGGGCTCGAGTGCGGGTGGGGGACGGCCCGGGGGCTCGAGTGCGGGTGGGGCGACGGCCCGCGGGCTTGGCTGTCGGTGGGGCGCGGCAGACTGGGGGGATGACGACGTACCTCGGCGCCAAGCCTCGTATCGGCCTCATCGGCACCGGCCCCTGGGCCGCGCGGACGCACGCGCCCGCGCTCGCCGCGCATCCCGGCGTGGAGTTCGCCGGGGTCTGGGGCCGACGGCCCGAGGCCGCCGCCGAGCTGGCCGCCGCCTTCGGCACGACCGCGTACGACGATGTGGAGGCGCTCTTCGAGACCTGCGACGCGGTCGCCTTCGCCCTGCCCCCGGACGTCCAGTGCACGCTCGCACTCCGCGCGGCGGCCATGGGCTGCCACCTGCTCCTGGACAAGCCGGTGGCCACGACGGCCGAGGCCGCGCGGCAGGTGGCCGACTTCGCCGACCTCGGCGGGGTCGCCTCCGTCGTCTTCTGCACGCTCCGCTTCGCGGAGCCGACGGCGCGGTGGATCGACGAACAGGTCACGGCGGGCGGCTGGTTCCTGGGCGAGGCGCACTGGCTGGGCTCGCTCTTCGCCCCCGGCTCGTCGAGCGCGTACGCCGCCTCGCCGTGGCGGCGGGAGAAGGGCGGCCTGTGGGACGTCGGCCCGCACGTGCTCTCCGTCTTCCTGCCGGTGCTCGGTGACGTCACGGAGGTGACGGCCGTCCGGGGCCCGGCGGACGCCCACCACCTGGTCATGCGGCACACCTCGGGCGCGAGCAGCACGGCGACGCTCACCCTCTCCGCGCCCCCGAAGGCGACGGGCGCGGCGCTCGCGCTGTACGGCGAGCAGGGACGGGTCACGATGCCGGGGTGGGACGGCGCGGTGGGCGCGTACACCCGGGCGATCGACGCCCTGATCGAGTCGGCCCGCACGCAGACCCCCCACCCGTGCGACGCCCGCTTCGGCACGCGGATCACGGAGATCCTGGCCGGGGCGGAGGCGCAGGTGGCGGCGGCCGCGGGGCTCGGGGGAGCGTCGGCCTGAGCCCTGGGCCCTGAGCCCTGGGCCCGAGCCTGGGCCCTTGCCCGAGCCTGGGCGTGAGCCCGAGCCTGGGCCTGAGCCCGATGCGGAGCCTTGGCCTGAGCCCTGAGCGCTGAGCCCTGGGCCCGAGCCTGGGCCCTTGCCCGAGCTGGGCCCGAGCCCGAGCCTGGGCCTGCGCCCGATGCGGAGCCCTGGCCTGAGCCCCGGTCAGCGGCCCGGTCCGTCGCCCGGTTCATCCGGGGTCATGATCTCTCGTACGCCCGTCAGGAACCGCCGTACGGCGTCCACCTCGCCCGCGTCGAACTCCCGCAGCAGGTCCACCGTTCCGTCGATCAGCGGTCCGAAGGCGGCCCGGCCCAGCTCCTTCGCGCTCTCCTCGACCCGCAGCAGCACCCGCCGCCGGTCGCGGTCGTCGCGGGTGCGGGCGAGGTGGCCGAGGCGTTCGAGGCGGTCGACGACGGCGGTCGTTCCGGCGGAGTTGAGGCCGAGCTGCGCGCCGAGCCGGCCGGGGGTCGTGTCCGTTCCCGCGCGCTCGGCGTCGAGCAGGCAGATCAGGGCGCGGACGTCGGTGGCGTGCAGGCCGTTGCGCGCGGCGAACTCAGCCTGTCGCAGGCCGAATTCGACCGTCACCGCCCGCAGCAGGTGAAAGATCCGCAGCTCCGGTGAGTCTGTCACGCGCCACCCTCCCGTCGTATTATCTCGCTCAGCGAGATTATCGCCTAGCGAGAGGTCTGCGCCATGCCCGCCGACACCGACACTGCCACCGTCGCCCCCGCCTTCCTCGCCGCCTACGACGCCGTCCTCGACCGCTGGCCCGCCGGAACGACCTCCTCCGACGTGGCCACCGCCTACGGCACGACCCATCTCCTCAGCCACGGCCCCGAGGACGCCCCGCCCGTCCTCCTCCTGCCGGGTGGCGGCGCCACCGCCACCGGCTGGTACGCCATGGCCGCCGCGCTCGGCCTGACCCACCGGGTCCACGCCGTCGACCTCGTAGGAGAACCGGGCCGCAGCGTGCCGGCGGACGGCAGGCCCCTGCGTACCGTCGACGACCTCACCGCCTGGCTGGGAGCCCTGCTCGACGGACTGCGCCTGGACTCCGCCGCCTTCGTCGGTCACTCCTACGGTGCTTGGATCGCCCTCCACCACGCGCTACGGGCTCCGGAGCGCGTGGACCGGCTGGTCCTGCTCGACCCGACGAACTGCTTCACCGGCTTCAGCCCGCGCTACCTGCTCCGCGCCCTGCCCATGCTGCTGCGTCCCACTCCCGCCCGGACCGCCGCGTTCCTGCGGTGGGAGACGGGCGGCGCGGAGCTCGACGCGCAGTGGCTGCGGCTGCTCGCGCTGGCCGCTCGATTCCCGAGCGCCCGTCCCGTCACCGGCCCGCGCCCCACCGCCACCGAGCTGAGCACCCTCACGCCGCCGGCGCTGCTCCTCCTCGCCGAGCGGAGCCGGGCCCACGACAGCGCCAGGCTGGCGGCCGGGGCGCGGGCCGCCGTGCCGCACGTGGAGACGGCGACGCTGCCGGGCGCCACGCACCACACCCTCCCGGCGGGCGCTCCGCCGGAGACGTACGAGCGCGTGGCGGGCTTCCTGGCCTCCGGGACCGCCTCCGGGTGAGCCGTCAGCGGGACAGCGCGTCCCGCACGGCCTCGTCGGACCGCCCCACCACGGCCGTGCCGTCGTCGGCGGTGATGATCGGCCGCTGGATAAGTTTGGGGTGCGTGGACAGCGCCTCGATCCAGCGCTCCCGGTTCGCCTCGTCGCGGGCCCAGTCCTTGAGGCCCAACTCCTTCGCGACCGCCTCCTGCGTCCGCGTGATGTCCCACGGTTCGAGCCCGAGCCGCTCCAGGACGTCCCTGATCTCGGCCGGGGTCGGTACGTCCTCCAGGTAGCGCCGCACGGTGTACTCGGCGCCCTCCTCGTCGAGCAGATGCAGCGCGCCACGGCACTTCGAACAGGCGGGATTGATCCAGATCTCCATGGCGCCAACGGTACCCGGCGCGCGCTCGTCCACCACCCCTCAAAGCCGGTCTGAACAGGGGCGATTGTCAGTGGTGGCACCTAAAATAGGGGGTGAAGGTGAGGGTCCCGGGGAGGGCCCCCACCCCGCTTTCGCCAGGAGGTCGCCCATGGCATTCGCCGTGATCCGGACACCGTCCCTCGAACCCTGGAAGCCCCTCCAGAAGCAGCCGCTCCCCGCGGGCCGTCCCCGCGAGTGGTACGTGAGCCACAACCGCCGCCTGAAGGCCATGCGCCTCGCGATCGTCCTGCTCGACGCGGGCATCCACGACCCCGCGCGGGCGAGCAACGAGAAGATACGCACCACGGCCGAGCTCACCGGCATCCACCCACCCTCGGACACCACCTGCCGCATGGTCCGCGCCCTGATCCGCTACGGCCGCTGACCCCGACACCGAAGAACGGCCGAGGCCCCGGAGAGCACACGCTCCCCGGGGCCTCGCACGCGCGGGCGTGCCACTCACTCGCAGCCGACGCCGTCCCCGTCCCTGTCGAGGTGACGCCCGTAGCCCGGGTCGCCCCGGCGGATCGGATCGGCACCCGCGGCCCGCACGGCGGTGCAGTTCTTGTAGGACACGGAGCTGCCGCCGCCCGAGTCACCCGCCTCGTCCCGCGTGGGCGCCGGGGTCGGGGCCGTGCGTGGGGGCTTCGGCGTGGGCGTCGGCGACTCCGAGGGCTCGGGGTGCAGTTCGGTCCCGGTCGTCGCCGGGCAGTTCGTGCCCGGCGCCACGAGGTGGACGTTCGGGTCGGCGTACTCCGCCACGAGCCGGGCGCCGGCCGCCGGACCCTGGAAGCAGACGATCCAGGTCGTGTGGTTCGCGGGCAGGCGGACATCGCCGTAGGCGCTGTCCGCCCTCAACTCCCCGTCGATCAGCGCCTCCACGGAGACCTCCGCTTCCGAGAACGCCTTGCCGACGACGTTCGGCATCACGAGTTCCGCGCTCGGCGAGGGACTCGCGGAAGCGGAGGCGGTCGCCGAAGCGGTCGCCGAGGCCGCCGCCTTCGGCTTGGCGTCGTCCTTCTTCTCCGTCGGCGGATCGCTCAAGAACGCAAGCAGGAACCATATCCCCGAGAGCACGGTCGCCACGATCTTCTGCGTCCGGCTCCACGGACTCAGCCAGGCCAACGCGATGCCGAGGGGCGGCAGCAAGACCAGGGCCACGATGATCACCGCCGGATGCTGCCACCACCGCCGCCGTACCGGCGGGGGCGCGTGGGGCCCGTAGGGGTTCGGGTACGGCTGAGTCGGCTGGTTCGGGTACACGGCGCTCCCTGCAGCAGGGCCGCTCGACGAGCGGCAAGGAAATGCGGGGGAATCGTAAACTCCAGGTGAAGATCGCCGCCCAGGTATTGCGGAGATTGAGCCCCGACAAGCAGGACGCCCGGAAACGCCGAGACCCCGCCGCTCCGGAAGGAGCGGCGGGGCAAGGGCGGTGCACCTCGGGGGTAGGGCCCGTCACGGTGTCCCCGCAGGGTCCGGACAAGCCGACGAGGGCCGCTGCCCCGAGCAGGGGTGGCGGCCCTCGTGGTGGTGTCTTCTAGAGGTCGAAGTAGAGCTCGAACTCGTGCGGGTGCGGGCGGAGCTGGATCGGGGCGATCTCGTTCGTGCGCTTGTAGTCGATCCAGGTCTCGATCAGGTCGGAGGTGAAGACACCGCCGGCCTGCAGGTACTCGTTGTCCGCCTCCAGGGCGTCGAGGACCGCCGGGAGCGAGGTCGGGACCTGCTGGACGTTCGCGTGCTCCTCGGGAGCCAGCTCGTAGAGGTCCTTGTCGATCGGCTCCGCCGGCTCGATCTTGTTCTTGATGCCGTCGAGGCCCGCGAGCAGCAGCGCCGAGAAGGCGAGGTACGGGTTCGAGGACGGGTCCGGCGCGCGGAACTCGACGCGCTTGGCCTTCGGGTTCGAGCCCGTGATCGGGATACGCATGGCCGCGGAGCGGTTGCGCTGCGAGTAGACCATGTTGACCGGGGCCTCGAAGCCGGGCACCAGGCGGTGGTACGAGTTCACCGTCGGGTTGGTGAAGGCCAGCAGCGACGGGGCGTGCTTCAGGATGCCGCCGATGTAGTAGCGGGCGGTGTCCGACAGGCCCGCGTAGCCCTGCTCGTCGTAGAACAGCGGGTCGCCGTTCTGCCACAGCGACTGGTGGACGTGCATGCCCGAGCCGTTGTCGCCGAAGATCGGCTTCGGCATGAAGGTCGCGGTCTTGCCGTTGCGCCAGGCGACGTTCTTCACGATGTACTTGAAGAGCATCAGGTCGTCGGCGGCGGCCAGCAGCGTGTTGAACTTGTAGTTGATCTCGGCCTGGCCGGCGGTGCCGACCTCGTGGTGCTGGCGCTCGACCTGCAGGCCGACGTTCTCCAGCTCCAGGGAGATCTCCGCGCGCAGGTCGGCGAAGTGGTCGACCGGCGGGGCCGGGAAGTAGCCGCCCTTGTAGCGGACCTTGTAACCGCGGTTGTCCTCGACCGCACCGGTGTTCCAGGCGCCGGCCTCGGAGTCGATGTGGTAGAAGCCCTCGTTGGCCGCCGTGTTGAAGCGCACCGAGTCGAAGACGTAGAACTCGGCCTCGGGGCCGAAGTAGGCGGTGTCGGCGATGCCGGTGGAGGCGAGGTACGCCTCGGCCTTCTTCGCGATGTTGCGCGGGTCACGGCTGTACTGCTCGCCCGTGATCGGGTCGTGGATGAAGAAGTTGATGTTCAGCGTCTTGTCGCGGCGGAACGGGTCCAGGCGGGCCGTCGACAGGTCGGCGCGCAGCGCCATGTCGGACTCGTGGATGGCCTGGAAACCGCGGATCGACGAGCCGTCGAAGGCGAGCTCCTCGGACGGGTCGAACGCCGTCGCCGGGATCGTGAAGTGCTGCATCACTCCCGGAAGGTCACAGAAACGGACGTCGACCATCTTGACGTCATTGTCCTTGATGAACTTCTTGGCCTCGTCGGCGTTCTGGAACATCCAACTCCTCCTACTCCCGGCCCGGGGAGGGGCGGGGTTGCAGCTCGTCCGTGCGGCCAGTGCGGTGGCACACGCTGGACCCGACCATAGGCAGACGGGATTTCTCAAGCATGACCCATTTGTTTCGCCCACGTTAACCGGGTCGGGTGCGCCCGGCAGCCCGGGCGAGCGATGCGGACCCGGGCCGAAGTGATCAAAAACGGGCGCAGTACCGTGGACGGGTGGACAACAGGGAAGCACTCGGATCATGGCTGTCCGGCCCCCGCGCGGCGGCCGAGAACGCAGGCGTCGACTTCGGTTACCGCGGTCAGCAGCTCGGGCTCCCCGAGGAGGGGCCCGGTTCGATCGCCCGCCCCGGCCGCCGGATCGGTGCCCTCGTCGTCGACTGGGCCCTCTGCATGGTGATCGCATACGGCCTCGTCACGGACGGCTACAGCCAGGCGACCGGCAACTGGGCGCTCCTCATCCTGCTCGTCCTGAGCGTGCTCACCGTAGGGACCGTCGGCTCGACCCCGGGCAAGCGGATCTTCGGGCTCCGTGTCGCCTCGGTGTCCGGCGGCCGGCTCGGCCTCCCGCGCGTGCTCGTCCGCAGCGTCCTCGTCTGCCTCGCCATCCCGGCCCTCATCTGGGACCGCGACGGCCGCGGCCTGCACGACCGCCTCTCCGGTGCCGTCCAGGTCCGCATCTGAGCGACAGCGCCGGCGACGAACGACGAGCGTACGAAGAACGAAGGGGCGCCCGGGACCCTTAGGGTACGGGCGCCCCATATCGTTAGGGGACGGCGCAGCG